>NZ_JAUBRC010000063.1:0-34267 GCF_036701635.1 Microcoleus sp. N9_B4 | reverse complement strand
TATTCTTGTTCCCCCCCTTAGCAAGGGGGGGCTAGGGGGGGTCGAAGAGTGTTGCACGATTTTAGAGAAATGGTATTTACTTTCACTCCCGCTAAGTGCGATGCCGCCGGCTACCGCTACCAAAGGCGTAAATTTCCCCCATCAATTCGCCCAACGAATAAGCTTGAATTTTACTGATTTCACGTTCTTTTAGCCAATTTTATTCCCCTTAACTCGCCTTCATCTCTACCCGATTATTCTGCCTAATGGGAATGTCAATCACAAATTCTGCACCCCGCTCTGTTGGCTGTGATAAACACTTCAAATCTCCGCCGTGCTTCTCCACCACAATCTGATAGCTAATAGATAATCCCAAACCAGTGCCTTGACCCACAGGTTTAGTTGTAAAGAAAGGACTAAATAGATGGGTTCTTACCTCGCTTGTTATCCCCAGCCCATTGTCTTTAACACTGATTCTTACCCAATCCTGATTCAGCATAGCAGTACGAATCGTAATCGTACTAGGCTCGTTTTTAATTTGCTCCGGGCTGCGTTTTTTATCATACTGATTCAACGCATCAATGGCATTGCTCAGCAAATTCATAAATACCTGATTCAACTGACCGGCATAACATTCTATTTTTGGCAAATCTCCGTATTCTTGAATAATTTGAATAGGTGGACAATCCGGCTTAGGCTTGAGCCGACTCTGCAAAATGACTATACTGCTGTCGATGCCCTCGTGAATATTAACGGGTTTCATCTCAGCTTCGTCAAGGCGGGAGAAGTTCCGCAAAGTCAGCACAATCTGACGGATACGTTCAGCCCCTACTTTCATCGAAGATAGCATTTTAGGCAGATCTTCTCGGATAAATTCTAGCTCTATGTTATCAATGAAAGCTTCGATTTCAGGGTGATTATGGGCATCGTGCTGTTCGTAAAGGTTGATTAAATCCAATAGCTTCTGACTATACTCATTGACATAAGTTAAATTGCCATAAATAAAATTAACAGGATTATTGATTTCGTGGGCAACACCAGCAACTAACTGTCCTAAGCTAGACATTTTCTCAGTCTGAATAAGCTGAGATTGGGTGCGCTGTAACTTTTGCATTGCGAGTTCTAGTTGGATAGCTTTTTCTCGCTCTCGCACTTCCGATTGCCGCAATTTCTCCTCTCTTTCTTGGCGGGATCGCTCGTTTTCCTTTAGCTGTTGCACATGGGACAATGTTTTGTTAATTGTAATTTCTAAATCCTGAAAATCTATAGGCTTAGTCAAAAAATCAAATGCCCCACCGTTCATCGCCTTTCTAATATTTCCCAAGTCGCCATAAGCAGATATAACTATTGTTTTGACTAGGGAAGCTATCTGATTAAGTTTCCCTAACAAAGCGATGCCATCCATAACTGGCATATTAATGTCAGTCAGCACAATGTCTATATCCGGTTGTTCTTGTAACTTTGCCAGCGCTTCTACGCCATTATACGCAAAAAAAACCTGGTATTCTGCCGCACGGATCTTTTTTCTAAATTTCTGGGAAATTAAAGATTCTAAATCGGGTTCGTCATCGACAAATAATATTTTAGCTGGCATATTATGCTCTCAGTTGCTAGTAGAAGGAATAAATAAGAGAGGAGGTTTAGAAAAGTAGCAATTAGCAATTATGCTGCCTTGTGCAATTTACTCCAAATTGATTATTTTATTTTTGAGTGTATCAAAATTAACAGGCTTAGTAATATAGTCATCAGCTCCATAAGCTATCGCGGTTTGGTAATTTCTCTCATCTCCATAAGCGGTAATCATAAAAACTTTTAGGTCAGGAAACTTTTCTTTGAGAATCCTGAGCAGTTCTAGCCCATTCATTCCGGGCATATTAATATCGGATAAAATCAAGACAATAGATGCTTCGTCCTGGTTTTCTAAGTGGTTCAAAGCTGCTTCTGCTGATAGGCAAAAATGAAATTTAATTTGCCCGGCTTTAATTTCTTTCCTAAATTTTTGCTTGAATAATGACTGAATATCTTCTTCGTCATCTACAACCATTACTTTCATTTTCTTGACTCCTTAATTTCAGCTATTTTTTTCGGTAATACGATTATAAACTCTGTATAATCTCCTACTTCTGTCTCGACTTTTAATTCTCCACGATGTTGCTGAACGACAACATCATTACTGATAGAAAGACCTAGACCAGTACCTTCTGCTGGTGGCTTTGTAGTAAAAAAGGGATTGAAAATTTTATCAAGTACCTCTGGTTCTATACCTGAGCCATTATCGCGAATGCGAATTTCAATCGCCGAACCAATATTTCGAGTTCTAACGTCAAGCAGCGGTGAAAATACTTCTCCCATTTCTTGTTTCTTTTTATAAGCTGCATAGCAAGCATTGCTAATAATGTTAAGAAAAACCCTGCCGATGTCTTGTGGCACGATTTCTACTTCGCCAATGTCATTGTCATAGTCTGTTTCTATGGTAATGTTAAAAGCAGGTTCCTTGGCTCGCATCCCGTGATAGGCTAGATTGATATATTCGGCCAATAAAGTATTTATATCTGTAGCTTCCCACTGACCGCTTTGTCCCCTCGAATGCAAAAGCATATTGCCAACGATTTTGTCGGCTCTTTGACCGTGTTGATTAATTTTTTTAAGATTAGCTGTGAGGTCGGTTAATAGCTCGGCAATATCCTGACTGGTGTCAGGATCTAAACGTTCTGCTTGATTTTCAATTTTTTCATACAGTTCTTCTGTTAATTCCGCAGAAAGTTCTGAGAAATTGTTGACAAAGTTTAAGGGGTTTCTGATTTCGTGGGCAATCCCTGCTGTTAAACTGCCCAGAGAAGCTAGTTTTTCTTGGACAACAATCTGATTTTGCATCGCTCTGAGATTTGCTTCTATCCGCTCGCGCTCTTCAATCTCATTCTGCAATTGCTGCACCGTATGGGTGAGCTCAGATGTACGCTCCTCGACTTTGATTTCTAGTTCCTCATTAGCTTTTTGCAGTGCTTCTTGGGCTTGCTTGCGATCGGTGATATCGCGCACGATCGCCACATATTGTTGCAGATCTTGATTGGAAAGGGAAGCGTCTTGAGAGAATCGGTCGGAGATGGCAACTTCCAGAATACGCGAGCTACCATCGGACAACTTGAAAGTTTGTTCGCTGCGACTGAGCCACTGTTCTGGCTGAGCCCCTAATCCGGGTAGTAATTTGTTCAGGTAAGACCCAATTAGCCTAGTAGCATCTATGCCGAAGACGCTTTCAGCAGCGGGATTAGTTTGACGAATGACACCATTTTCATCCAGCACTACAATACCATCTAGGGCAATGGTAAAGAGCTGTTCTGCTCCCTCTCGTGCCTCGTCCATTGAGACGACTTGGGGTAAGCTCGTCCAACAGGCAACTGCCACCCCAATAAAAGCAACTGTCACCAGTAGCACTACGAATAAATTCAAGCCAACAGTAGAGTTAGCATATAATTTGAAGCCAAAAATCCAGCCGACAGCCACGGCACTCACAATCAGCAAGATCAAAATTACAACCTGAAACGCCACAAAATCTGGCATTTTGCTCTTGCTTGTGTTGCGGTAAAGCCGAATCCACCACGACGGATGGAAGGGGGCAAAGGCAATGCGACTCATCCCTGCATCCACTGCTAAAACGGCAAGGGGAAATAACAACCCAATGATAAAGTCTTGCCAGCCCCAAGCTAAGCCTCCCACGACTAGAACCACCGCATCTACTACGAAAAAGCCCAGCGACCACCCAGGCCACCGAACTTCTGGCTGATCCCGCCGCAGCCACAGTGAGAGATGGAACATCATCAGGCAGACAACCAAGCCAACATTAGTAATCGCCACCAGCCGAGGTACATTTCCCCAAGCTAGACAGGTTAAACTGAGAACCAAAATAAAGACCAGCCCAAATCCAAAGACACCCCGTCTGGATACAACTGCGAAGGTCGGCGAAATATGCCCATCTACGGCAAGTTGGTACAGCATCCGGGGGCAGTTGGAAACAATTGTCGCGCAACTCAGAAGACAGCTTGCGACTACTAGAAAGGTGACAAGGGTGGGCACCCAGGGCCCCCATAATACCTGACAGGCAGCTAATACATTCAAGAATACGTCATCTTTTAGACCAGGAGCGGTGGCCAAGCGCATCAGTACCCAAGAACCTCCTAAAATCACAGGCAGCATCCCCAGTGCGGAAATTTTGAGAAACTGCAAGGTTTTAGTAGGGTTGCGGCTATCCGCTACGAAACTGGCGGCGGAGTCACAGCAGTAGAAGATGTAGGTAGCAAAGTAAAACCATTTAGCCCAGTCAATAAAGGTGAATTCCGGCCAAATAGTGGGGAAAAAGCCGGGACTGTTTGACGAAAAAGCTAACCAGAATAGACCATGAATGGAAAAAACGGATAGTACGCCGACTGTCGGTAACACGAAAAAGGCGTGCAGAATACTTAAGGCGCGAGTGCCGCTGAAGGTCAAAATGAAGGTTATAAGTGTGAAGGTAATATTTAATAAAGTTTCAGGACAGCTAAAACCTAAACTATTGAGGTTGACTTTGATTAGTTGGGTCAGTACGATCGCAGAAATTGGCAGTGTTGCTACCCAGCTTAAAAAGTATCCGATCGCTGCATAGCTTCCCAGGCCTGGATAATTTTTCAGTAGTCGCGCGGTATAGTTGGGCGTTCCCCCAGCCATGTCTGGGAAATACTCGCCGATGCGTTTTACCTGTAGGTTCAGCATCATACCCATGATGATACCGGGCAACCAGATAAATATGGCGCTAGGGCCCATGCTTGCCTGGATGACTGTCGCGATGGTAAACCAATTAGCGTGACCGGTGAGACCAAAGCCTGATGTTTCGACGGCACTCAGGCTTCGGGGTAGGCGCATGAGCGATCGCCTATTCAGATTTTCTCTTAGAGAAGGCTGAGTTGGTTCTGAGTCGTAGCCGTTTTCCGGCTGGTATCGGATGTTTGTCGCCATCACTTTTATCTATTATTTTGGGGATTTTGCTGTCGCCACCCTGATGTTCAGCTTTATAGCTTTTAACTTTTTTCCGTTAAGCATTTTTGCTAGTCTTAAATTTTGGCAAAGCTGCCTTTCCCAGTCAACCATAAAAATCCATCTCAATCCATCTTCAATATTACATTTTATTTCTGACTTCTGACTTTTGCTAATTTCGCGTTCTTTTAGCCATGCCGCTGCGGCTTCGGCAAAGTCGTTCGGTGTTTATGGATTTCAGGCATGACATAGAAATTGGGTAGGACTTACGCAACTGCCACAACTCCGTGTACCAGCACCAAAAAATTAGACAATAAACATCAGAACATCGGGAGTTTTTAGTTGCTCCATTAAATAATTTGATAGCAGACCGTGTTTAATTTGATATATTATTTCACCTGTTTTATCAGATTATTTTTTGAGTTCCTAGCCCACATAAATTAAGCGCAAGCAATATGATTTATTTGACGGTTAGCTTGACGGCACTGCCAATAGTCTCTCCCGGTTAGTAGCTTGATTTCCCTAGAAAATTACTCAATTTTCCAACGAATAGCACACACATGAGTGTACGTTATTCGTGCTCGATTGAGTTTGGTTGTTAGTCGCGAGTGTCCACTTGTCAGCGCCCCAGACTGCTTAAAGTGATGGGTGAGGGGGTGATCGCGCCCTCACCATGTGCCAGTTGCGTAACTCCTGTAGTTAATTAGTAGGGTGCGCCTCGGTGCACCTTACCACTACAGATAGTGTCAAAATAGAACGAATGTAGCGTAAGTATTGTTCTTCCCTCTTCCTTCTTCGTTCTGACTTCAGAACTTACGCAAAAAATTAATGGTTCAATCTGCTATTGGTACAAACTCTGTAGACCGAGGCGCACTCTACAGATAGAGTTTGTGCGTGCAGGAGTGTTCCCTCTTCCTTCTTTCTTCTTCCTTCTCAATAAAAAACCCCGGTTCCTTTAAGAAACCGGGGTTTTTCCTACCAACTAAGAGAGGAGTCAAAACTTAACAGGTAGCGGTTGCCGGAATTCTGCATTTCTCGCACAACCCTCTAAACCAAACTACGGGCAAATTCTAGTGGCAGCTTCTTTAAAGCTGTCTCATTTCCTCTTCAAGCACCCGAACCAAATCTTGATTGCCACTGGATCTCGCTACTTCAATGCGGTGCATCAGTTGCTTGTGAATATTAGCGCGGTGGGTTTCTGCTACTTTTTTTACGTTCTGACGATTTGTGTTCATGGTGGACGTTCCTTATATTAAATTTGGTGTACCTGCTACTTCTTTAATATAGCGCTAAATTCCAAAAAGTATCTAAATTTACAAAAAATTTACAGTTGTTGACCGATCGACCAAACTCCTGTATAAGATTGGTCATAAGTCAATAGCGATATCTTGACAATCAGAAGTCAGTAGTCATTAGTCAGTAGTCATTAGTCATTAGGCCGATGCCCGATGTCCAATGCCCGATGCCCGATGCCCAACATTTACATTTAGTCAAGCGGTGCGCGGTGCCCACCCAACATTCACTCAAAACTCAAAACTTGCTTCAGCGCCTCTACCAACTGCTGAAGGTGTGCGAGCTCGTGAGTTGCCATCAGCGAAATCCGAATTCGACTCACGCTTACAGTCGGAGGCCTAATCGCCGGAGCAAAAATACCCATATCCCTGAGTTTGCTGCCGACTGTTAAAGCGGAGGCTGCATCTTTTAACGGAAGAGTGAAAATTGGGGAGAGGGAATTACTAATTGGTAATTGATGATTGGTAATCGCGCAATATTTGAAAGTTTCGATATTTTGTCGCAACCGAACTCGGCGTTCTGGTTCTTGCTGTACAATCCTCACAGCTTCCAAAGCAGCCGCCGCATCAGCAGGCGTCAATGCTGTAGTATAAATCCAACTCGCAGCTCGGTTACGCAGAAAATCAATTAAAGCAGCAGAGCCCGCAACGTAACCACCTAAACTTCCCAAAGCTTTGCTGAGTGTCCCCACTTGAATCAGCGGTGTTCCCGTACACCCGAAATGTTCTGCACAACCGGCACCGCTAGCACCGAAAACTCCTGTAGCGTGAGCTTCATCTACTAATATCATGCAGTTAAAGGTTTCGGCCACAGCCAACAACTGCGGCAGCGGACACAAGTCCCCATCCATGCTAAAGACGCTATCGGTAATAATTAAACACTTGCGGTATGTTGCGCGATTTTGCTCTAGCTTTGCCTTTAAATCCTCAATATTGCAGTGACTGTACTCTAGGGAAGTTGCACCGCTGAGTGTGGCTCCGTTTTTCAGGCTCGAATGATTGTACTTGTCAGATAATATCAAATCGCGTTTGCCGACAACGGATGCGATCGCCCCTAGATTCGCCAAATATCCCGAACTGAATACTAAAGCATCTTCAGTTTGTTTTAAATTAGCAATAGCTTGTTCTAGCTGTCGGTGCAAATCGCGGTGTCCGCTGACCAACCTCGAACCCGTCGCACCCGTACCAAATTCCTTAGTAGCAGCCATAGCAGCTTGAATTAACCTGTCATCGCCGGCAAGTCCCAGATAATCGTTGCTGGCAAAGTTAATCAGCCAGTGGCCTGCTAACTTTACCACAGGCCCGGGGCAACTATCGATCGACTGTGGCGATCTATACCAATCGGCGCGGCGAACTGTGTCCAGGGCCTTCTCTATCCAAGCGTAAGGGTCTGCGTTCATATTGGAAAGCGATCGGGTAATACGTTATATTAGCTGGTGATCAGTTCCTCCGCATCACATAAGCATATGCCACTCACTAAAAAATACAGATTAGTCACCCGCAGCGATTTTGACGGTCTTGTCTGTGCCGTTTTGCTCAAAGAACTCGATATGATCGACGAGATTAAATTCGTGCATCCTAAAGATATGCAGGATGGGAAAATAGAAATAACAAATAACGATATTAGCACCAATTTACCTTATGTTGAGGGAATTCATCTAGCTTTCGATCACCACTTCAGCGAAACTCTCAGACACGAGAAAATCAAAATCAACCACATCATCGATCCCTATGCAGCTTCTGCAGCTAGGGTACTGTACAAATATTATGGAGGCCCAGCAAAGTTTCCTGATATTTCCGAGGCGATGATGGCGGCAGTTGACAAATCAGATTCCGCTCAATTTGCCAAAGAAGAGGTTCTGCATCCGCAAGAATGGGTGCTGTTAAACTTCATAATGGACGCCCGAACCGGCTTGGGAAGGTTTAAAGAATTTACGGTTTCCAATTATCAGTTAATGATGCAGTTAATCGACTACTGCAAAAATCATACCATCGAGGAAATTTTGCAGCTTCCTGATGTAAAAGAAAGAGTAGACCTCTACTTCGAGCAAGAAGAAAAATTTAAAGAGCAAATACAGCGATGCGCCCAAGTTTATAATAATTTAGTTGTTTTGGATTTGCGTAACGAAGAGGTGATTTATGCGGGGAATCGTTTTGTAATTTACGCTTTGTTCCCTGAGTGCAATATATCAATTCACGTACTTTGGGGACTGAAACAACAAAATACTGTTTTCGCAGTTGGCAAGTCAATCTTTAACAAAACTTCTAAAACTAACATTGGGGAGTTAATGTTAAGATATGGCGGCGGTGGGCACCAGAATGCCGGA
The DNA here is from genome assembly GCF_036701635.1 of Microcoleus sp. N9_B4. Taxonomy (NCBI): domain Bacteria; kingdom Bacillati; phylum Cyanobacteriota; class Cyanophyceae; order Oscillatoriales; family Microcoleaceae; genus Microcoleus; species Microcoleus sp. N9_B4. The sequence goes on along the minus strand of NZ_JAUBRC010000063.1, from coordinate 25,662 downwards.
ACTTGTCAGATTGAGAACGATAAAGCTAGTCAAGTTTTGAAAGAGTTAATTGCCCAGATAGAGCAAAATGGTTAAATTGGCTTTATCTTTTTTGCAGTCAGGACTTGAGTCTTTGATTATTTATTTTAATTTTCAGCACTAAAGTCCTTACTACAAACAGGGATTTTTAGGACGGAACTCCTTACTGCAAACGGGAGTTTAGTCCTCAAGGTTTTGAGCTGGCGGGTTCTGAACATTGAGATTTTCTGAACTGTTGCCTTTGACTGGTGGCAAATGGTCTACCAAACCCATATCAAAAGCGATATCCGGCAACTCATCAGCGTTATATTTTCCTGGCTCAAACAATCGCCCGGGAGTAAAACAAGGCTGTTTTAATCGTACCACTTCCCCGGGTGAAAACATTCCCCTAAACATTTTGCGTTCGAGTCCCATAATTTCTGATCCTAAAACAACTTTCGCATTAATCCTAGCAATTTTTGAGCAGCAGCTTCCCAATTAAATAAATCCGCCGTCTCTTTAGCTTTGTGAGCTACCTGAAAACGCATCGGGTCTTCAACAATTTTTCGCAACTGTTCACGAACAGACTGAACATTTGGTTCGGCCCAATGAGGAGCATTTCTGATTTTTAGATACTGAGTATCGTAACAGTTTCCTACGGGAGTTAGATCGTAAGCAATGGGATAGCAGTTATCCGCATTGGCGTACTCAGTCGGGCCGCCGTACATAGTCATAGCAACGGGCAAACCTGCTGCAAAGGCATCCAAAATTTTAATCGCAAAACCCTCGCCGCGAAACGGAGCTAAAAAAGCATCGGCTGACAAGTATAAATCAGCTAGTTCTGCTTTAGTACAAAATTTAGGCTTTACCTGAACTTTTGACTTGAACTTGCCGAATTGTTTTTCGATATTTACGAGATGTTCCACTATAACATCAGGATTTTTGCCACCATCTTTGATAATTAACTCTACGTTAGAATCATCTTTAAACTCTTCACAAAAAGCTTGAATGGCGAGATCCGTGCCAAATCTATACAAATCAAAAGAATTGGTCATGTGTAGAATATACTTTACATCTTTTTGGGTTTTTTGCGGTCTGGGAAAATAGAGTTGCGAGATTAAAGGATTGAAACCTAGAGGCATGACTGATACGTTAGCCGCCGGACATCCAGCTTTTATTAAAACGTTTTTAGAATATTGGCTGACGGCTAGTTTGTGGGAGGAAGTGTTAACAGCATCGTAAATCCAGTAATCATAATCATCATGGTTTTTGGCGAATTCGTAATTGATAGCAAAAAGTTCTAAGTTGAGATGTCCGTTGAGTTCTTTTAAAAAATAAGGTTTCCAATAATGAGACCATTTGATCTGAAATAAATCTGAGGGTGTCGTTTTCATCCACTTCGCTAGCAGGTCGTTTTCTTCTGCTGTCGAATTGTGGCTGAGATGAGATGCTATTGTTGAAGGTTCGACCGAAATAGGAATTCCCATTTGGTGTAAAGTTTTCGCCAGGGATAGGGTAATGTCTGTGAAGGAATTAAAGTGTTGAAAGGCAACGTTAAAGTGAACCATATTTATTGGTTATGAGTGCAGGGTAATCGCATCTGATTTGGTATAAATTGTACTTGACAAATGACAGAAAATGCACCTGCCAGAGGCAGGGCTGCGGTGGAGACGCGATCGGCGACCAACAAGCAGTTAAACTGGGAATGGACTCCCGGCAGATATCCCTCACTCAGGCAGATGGAAAAAGGCTGCCGTCAAATCTACCGGCAACGGAACATTGTTGAACGTGCTATCAACCGACTCAAGCAATGGAGTCGGATCGCTATTCGATATGAGAAGCTGACTGCCAATTATACAGCCATGATCGCGATCGCCTGCATTCTGTTGTGGTTGTAGTTTGAAAACACGCCCTCGGCAAGAACACGTGATCGAGATAAATCAACTAGGTGGAACCCCAGCGAGCGTGCTTAGCTGGCTATCAGCATCGCACTCAATTTTCCTTCCTTAGTTTACGAGCAGCGCTTGAATGATGCTGTCAAATATTTTAAAAATTCCCCTCACCATTATACCTTAATTAAGATGCGATTGCCCTGTAATATCTCGGAGTATTTTTTTTATTCTTTATATTATGGGAGCGTTCAAATTGGCAAAAATTTATAAAAAACTGGCATTTAATATATTCACCCAAGGCAATGAATATGTTTGTTTTGGTGGGTGATTTAAAGTTTGAGTAAAACCTTTTGCCATTGATAACACCCATCAACTACAATAACTACATTGAAATTTATTCGGATTTAACTGTAGCATATTTTGGGTTCAAATTAAGATGCGTTTACCCTGAAGCGTAAAGCCAGAATTAGGCAGCAGTTAAATCGGTCTGCTTATCCTACTTGAATTTTGTGACATTTTCGTAACTTGTCACCAATGGGAAGACCCTGGTAAGGAAGATTTGGAGGCAGAGCCTCCAAATTGTTTTCTCCTTTTAATCGAGGATGTGCCTCCTCCCAAAGTCTGCCCAGGCTCTCCCTGGGGACGATTGAAATAGTCATTGGTCAGGCGTTAATTGCTACTAACTCATAACTAATAACTAATTAGCTCTTTTTTACAGCTTCTGAAACACTGCGAACATCGGCAGATACATCGACAGCAAAATCGAACCTACGATACCACCGACGACCACAATCATCAGAGGTTCTAGCATACTGGTAAGTCCTTTTACTGCTTCTTCCACTTCCGTTTCGTAGAAAGCGCCAACTTTCATCAGCATCTTGTCAAGTTCCCCTGTCTCCTCGCCAATTGCCATCATTTGGATAGCCAAAGACGGAAAAACAGCTTGTTCTTGCAAAGCAATACTGATCATGCCGCCGCTTTGAATTTCCTGTCTCGCATATTCGATCGCATTAGATATCGCCTGATTCCCAGCCACATCTCGCACAATTTCCAAAGAATTGAGAATCGGCACGCCCGATCGCGTCAGCGACCCAAATATCACGCAAAACCGAGCCACCGCCGATTTTTCGATCAAATCGCCAAAAATCGGCAACTTCATCGCAATCCTGTCAATTTGTAGACGACCTATGGGAGTTTTGTAGTACATATCGAAGGCAATTTTGAGTGCTATAATCACCCCAATAACAGTTATCTGTTGGATGGGAGGCCAAGCCGTACAAAATGCACTAATTGCCAACATAAACAACGTAAATGCTGGCAAATCTGCACCAATATCCTTAAAGATTTTAGCGAAAGTTGGTAGCAAGAATATGGTCATTGCGAAAAAAATCACGATCGCGATAGAAAACACCGTCTTCGGATAAGACATAGCCGAATTAATTTCGGCTTCCGTCTTGTGATTTTTTTCCATCATCACCGCCAGACGGTCGAGGGTTTCATCTAGCACCCCCCCGACTTCTCCCGCCGCCACCATACTGATAAACAGTTGGTCAAAAACATCAGGAAACTTAGCCATCGCCTCTGCCAAGTTTATCCCCTCCTGCACGTCAGCATTCATGCTCCTGAGCGCTCGCTTCAACTTAGCATTAGAACACTGCTCGTGCAGCACGGAAAGGCATCTAACGATCGCCACCCCTGCATTAAACATAGCCGCAAACTGACGAGCAAAAATAGCCATATCCTTAACAGTAAGACTGGTAAGGTTATATTCAATTTGCTCCTGAATCTTACTGAAATCAAAGCCACCTTTCGGTTTTTCGCGGATAACGTTGGTAGCCACAGCTCACCTCTGAAAATTTATTAAAAATTAGTTGTCAGTTGTCAGTTGTCAGTTGTCAGTTGTCAGTTGTTAGTTGTTAGTTGTTACCCATAATTAATAACAACGGCCAACGGCCAACTGACTAATAACTAATGACTAATGACTAATGACTAATGACTGAATTAATGAGCTCCTACCTTGGCGCCACCAACAGGTGCCGGGCCGATCAAGCGTTCGAGCTCGTCAGCCTTAGAAGCCTTGGCCATTGCCGATTCCCAAGTGACTTTACCGCTCTTGTAAAGTTCAGCGAGGGCCATTTCCATCGTCCTCATACCCAATTTTGCCCCCATTTGGATTTGGGAGTAAATCATCGGAGTTTTGCCCTCCCGGATCAAGTTAGCCATAGCTGGAGTATTTACCATGATTTCCATAGCGCAGCAGCGGCCGCCCCCAACTTTTATTACCAAATTTTGGCTGCAAATTCCCACCAACGAGTTAGACACCTGGGCGCGAACTTGGGGTTGTTGAATGGGCGGGAACACGTCCAAAATCCGATCGATCGTTGCAGCCGCCGAATTAGTGTGCAGCGTTCCCATCACCATGTGACCCGTTTCTGCCGCCGAAATTGCCAGACCGATCGTTTCCAAGTCCCGCATTTCCCCCACGAGAATTACATCAGGATCTTCGCGCAAAGCAGCTTTCAGCGCATTAGCAAAGCTCTTAGTATCTTCGCCCTTTTGGCGCTGGTGAAACAAACTCTTGATATTAGGAAACACATATTCGATCGGATCTTCAACTGTTAAAATGTGTTCCGCCCGCGTCCGGTTGACCAGATCCAACAACGCCGCCATCGTAGTAGTTTTCCCGGAACCCGTTTGTCCCGTCACCAACAGCATACCCCTGGGTCTTTCCGTCAGATCCCGCAAAATCTGCGGCACGCCTAAAGCATCGGCGTTAGGAATCTTAGAAGCCAGAGCACGCATACAAGCAGCCCAAGCACCCCGCTCCCGGTAGACATTGACGCGAAACCGAGCCAATCCCCGAACGCCGTAAGCGCAGTCGAGTTCCCACTCCATTTCCAACTGCTTGCGCTGCATATTGTTGAGCATTTGGAAAATTAGGATCTGCACTTCCTCAGCAGACAGAATGTCGCCGTATTGCGTCTGAGGAGTTAGTTTCCCGCTGACTCGGAAGAATATAGGCGCGCCCGCTTGGATGTGTATGTCCGAACCCCCTTGCTCTACCAGGGACTCGAGTACGTCTTCAATCATCAGACCCATAGATACCTCTCCTCGATCGAATTGATAGTTATTGACCAATCTAGCTCAGTTAACAGTCAACAGTTAACTGCTGAATCAATCCAAAAAGCGTGGCGTCAAGCAGTACGGACAATCCAGCATCTCCGGCTTCAATTCCGCCTGACAAGTTTTGCAGGTAAGTCCCTGCTTGCGTTTGGCTTTCATTTCAGCCTCCAGGCCAGAGTCTGTAAACGTCACACGCTCGACTTCTTCAAAGGTAGTCGCGCCTTCCCGCACCAATTGCAAGCTGTAAGCCAACAGCGTTTTCATCCCTTCTTCTACTGCTGCTTCCTTAATTTGCTCTGTGGGAGCTCCTTGAGTGATCAGGGTTTGAAGCCGCTCAGTATTTTTCAGGAACTCGTAAACCCCTACCCGTCCTTTGTAGCCTAGGCCGCCGCACTTCCGACAAAGTTGCTCGCGTTCTGCCAGGTCCTTCCTTTCCTCCACCGGTATAGTGTTGGCTTTGTAAACAGTTAGATCAATTTCTTGAGAAGCCGACAGACCGTACTTACCGAGTTCTGCGGCAGTAGGCTGGTAAGGAATGCAGCATTTGTCGCAAACGCGCCGCATCAGACGCTGAGCCAACACGCCCAACAGAGCGGCCGAAACCATGAACGGTTCTACGCCCATTTCGGCCAAACGCGCGACTGCCCCGGCCGCGTCGTTCGTGTGCAGCGTCGTCAGCACCAAGTGTCCCGTCAAAGCAGCTTCCAGAGCAGTTTTGGCCGTTTCCTTGTCCCGCGTTTCCCCCACCAGCATCACGTCAGGGTCTTGCCGCAAAAATGCCCGCAGAATGTTGGAAAAAGTCAAGTCTTTTTCCCTAATTACTTGACATTGGGTAATTCCTGGCAAAGCATATTCGATCGGGTCTTCCGCCGTACTGATATTAACCCCCGGATCGTTCCGTTCCGCCAGAATCGAGTACAGAGTAGTTGACTTGCCCGAACCCGTCGGCCCCGTCACCAAAATCAGTCCAAACGGACGACTAGCACTCTCTCGCACTAAAGCCAGAGTTTCTTCGTCGGAGATTAACAAACCCAAACCCAACTGAGTGCTGGAACTGTCCAAAATCCGCAGCACGATTTTTTCGCCGTATCGGGAGGGCAAGCTGTTCACCCGGAAATCCACCGTGCGTCCCTCAAACACCCGCCGGATGCGCCCGTCTTGAGCTTGTCGGCGTTCGGCAATATCCAGGTTGGCAATAATCTTGAAACGAGCGGTAATCGATGCGACTACCTGCTTGGGAAACCGGAAATACTCTTGCAGTACCCCGTCTTTCCGCATCCGAATCCGCATGAACTCTTCTTGAGGTTCTACGTGGATGTCAGACACTTTTTCCGACAAAGCTTTAGCCAAAATGATATTGACGGCCTTAATTACAGGGGCCGCCTCTGCATCGTCCAAGGTGTTAGCGAGGTCTTCTTGGTCGGTACTCTCCTCTTCTAGCGAGAGCTCGCCAAAATCTCCCTCCCCTAAATCCATCTTTCTCTGCTTTTCGATTTCAGCTTTTTTAGCTTCCCTCTTAACTTGTTCGTCTTGATAAGCAGAAGTAATGTCCTGATAGTCATCCGGCGTAATCACTCGCCGCTGCAAAGCCAAGCCGTGAGGCTGTAAAATCCGCCGCAAATCTTCTATGGCGTTGAGGTTGTCGGGATCTACCATTGCCACTAAAACCGCCGCAGGCTCAGTTTCCGTCTTCGCTACGGGTAAAAACCGACCTTGGTGACAAATGTCGATCGAAATCTTCAACGCGTCGAGCATAACTCCGAGTTGCTCGTTAGACATTTCGCTCATCTCCGGGTCAAATGCTTCAACCCCGTAGACTATCTTTCGTTCAAACATCTGCTGCTTCTTGTAAAGTCGCAGCAATTCTGGGGGCAACGGCTGCCCGGTAAGTGCTTCTAATACCTCCGTCAAACGCTTGCCCGACTTCTGGCTTTCAATTTGAGCTTGCTTCACTTGCTCGCCGTTGACGTAACCCGACAGAATCATCTTGGTGAGAGCCGGAGGAAATTGGCTCACAGAAACTATGGATGTGGAGCGAAGCGGGGATGTGCTAGTCATAAAAAACACTCAATAGGTGGGAAACTCAGTCACAAAAAGTGCTGAGAGGAAAACCAAGGCGGGGTTTTAACCCCCGTATTCTTTGCTTATGGATCAGCTATCATTTTCTGGCTCAATCCCTATCTCTCAAGTGTAAGCTCGCAGTCCCCTCTAAGCTTCGTCCACAAATTGACGAAATGTTGGAGGGGTTTGTCGGTGCTTGCAATCAAATCTTGTTCGTTGAGTGCTAAGTTGCTTACTTATTTGATTAACTTGCGGGATACTCTCGTTATAGCGTCAGGGCACATCACTTGGGGATTCCCCGTACCGGGAGAGAAAAGCGGGGCGGGGTGTTCCCCCTTCCCAGGCTAATTCTATTTTCCCAAATTGTTTGCTCAAATTACACCGTCCGTGGTGGCGCGGTTAGCTGTACTAAATTAAAGATGACCTATGTTCTGTGATGATAGCTTTTACGAAAGCCTCGATCGCCCTTGTGAAATACATTTTGATTAATTATCGGCGATCGGTCACTGCCCGATCGTCGGCTGCATGAGCTCCCAGGGCAAATTTTGAGCTACTCTAGTTTTGGGTCAGTAAATATTACTTTGATTCTACCCTGGTGTCCGAACCTTTGTGACGTAAGCTTGACGGTTCAAAAATCTTGGAAAGAGGCAAATTAGATATCAATCGTATTTACAGATGAGCATCGGATCAAAACCAACTAATCTCTCTCATTTGGCTGGCAAAAATTCGATACTTCAAGCGACTTCGGCGGTATCGAATCAGAAAAACCACAGCCCCAATTCGCATCAAGATTAACAACCTAGTATCTGAGTTACACAAGCACACAGTTAACTACTTACTCACTCAATACAAATTCCTTTTTCTCCTGACTTGGGAAACTCAGCAAATGGTAATAAATGCCAGCATCAGCTTGCAACTAAAACAGCCTGATCGATGATAATTTAAGTCAGTATCGTTTAAGCAAACCTTGAAACATCAAGCCTCCTAGGTGGGAAATATTGTAGTAGACTTAACAGTAAAATATACTTATAAAAATTGTGGTAAAGGCGATCGCGTTAATGAAAAATGAGGAGCCAACAAACGTTGGGTTGCCTCCATTGCTGCCATATTATACGTAAATATCTAAACGGGTCTTTGAATATTTTATGGAAAGCTTTGAGCAATCTCTCCAGAGCTGGCGAGTTTTCCTCTTTTCACATTGTGCCATACATAGTAAATTCGAGTCCTTTAGATTTACCGGGTTAACTGTATCTGCTAGAATTGATAGGGTTCTGTCGCGCAGCTTTTGTCAGGAACTCAGGGCTAAAGCCACTGAGCTTGTAAGAAATTACAAGCTGTTCTGACCAGACCCCTCTCAGGAGGAGACGTTATTCAGGTCACGACACCGGAGAGTGCGACGCCAGTTTTCCGCTCTGTCATCTGCAATTAAACAGTTTTAAAGTCACTGAAACAGTGTTGCAGGTCTAACAAGCCTTTATAACCAGGTCGAGGCGAACATTACCCCGCAAGGGAGAAAGGAGACAACTGTATCTCCATTGGAGGGGCAACCATACCCCTCTAACCCCGAAAGGGGATTCAAGGCGGTTGAAACCGCCGAGTCGTTTTCCTCTCAGGTCTAAAGACTCTGAGTTTCCCACTTACCGAATATTTTTTATGATGGACGAGGAAAAACAGCAAGATCAAGATCCTAACTCAACTGGGGAAACCACCCCAGAGGGTTCGCCAATGGCAAGCGAAAATCCGGCGGCATCAGGAAACTCGAACGAATCGGCGGATTGGGAACTCGAACTTGCTCGAGCTTATCAAAGTGCTCAGGGCGATCGCACCCCAGCAAACGCATCGGGGCCTACCGTCATCGGCAGTTCAACCAACAGTCCGACTGCAGACGCAGCGGAGCCTTGGAAGAAGGAACTGGCGCAGGTAACCGAGGAAAAAGAGGCTTTAAAAACTCAGTTGCAAGCGGCATCAGCTCAACTAGCAGAACTGAAAAATCAAAATCTCCGCCTAGCAGCAGATTTTGAAAACTTCCGCAGGCGTACCCAAAAGGAAAAAGAAGAGCTAGATTTACAGGCAAGGTGTCTCACGATCAAACCCCTGTTGCCGGTAATTGACAATTTCGAGCGCGCTCGATCGCACATCAAGCCGCAAACCGACGGCGAAATGAACATTCACAAAAGCTACCAAAGCGTTTACAAGCAAATGGTAGATAGCCTCAAGCAAATCGGGGTTTCTCCGATGCGCCCCGAAGGCGAACAGTTTGATCCCAACCTCCACGAAGCTCTGCTGAGCGAGCCAACTGACGAACACGAGGAAGGAACAATTATCCAAGAACTAGAACGCGGCTACATTCTGGGCGATCGCGTCTTGCGGCACGCCAAAGTGAAAGTTGCAGCGGCTGGGCTATCTGTGGTAGCCTCAGATGAAAATCCCGATAGTTCGGAAGGTTAATCGGGATACAAGCTACTGCATTCCTCAAAGTCACTGACCCCCGAATAGAATTCGGGGGTTCCAAGGTGGCAGACTCACCAACTTCTTAGTTAAAGATGACTAAAAGCAAGTCAGCGCTTTCTCCAAAAATTCTGAAAAATGTTTTTACCAGTCTTTGATACTGTTTTAGGACATCAAGTTTATTTCCTACAAATCTAGTCTGGTAATGCTTGTTTAAACAAGCTGAGTCGTTTTTCTTCCCCCAACCTGTAGTTGGAGGTTTCCAAACATCCCACAAAGTTTTATGAGGCGCTATGGGAAAAATTATTGGAATTGACTTAGGCACGACTAACAGTTGCGTAGCTGTGTTAGAGGGCGGTAAACCCGTCGTGATCGCCAATTCCGAGGGTGGCCGCACAACTCCGAGTATAGTAGGATTCGGCAAGGCGGGCGATCGCTTAGTAGGTCAACTAGCCAAGCGGCAAGCTGTAACTAATGCTGTAAATACTGTCTACAGTATCAAACGATTTATCGGGCGGCGGTGGGACGACACGGAAGAAGAACGAGCGCGGACTCCCTATACCTGCATAAAAGGCAAAGACGATACCGTTAACGTCCAAATTCGGAACAAGGTTCACACTCCCCAAGAAATCTCGGCAATGGTACTCCAAAAGCTCAAGCAAGATGCTGAAGCTTATTTGGGGCAAACTGTTACCCAAGCCGTGATTACAGTCCCAGCCTACTTCACAGACGCCCAACGGCAAGCTACTAAAGACGCCGGTACGATCGCGGGTCTAGAAGTCCTGCGGATCGTCAACGAACCGACGGCCGCAGCCCTTTCCTACGGGCTAGACAAGCAAAATATAGAACAAAAAATCTTGGTCTTTGACTTGGGCGGCGGTACTTTCGACGTTTCGATCCTGCAACTGGGAGACGGAATTTTTGAAGTCAACGCTACCTCCGGTAACAACCATCTCGGAGGAGATGACTTTGACGACTGCATAGTCCAGTGGCTGGTAGAAGCTTTCCGCACTCAAGAAGGCAGTGACCTCTCACAAGACAAAATGGCCTTGCAACGCCTCCGAGAAGCGGCGGAAAAAGCGAAAATCGAACTCTCCAACCGGGAATCCACCTCAATCAACTTGCCCTTCATCTCCTCTGACGACAAAGGGCCGAAGCATTTGGAAATGGAACTCTCCAAAGCTCAGTTTGAAAAACTGGTGGCTCATTTGGTACAAGCGACGATCGATCCGGTGACTCAAGCCCTCAAAGACGCAAGTTTGACCCCCAAAGACATAGACAGGATTATTTTAGTGGGAGGCTCAACCCGGATTCCGGCAGTTCAAAAGGCAATTAGCAAGTATTTTGGGGGCGTTTCTCCCGATAAATCTGTCAATCCCGACGAAGCTGTAGCGGTAGGCGCGGCAATTCAAGCCGGGGTGTTGGGTGGTGAAGTCAAAGACTTGCTGCTGCTCGATGTGACGCCGCTCTCCCTGGGACTCGAAACCTTGGGCGGGGTGTTTACCAAAGTAATCGAGCGTAATACAACTATTCCCACCAGCCGATCGCAAATGTACAGCACGGCGGCAGACGGGCAAACCTCGGTAGAAATTCACGTACTCCAAGGCGAGCGGGCATTGGTTAAAGACAATAAAAGTCTCGGCAAATTCCTGCTCAAAGGCATTCCCCCAGCCCCCCGAGGCGTACCTCAAATCGAAGTTACCTTTGAAATCGATGCCAACGGGATTCTCAAAGTTGCCGCTGAAGACAAGGGAACCGGAAAAGAACAAAGCATCCAAATTTCCAATACAGGGGGATTGAGCGAAACCGAAGTCGAGCGGATGCGACAAGAAGCCGAACTTTACGCCGACGAGGACATCAAGCGCGCTCTACTCGTCGAACTCAAAAATCAAGCTGACTCCCTCGTCTATAATTGTGGTGTAACTTTAAAAACCAACGCGCAACTGCTGAGTGACGAGCTCAAGGCCGAAGCGGAAACAGCCGCAGCAGCCTTGCGGGCAGCGATGACTAACCCCGACATCACAGTCGAGGAACTCACGCCCGCAATCGAATCTTTCAAGCAACTGCTATACTCGCTGGGGACAGCAGTCTACGACCAAGCCCGCAGCGGGGTAGCCCCGTCGGGAGCTGTTGTTGAAAGCGAGATGATATCAGAAGTAGAATCATCAGAACCAGAAGAGGTTCAAGCGGACGACGACAGCATTTTGCTGAAAGAAGAGCTGCTGGTGGCGCCGGAACCAAAGCCGGAACCAAAGCCGGAACCAAAGCCGGAACCAAAGCCGGAATCAAAGCCGGAGCGACAGTCAAAACGACAGTCAAATCCACAGTCAAGTCCACAGCCAAGTCCACAGCCAAGTCCACAGTCAAAACAAAAACAGAAGGTTCCCGAACCAGAAGTTGATGATATGAATCCTTTCCTTTAAAACTGAAAAGCTAAAAATTAAAAGTTAAAAATTAACAATGAGAATTTTTGATTTTTAATCGGTAATTTCAGGAAAGGTCGCCCGTTTCTTTTTCGTACACTTTTTGTTATTTACCTCCAGGCAAGCAGCTCTATGGCCGGTGATTACTATGAAATATTAGGCGTTTCTCGCAGCGCAGACAAAGAAGAAATTAAGCGTGCTTACCGCCGCCTAGCTCGCAAGTACCATCCAGATGTCAACAAAGAAGCCGGTGCCGAGGAGCGGTTTAAAGAAATTAACCGCGCCTACGAGGTACTCTCAGAACCCGAAACCCGCGCCCGTTTCGACCGTTTCGGCGAAGCAGGCGTCAGCGGTGCAGGCGCACCTGGCTTCCAAGACTTTGGTGACAGCTTTGCCGATATTTTTGAAAGCTTTTTTCAGGGCTTTCAGGGAGGCGTCGGTGGCCAACAACAACAAGGTCGCAGGCGCAGCGGGCCGGTGCGCGGAGACGATTTGCGCCTCGATTTGCGGCTGGATTTTCGGGAAGCAGTGTTTGGTGGGGAAAAAGAACTCCGCATCAAGCATCTAGAAACTTGCGAAACTTGCACCGGAACCGGCGCGAAACCGGGAACCCGACCCCAAACTTGCTCGACTTGTACCGGCAGCGGTCAAGTCCGACGCGCTACCCGCACTCCTTTCGGCAGCTTTACTCAAGTTTCAGTTTGCCCCACTTGCAACGGCACCGGGCAAGTGATTGAGGATAAGTGCGAAACTTGCGGCGGCCGGGGCCAGAAAGAAGTGATGAAAAAGCTGAAAATCACCATTCCGGCTGGGGTTGACAACGGTACTCGCTTGCGCGTTTCTAATGAAGGGGATGCCGGCAAACTGGGCGGGCCGCCCGGGGATCTTTACGTGTTCTTGGCGGTGAATGAAGACCCGCTATTTAAGCGGGACGGCACTAACGTTAGCTCGGAAGTTAAGATTAGTTATTTGCAAGCAATTTTAGGGTGCCGGTTGGAAGTGGAAACCGTAGACGGGCCGACGGAATTGTTGATTCCTAGCGGAACTCAGGCAAATACTGTTTTGACTTTGGAGAAAAAAGGGGTGCCTCGGTTGGGAAATCCAGTCAGTCGCGGCGATCATTTGATTACGGTGTCGATTGACATTCCGACTAAGGTGACGGCTGAGGAACGGGAGTTGCTGATGCAGCTTGCTAAGCTGAAGGGCGATCGTACCGGTAAAGGCGGTATAGAAGGGTTTCTGGGCAATTTGTTTCAGAAATAAGCAATTTTTGACACCAATTGGTGTCAAATTTTCCTGTTTGAAGATTCCCCAGCCATTTGTTTTAGTATCGGTCAAAAAATTGTGTGCAATTGCTCACAAAAATCTCAGGTGGGACGCTTCCTGGGCATTGCGTTTCAGCAGCGCTCAAAAAAGTGAGCGCAATTGCGCTCACTTTTTTCAGAAACAATAATAGTCTGTATCCAATTGGACACAAAATTTTAGATTCTCCAGTTTCCAGGCAACTTGTTTAAAAAACTGAGGCTTTCAGGATTGGAGATTGGAAAAAGCATTATGAATTCAACATCGAAAATTGAAAGTCCCAAATCCCCAGATGCCAAAATCGATCTGCGTGGTACTCCGTGTCCTCTGAATTTTGTCCGCACTAAACTGCGCTTGGAGCAAATGGCACCGGGTGCTGTTTTGGAGGTGTGGCTGGATGCTGGGGAGCCGATCGAACAAGTACCTGATAGTCTCAAAATGGAAGGCTACCAGATTCTCGAAACGCAATTTGTCGCGGATCAGCCGGAGTCGGGCTATTTTTCCATGAAAGTGCAGCGCCCAGAAGACAAGGAAGCAGGATGAGTCTGAATTCGTCCTCGATCGTGGGTACTGTAATTGCTGTTCAGGCTAACTTCTACCAAGTGAGGTTAGATCCCGAAGTCTCCATTGACGGGAAAAATGCTCCCCTCGCGGATTCTCCGATTCTCCTGTGCACTCGTCGCACTCGACTCAAAAAAATTGGCCAACAGGTGATGGTGGGCGATCGCGTGGTGGTAGACGAACCGGACTGGACTGACCGCCGGGGAGCAATTTCTGAAGTCTTCCCCCGCCAAACAGAACTCAACCGCCCGCCTGTAGCTAATGCCGATCGCATTCTCCTCGTTTTTGCCCTTGCTGAACCAGACTTAGATCCCGCATCATTAACTCGGTTTTTAGTCAAGGCCGAATCTACAGGTTTAGAAGTTAGTTTGTGCCTGAACAAATGCGATTTGGTCACGCCCGATGAGTTGGAACAGTGGCGCGATCGGCTTTCAGGCTGGGGCTACGAACCAATGTTTATTAGCGTCCGCAGCGGTGCAGGAGTCCAGGAAGCCCCCGCTAATGGTCAAAATGAAGTTTATGCCTCGGAACCAGCTTTCCATGACTTAGTGGAGAATATAGAGCCATCTCTGCTGAGTTATGAGGATAACCCCCAAGTTCCAAATTATGTCAAGCCGTTACATCCGTTAAACCCCGTACATAGCCCGTTGCCGAACTTGCTTCTAGACCACCTGCAAGGAAAAATAACGGTAATTTGTGGCCCTTCTGGGGTTGGCAAGTCCAGCTTGATCAACCAACTGATCCCGGCGCTGAATCTACGAGTGAACGCTGTTTCCGGCAAACTCGGCCGCGGGCGCCATACGACTCGCCACGTCGAACTATTTGAACTCCCCGGCGGCGGACTTTTGGCCGATACTCCGGGCTTTAATCAGCCGGCTCTCGAATGCGATCCCTCAGAGTTAGCGGAATATTTCCCAGAAGCGCGCCAGAGGCTGGCTTTGGGTAGCTGCCAGTTTAGCGACTGTTCGCACCGAGACGAGCCTAACTGTGTGGTGCGGGGCGGTTGGGAGCGCTACGAGTATTACTTGAATTTTCTCGAAGAGGTGATCGTCCGCCAGCAACAAGAGCAAAACTCTAGTAGCGCCGAATCGAGTTTGAAGCAGCAAACCAAGTCGGATGGTACGCAGCATTACGAACCGAAGCTGCAAACTAAAAAATATCGTCGCTCTTCCCGCCGCCTTCAACACCAATCACTCCAAGATATGTGTCAAGACTTAGAGGAATTGTGAGGAAGTCGCCGCCCATCGCCCGTAGGCACTAGAAAACAGTACCAAGGCTTACTCAGAAACCGGGTTTCCTCGACGAAAATACTTGCTTGCATCCCGATGCCCCGTTCGCAAAACCGGCTTTCTTTAGTCGCGAGTGCGTAAGTCCTGAGTACATTAATAGCTAAAATTAAATGGCCTTAGATTTGTTAAAAAAAGTAGAACAGAAGCAAAAGTTAGCGGGTACTGCAGGAGCAAAAATATTGTGAATATTCAAGAACTGTTTCAAAAAGGCGGCCCCGCCATGTGGCCCCTGTTGCTGTTATCGATTCTATCTTTGAGTACCATTATCGAGCGCTTGTGGTTTTGGGCAAGCCTCCTGAGCAAAGAAAAGCAGATAGTTAACCGGATTCTGGAAGCGGCTCGCAGCGATTGGGGGGCGGCTAACGAGATTGCCAGACAAGCTAACCGACAGCCGATCGGGCGATTTCTTTCTGCACCCCTGCGGCTTTACAATCCCGAACCAGATTTGTTTCGACTCGCACTCGAAGCTGCAGCCGATGAAGAGTTGGCTTCGATGCGCCGCGGTGACAAAATCTTAGAAGCGACGATCGCTCTAGCACCTTTGCTGGGCTTGCTGGGAACAGTTTTGGGCTTGATTAACTCGCTCAGTTCCATCCGTCTGGGCGACATCGGCACCTCGGCAACAACTGGCGTAACTTTGGGGATTAGCGAAGCCCTGATCACGACTGCTACTGGGATGGTAGTAGCAATTTTTACCTTGGTGTTTTATCGCATATTTCAAGCTTTTTTGTTCAACCAGGCAAAAATATTTCGCAAAGCTGGAAATGAACTGGAATTGCTTTACAGGCAATACTGGCCTGCAGCTAATGCTAAGGGTCGAGCACCCGGTGCAGAATACAGCAATTCTTCTTTTGGTGCAGATGGTTTGAACAGGCGTTCTCCCAATTCTCAAGAATCGGGAGAACGGAACCGGGAGCCGAAATTGAAAGGTTCCGATCCGGCTGAAGATTCACCTTCTAATAATTAAAACTCCTGAGAACTGATGAAGATTAATCTAGATACTCCTGCTGAAGAGGCTCGGATTGAACTGGTGCCTTTAATTGACGTGATCTTTTGCATTCTGACGTTTTTTCTCCTGGCTGCTTTGCAACTGACTCGCCAGCAAGCAATTAATGTCGATTTGCCTAAAGCGAAGACGGGACAAACACAGATGCGAGAGATGCTGATTGTCAGCATTGACGATTTCGGTCAAACTTATATCGACCAATTGCCTGTTAATTACCAACAGCTCGATCGAGTTTTAAAGAGTTTCCAAAGCCAAAATCCTACGGGGTTGATGGTGCTGTACGCTCCTCAAAATGCTAGATATGCCAAAGTTGTCGAGGTTTTAGACAAATTGAGAGAGGTAGGGGGCGATCGAGTTGCCCTGGCAACTCTTCCTAGTTCGGCTTCCTCCCCATTGCCCAATACCTCGCTGCCCAATTCTGGCATTCCTGCGGCACCTGCGATCGGAAATTCCGGTCAACCTCTGCCGTCTCCTGTGCCTCCGGGGCAGCAACAGTTCAACCCAAATCAGTTTCAATCTCCTCTCCCCGCTCCCGGGCAGCAGCAGTTCAATCCCAATCAGTTTCAATCTCCTCTCCCGGCTCCACAGCAGCCTAGCAACTCTGGGGCAAATCAGGGCATTCCTCCTGTTTCGCCTGCACCCGCTGCTCCCAATTTCAGTCCCGGAATCGCCACTCCACCGCAGGATGGCGGGCCCTCGAATTAGTTAAAAGGAAGAAGGTTCGGCAACGAGCAATGTACGGGATGTAACGGATGTCAGTCCGATGTCCGTCCGATGTCGGTCGGAAGAATGGAGAAGGAAGAAGGAAAAAGGGAGAACAGAGAAATACAAATTTTCCCAATCTCCTCATCTCCCCCTCTCCCGCTCTTCCCCTCTCCTCATCTCCCCCTCTCCTCATCTCCCCCTCTCCCGCTCTTCCGCTCTCCTCATCTCCTCATCTCCCGCTCTTCTCCTCTCCCCTTCTCCCCCTCGCGCAGAGAATCTCCGCCGGATTTGGTATAAAGGGCTTCAATTCTTTTGGTTCGTACTGAGCCTTTTTTCTCTTGACAAGTAGATACACTTGTATGTGCCTGCGGAAGGAACTTTTGCAGACATCTCGCCATCTCTATCGCTAAGTAAGTTATTTCCTAGGACAGATGGTAATTTTGTCAAATAATTGTTACCTTTTGTAATATAGACTAAAGCCAGATGGGCCATCGGGCATCCCGAAACCAACGGTCGATCGCTGAAACAACTTACAAATCTGGTTAATCCAGGTGTTCACTTTTAAGTCACCTTTACTTACAGAGGAGTCAAAGTCATGAGCCAACCAGCAGAATTGTCTTTGGAACAGCAATTTAGCCTGTGTTCCTTCAAAACACAGGTAAGTGACATGAGCCGCGAACAAGCTCAGGAGTTTTTGGTCAAGCTTTACGAGCAAATGATGCTGCGGGAAACAATGTACCGCCATTTTCTGAAACACCACTGGGGTTTAGAACCTAACCCAGGCGTTGAGTAACCAAGAGTCGCAGTCGGCGACCTCCGTCTCTTACTCACTTCCCTCATGCGGAAAGGAGTTGGGGGTGATGGGGCGTCACTCGAAGGCAGAAGGTAGAAGGCCTGTATCGAGACTTGAGGAAAATTGGACAGTTTCTTTGTGGATTTCACTCGAATTGGGGAGTCGAGCTAAGCAGTTTGTCGATCGACACCACCGGAGAGCGCAAAAATAATTTATCGCGCCTCGACTCGAAAATTGGATAACTATTAATAAAAAGTGTTAATTTTTTAACCACTTAAAATTTTCAACAAATTCAATATATTTGTCTTTAGTTGCAGCGGATGAGGTGAGACAACAATGGCGCTAGTCGGACATCTGAGCGCGACCTCCGACTAGCAAAACCTTCAGTTTTCACATCAATCCCTAGAACTGGCAACTGTGGACTCAAGAAAGAGTTATTCCGGCTGACGTTCCAGAGTCGCCTCCATTGTACTCGTCAAGTAATGACCAGACATGATGCCGCTAGATTGGTAGTAGCGGTTGTCATCAACCCGGTGAAGGGTATCAAAACCTGTCCGGCGCTGGCGTTCGTCTCCCAATACCCAATAACGCTGGACGATCGACTGGGGAGCAATCCAACCTTCGCCCTCGACGCGGGCGAGTTCGCTGTGTTGGAGTACAAAAGTATACTGCCGTTCATCGCTGTTGAGGTGTCCTCGGTACTGCAAAATAATCTCTTCGCGATCGCCTCCAGGAAATACGAGCTTGGTCACCATACTGAACCAATCTGTTCGGTTCCAGCTCACTAAAGTTTTGCCTTTAACCGTAATTGGCACGCCATTGCGCTCAATCCAGCTTCCTTCGAGCGTCCATTGGCCAGATTCCATTAAAAACGTGTGAGCCACAGTGCTGTTCCTATGCTTTTCCTGCTGGCTACAATGCTGGTGCAACAACGCACAGCCGTTGTCCCTCAGACTCTATGCTATCACGCCCAACTATGCCAACAAGAGTTAATTTCTCCTAAAAGTACCGGTGTCCGGGCACCAGTAACTTGAGGCAGATTGCCGGGAATGCCCCGAACTCGCCATGCGGCTAAAACCGCGAAAGCGATCGCCTCTTTAAAATCTACATTCAAGCCTGCCTCAGAAGTAGTCAACACTTGCACTGGATGCAATTGAGATTGCAATCGGCGTTTTAAGTAGAGATTGTGGCTGCCGCCCCCGCATAGTAAAACTCGATCGGGCATAGCCGGTAAAAAAGTTTGGTAACTGTGAACGATCGAGGCAACAGTCAGTTCTGTCAGAGTAGCCAGCACGTCAGCAGGACTGAGGTTGTAACCTTGGGCCTCGACCAAACACCTGTCAAAATAGTCTACACCAAATAGCTCTCGCCCCGTTGATTTCGGCGGTGCTTGGCGGAAGAACTCTGATGCGAGCCAATCCTCGACTAAAGCTTGACAGGGAGTGCCCGATGCCGCCCAAGCTCCACCTTCGTCGATCGTCTTAGTGCCGCCTGAGAAGTGCTGTACTGCCAAATCCAAGAGGGAATTCCCCGGGCCTGTATCCCAGCCCGATATGCCATCCCCAAGACTGAAAATCTCAGACTCGTGATTGTTTCCCCTTTTTCCTCTTGCCGGAAGATAGGTAACATTGCCAATTCCCCCCAGATTTTGGATGCAGAGGCTGATGTTGGGTTCCGCCAGCAGGCAGGCATCAACTATTGACACTAAGGGTGCTCCTTGACCCCCAGCAGCAATGTCTGCCGATCGAAAGTTACTGACAGTAGTAATTCCTGTCAATTCCGCAATTAGCGCGCCCCGCCCGATTTGCAAGCTGTAGCCCATTAACGCACCGGCGCTGTCTTTCTGCGCTTTCCCAGCAGGTCGGTGGTAGACGGTTTGACCGTGAGAGCCGATTAATTCTGCCTTATCATATTCTGCTTGAATTGTCAATGCCGCCGTGGCAAATTCTTGGGCGATGGCATCATCTAATTCCGCTAGTTCAGCCATTGACAAAGCTGAGCCACTGCAAACCGAGAGAATTTGCGATCGCAAATTAGCAGGATAAGGGAAAGTCTTGCCGGCCACCAATTGCACTTTCAAGTCTGTTTGGGAACCGACCACATCCACCAAAGCAGCATCAATGCCATCCACCGACGTGCCGCTGATCAAACCGATAACGCGGGTCATTCTATTTTAGATTTTAGATTTTAGATTGTTCAATTTTTCGATTTTTCGATTTTTCGATTTTAGATGGTCGGGTGCGTGAGGGCGATCGAATATTATTTGAGGTCGATCGTTACGATCACCACAGTAATATTATCGCGTCCACCTTTATCTTTAGCTGCTTGAATTAAAGCATTTGCAGCACCTTCGCACGCGCGAATCGACTTCAGAGGCGAAGCTATCAAAGGATCGGAAAGTTCTTCAGTCAAGCCATCGCTGCAGAGCAGCAAGCGATCCCCAGGCTGCACGTCCACCGGCAAAATATCTATCTCCCGCAAATCATCGCGGCCCAAACACTGGGACAAAACGTGACGCCAAGGATGAGTGCGAGCCTGGTCAGGAGTTAGAGCCTTTCTTTTCACAGCCTGAGCCACCCAAGTCTGGTCTTCAGTAATCTGTTCCAAGCGAGATCCGTGCAGTCGGTACAAGCGAGAGTCCCCGATATTAGCGCACCAGGGTCGGCCCTCATCCCTAAACATTAGAACCACAGCCGTAGTTCCCATATCAGCACGCTCCGGGTGGTCGAGCTGATCCGTCAAAATTGCTTGATTGGCAATTAAAAAAGCCTTTTCCAACAACAGCGGAGAATCCTCTGGCCCTTCCCAATGTTCGAGCAAATAAGATTGAATCGCCTGAGTCGCAATCCTGCTCGCTTCTTGACCTCCGGCGTGTCCTCCCATTCCATCGGCCACTATGAAAAATCGCCCGTCAGAGTCTATGTAGTACGAATCCTGATTTACGGAACGAACTAGCCCTGTGTCTGTCTTACCTGCGAAAGAGCGTTTCATAGATTGGGTGATTGGACTCATCGAACTTGAAAGCTTGATTTAATGGGGTGCGATTTTTTATTCCAAAACTTAAATCCCGAACGGGCTTGAAATTCTGCAGCCCGCGATCGCGAGTTTTGGAAAAATTGCACTTCCTTGACCTCATATTGTAGATCGTTTGATGGTAATCCCATCTTAAAATTTCGGTAAATCCAGTAAATTCAGCAGCACCTGCAAAAAAAACTGGATTTATACCCAAAATTAGAGGTTTTGCTGGCGAAAAACTTAGGCAGCAAACGGTTTTTTAGCCTCAAAGCGCCTAAGTGTTGTAAATTTCAGCAATCTGTGGTCAGCCAGCCAAAACTTAACATTCGATGTCAAATTTTGGCTGGCGAGAAATCTCAAACCTGAAATTTCAAATCGCAAATTGCACAATTATGACATCCTGTCTAAACGATCGATCCGCTTGAACAAACGCAGCATAGCAAACCCTGCACCCGCCGCCAGCAGTGCCACAGCGACAGCCGGCCAGACTTGATTGCTGACAAACAAAATTGTCGCCGACAAAGTAAAAGCACTCATCAGCAAAGCATAATTGGTACCCATTTGAGCGCTGCTCATGCGGCGAAGCAAGCGCTCTGTTTCGGCAGAACGGACGCGAATCCGCAAATCTCCCTGTTCGAGTTTATCAATAGTCTCCTCAATCCGGCGGGGCAAACCCAAAGCACTCGAACTCACCTGAGCCGCCTGACGGCCGATTTCGTTAAAAATGCTGCTACTGGTATCATGGCCATTTCCATTAGTCATAAGCTGCATGGCAAAAGGTTGTGCCACCTCCATAAAGTTGAACTCGGGATCTAAACCTCTGCCCACCCCTTCGATGGTGGAAAAAGCTCGCATTACAAAAGTAAAAGTAGCTGGGAAGCGAAAAGGTTGGTTGTAGGCAATATCGTAAAGGTCGTCGGTAATCGCGCTCACAGACTGATTTTCAAAAGGCTTGTCCATGAAGTTATCCAGCATATACTGGATGCTGCGGCGCACCGGACTCATATCACCCGTAGGCACTAAAGCTCCCAAATTGATCAGAGAATCCATAATCCGCTGTCCATCCTTGGAAGCAATGCCGTAAAGCGTCTCCATCAGTCCTTCGCGGACGTTCGACTGGATTTGCCCCATCATGCCAAAATCGTAGAAAATCAGACAACCGTCAGCACTAACAGCGATGTTGCCGGGGTGTGGGTCAGCGTGGAAAAAGCCGTCGTTGAGCAACTGGCGCAAATAAGCTTTTGCGCCCAACTGAGCGATTAATTTACGATCGATACCGGCCGCTTCCAAAGCTTCGTAGTGGCTGATTTTAATTCCCGGCAGGTATTCCAAAGTCAGCACTCGCGGAGCCGCGTACCGCCAATAAACCCTCGGCACCCGCACCCAGTCACAGTTGCTAAAATTGCGGCGAAAAGTATCAGCATTGCGGCCTTCATGGAGATAGTCAATTTCCAGCCACAGAATGCGACAGCATTCCTCATAAATCCCCATCCAATCTCGGCCGCGGCCCCACTTAGGATGGTTTTGAAAGTAGCGGGCAATTCCTTTAAGAATTTGCAAATCGATCTCGAACAGTTTCCGCAGCCCCGGTCGCTGCACCTTGACCACCACTTCCGGGCCCGAATGCAATTGAGCTTTGTGTACCTGACCCAGACTTGCAGCGGCCAAAGGCACTGGGTCAAAGCTGCGGTAGAGTTCTTGAACTGTCTTGCCCAAATCTTGCTCGACAATTACCTCCAACTGCTCGTAGCTGAAAGCAGGCACTTTATCTTGCAGCTTAGAAAGTTCCTCGACAAACTCTGCGGGGAACAAGTCGGCGCGGGTGGAAAATAACTGCCCAACTTTAATGAAAGTGGGCCCCAAATCCAAGAGTGTTTCTCGAACCCAGATAGCTTGAAAGCGGCGTCTGGCAACTTTCTTGTCTTCAGTCACGCCTCCCCAGTAGCTCCAATTTTTGCTGTCGAGCCAGAGGGAAGCCAGCCAGAGCAAGACAAAGGCCCAAATGTCGAAGAAGCGCCGCTTCCGGGAGTATTTTTCGCGATTCCAGCGATAAGCTTTACTTTTGTAGGATTTACTAGCAGTTTTTGGCTCATCGGCTTCGCCAGTGTGCTTGGGGGAGCGCTGGCGATTAACAGAGTCATCAAGGAGAGCAGACACTTGGGTTCCCAACTTGCTTATTTTATGTTGTTGCTTTGATTGGAAGTAGGAGCGCAGGAGCGCAAAGCAATGCGCTCACGTAGTAAATAATAGTTGTGGTCGAATCGATCGCTACGGCAAACTGCTGCGGTAGCGTTGCAATTCCGATCGCACCAGAGCCACTTCGGCGCGCAGATCGTCAATAGTCGCTTGCAAATCTGCAGGATGGATGTCTTGAATGGTGGTGGTGCTTGCAGTGCCAGTTCTGGTCTGCATCGCCTCATCCGAAGCTCGATTTGCCCGTTCCACAACTCGATCGGTGAACTGTCGCAGGCGTTCTCTTTGTTCGGCGTCAAATTTGCCGAGTTCAGAGAAAGCGTTGGTTGCTGCGCTTTCTAATTGCTCGTACAGTGCTTCGGCAAGTGCTCTGCCTACAAAAAAAGCATGAACTGGGGGTTTACTCATAAAAAATCTCTGTGCGCTTCCGCAACAAATTATAACTTGCTTGTCCCCGATGATGCTTGCTCCCAAAGGAAGGAAGTTTGGGGGAATTGACTCTCCCACCCCGAGTGTCGGGGATAGGATTGTTGAGATTTAGAACAGTCTAACGCGCCACGGCGTAGCCCAAAAGCGTCGCTTACACTGGCTCAAATTCGAGGTTGGGGTTGCTTTGTACCAAAATGTTTGCAGCTTGGCAGTATTAATACGCGACATCACACCACCTCAGCGCCGCGCACATATTCTAACATAATTTAAATCAAAATAGAAAACAGTCCTGCATTTTTTTGCGGGCATTTGGATTGGAGAGGGAATAGGAAATATTCGATAAACTCAGACGGCGACTGTTGGGATTTTCAGATTATACCGAAGTTTTTGGAAGATAGTCGTTGGCTAGGTAGGGCCTTATTATCTCAACTACTGAGCGGATATTTGCTGACTCATAAAACGAAGTATTTGTCCGCACTTTGAACCAACAAAAACCATACTAATTTGTCGCAGGTTCGGGAAAAGGCATCGTGGGATCTGCCACAGGGGGTGGTGAATCAGGTGCGATCGAACTATCTGAATTGTTGCCACTGCGGCTCGGTATCGCAGGCTCAGGCGATCGCTCGATCGGCGAGGCTATTACTGGCGACGGGGATTCCGACGGCGGCAGGGTTTCAGCGCTAGCACTCCCAGGGGCAGGCGGGGCGGGTGCGGCGGGCGGTTCTGGTGGCAGGGGCGCAACTTCCGGTACTGGTGCGGCTTCTGGTTGGGGTTCTGGCTCGATTTCGCTTTGAGGCTCTGGAATGGGGGACTCAGAAGGCTCCTCAGCAGATTCGGGCGTCGGCGATGGCTCCGGTTCCGCTTCGGGCTCTGGGGCGGGAGTTTCCTGGCTTGGAGACTCAGAAGGTTCGGCGCTAGTTTCTGAGGGTTCGTCGATCTGTTCGGGAATGTTGCTGGTGTCTAAGGGGGGTTTGGGACGCTTGTTGAGTTCGATCGGGTAGAGAGGGCTGCTTTCGACAGACGGCTGCCCGAACATCGGCCCTGACAAATCGCGGGATTTGAGCAAATCTTCGAGAGATGGGAAGGACTCAATTTTGGGCCGATTACTGAGACTGGTACTGTTGTACTGCGATGCTAGGTCAAAACCCATCCAGCCTGCAATTGCAGCCGTTACCACAAACGCCAGAAAAGTCAACTGTGGCGGGGGAGGTGCGGGCAATTTTAGACTTTGCTTGCCTTTTCTTTTTACTGATACTCGCTCTGTTTCTTGCAGCATGGTGAGCCAATTTTCCACTGTCTGAGGGCGGTTGTGGGGGTCGATTTCGAGTCCCTGAAGGATGGCTCGCTCGATTCCTGGGCTGAGGTTGGGCTGAAATTGCCGTAACTCAGTCAAGGGAATGCGATCGCGCAGGGGTGCTGCTACGGGCGCCACGCCGGAGAGTAAGTAGTAGAGGGTGGCTGCGATCGCGTAGATGTCAGTGGCCGGTGTACATTTACCGTCATGGAGGTATTGTTCGATCGGCGCGTACCCGGGGGAGAGCAAGTTAGTGTGGGTTTGTTGGGTGCCGGCGGTAAAGCCGCGGGCAATTCCGAAATCTATTAACATTACGACGTGAGAATCGGCTCGCCGGATAATATTTTCTGGCTTGATATCTCCGTGCAGCAATCCGCTGTGGTGAACTGTACTTACGGCTGAGGCTATCTGCCGAATATAGTGCAGGGCCTGGGCTTCTGGCAGCGGCTGATCGGTTTCGACTATTTGGGCAAGAGTTTGCCCCGGAATGTAGTCCATTGCGACAAAAGACTGTCCGGCTTCTTCAAAAAAGTCGATGACTCTGACAATATTGGAATGCTGACACCGCGACAGGCGTTGGGCTTCGGCAATAAACTGCTGCTGAAATTGGGCAGATTCTGGGTGTTGGCGCAGACTTTCGTTGAGGGTTTTGAGTACGACTGTTTGGTTTAAATGGGTGTGGATAGCTCGGTAAGTGATGCCGAACCCTCCTATACCTAAAGTCGCGTTAATTTTGTATTTGCCCTGTTGCAGGACTGTTGCTGAGGCTAAGTTCATCTTCAGTTGATGCCGTTTCCCAAACTATGCTACCGCCTTTGGGTTATTTCGCAGAGTTAGGGGTGAGGTTCGATCGATCGGCGCCCTCATTTCAGCTTTAGCTCTGCTATATCTTTAATCTTTGGATCCCCACGTCATTTTATCTGTATTGACATCCTCACGCCCGCTAAAGCCACGGTGATTCCAAACATCACTGTTTGGGCTTCCTCTTTCTGCGACCCGACTTACTTGAAGGAGTTTCCTCACTCAAACAGAGGTCGATGTCTCCAGAGGCGTTATACAGCACTTCCGGATGTTATGAGGTACAGTAGCAGCAATTAGTAAACCAGTTTTTGAGATGTTTCGGATTAATTA
>NZ_JAUBRC010000062.1:0-35454 GCF_036701635.1 Microcoleus sp. N9_B4 | reverse complement strand
AGATGGCTTTTTCATGGTTTTAAGGGTTGCTCTACTTGCACCAATTATTATATCTTAAAAAAGCCTCAAATGATTGCTCTGCAATCATTTGAGGCTTTGAGAATTCTGAATTCTTTTGAAATTAAATCCGATCGAATATCTGCGGAATGTGGGTTTTAAAATTGGTAGAAGTGCGATCGCTTTGGAGACGAACAACCCAAGCCCTGAAAAAATCCTCGTCAGTTAACCTTAATCAGCCTGGAAATCAATAACGTATTAATGTCATTGCTCGCGGGGATTGTTAGCTGGCGCGGCCTCTTAGAAAAGCAATCGCAGCATCTGTTTTTCATGGGTTCTGGGTTTAGGATTCGGAGATTGAGTTGACAAGCTGTACCGCATTTAAATTGGATATTTCAATGCCGTATCAAAATTCGTCCCATCCTCGCATCCACTCAACGCGCCACCTGACGCATATATTCCCCCCACAACTGAGCGGCATTGGCACTACCTCCCCCAGTCGGAGAATTATCATCATTTCCCAACCAAACTCCTGTCACCAGTTGCTGACTCGGAATATAACCGACAAACCACAAATCTCTATTATCATTAGTCGTGCCTGTTTTTCCAGCTTCTCCTAACCCCAAAGCAGCACTGCTGCCCGTACCTCCCCGCACCACACCTTGCAGCATATCAGTCATCGTATCCGCTACCGCTTCAGAAACTAACTGCCGATTGGCAATGCCATCTTTTTGATACTCATAAATCACCCGGCAACTGTTAAAATCATTTCGATCTTTGCAATCGCTGCTGTCAATAATTCGCTTAATTACGTGGGGACGATTGCCCAAGCCCCGATTGGCCAAAACCCCGAAAGCACCCGTTAATTGCAACACATTAACTTCACTTTCACCTAATACTAAGCCTGGGTTAGAACGCAGTTCAGAAGTAATCCCCAAACGCCTAGCCATTTGCACTACATTGTCTAAACCGACATCTTGTTGTGCTATTCTCAAAGCAATTGCATTTTCCGACTGTGCTAAACCCCGATACATATCTGTACTACCGCTGGTTCTTTCGCAGCCGCTGTAACTTTGTCCGCCCCAGGAAAGGGGGGCACAAGAATAAGTTTTCTCCGGTGAGATTCCCCGTTCCAGGGCGGCTGCATAGGTGAAAATCTTAAATGTAGAACCGGGCTGTCTCAAAGCTTGGGTAGCCCGATTAAACTGACTTTTCAAATAATCTACGCCCCCAACTAAAGCTAAGACTTCCCCGGTTGTACTATTGAGAGTAACCACGGCTCCTTGAGAAAAACCAGCACTGGCTCCGGCATTTTCAACAGCATTTCTGAGGGAAGCTTCAGCCACTTTTTGCAGGCCGGGATTCAAACCTGTTTCTACAATAAAATTGCCTTCTCGGGCTAACTGCTCCCCCAGCAAAAACTCCAATTCGTCAAATACATAACTGTAGAAATAAGGAGCGATCGTACTTTGCAGATATTGGCGAGCTTTGGGATTAATCTCAATTCGCGATCGCCTCGCGCGATCGGCTTCTTCCTGAGAAATCGTCCCCATTGCGCGCATCCGTTCGATCACTCGATCGCGATACTGTACCGCCAACTGATAATTTTGAATCGGATTAAAACTGTTTGGCGCAGGCAAAATGCCGGCCAAAGTTGCCGCCTCTGACAAAGTTAAATCCTTCGCTGATTTGCCAAAATAAAACCGAGACGCATCCTCAAAACCGTAAAGGTCAATTCCCAAAAACACGCGATTCAAATAAGTCAGCAACAGCTCATCTTTGCTGTAATAATTCTCCAGTTTCAGGGCAACTACAGCTTCCCGTAACTTGCGTCCCGCCGAATCTTGAGTTCCCACATAATCTCGAAACAAACTCCTCGCTAATTGCTGCGTCACAGTGCTGCCGCCTTCGCGAATTCCTCCCCCGCGAACATTGGTCAAAAGCGCGCGCAAAACTCCGATCGGATCTACTCCCAAATGCCAATTGTAGCGGCTGTCTTCCGAAGCAAGTACCGCCTTGGATAAATAAGGCGAAAAATCCTGTAATTGCTTTAATTCTAAGTGAGCGTTATTCTGAGGAGGACGCAGGGGAGTTTGCCCATCGCGGGCGTAAACAATCACCGGGCCATTGATACTTCTTGGCAGAGGCCGCACTTGAAACTTGGTCGATTCCATGCCTACCAACACCGCAATCAAAGCGGTGATTCCGCTGACGCCGTAAAAGCTGTAACGCACAAGTTGCAAATACCAAGGCGGCGGATATACGTACTGAATTCTGACAGCGGCGGCTAGTTCCGGTGGCCCTAAAGTGAACACGTCTCCGTGACGCAGGGACATACTTTTAACTCGCCTTTTGCCATTGTAAATGCCGTTTGTGGAGTCTTCATCTTTGATGACAAAAGGAGTCCGCCGCCGAGTATCGCGCGACAGGGATAAGTGCACGTGACTGACAACGGGATTGCGAACTACAATATCTGAAGATTTGGACGATCGACCTAACAAATATCGATCGCCCAACAGCGGATAAACCTCAGCTTTAGCTGCACCCGCATCCTGCACCCACAGTTCGGGTACTTTGGCATTAGGTTTCAGCGCTAGCTGGTTAAAATTAACCTTGGCAATAGTCTGGACTGCTTGGGTAATCGCACCCAAGACGGTTTGAGGTTTGCGGGGCGGCGGCGGTGGGGTCATATTTCGCTGTGCACTACGATCGAGCGATCGGCTCTTGCACCATTCTACTCGCAACTTTTGGCTAATTTCACGATCGGCTCATACTCTTGAGGCGAGCGTCGGCTAGTGGCGATCGATTTGGAGGTTATTGGTGAACCTGCCCGGAATCCGTTTATTGAGCAAATCTCTACCCAACCACAAAAAATCCCGCTATCACGAGAGAATTAAATTATCATAAACTTTCCCAAAAATCAACACTTTAGAGCAAATTTATCCCTAATATCGTTTCCGGTGGCATCGGAATCATAAAATCGAGTCAACAGTTAACACTCAACCATTCAGTTTTTCGACCCGCCCGTCAACAGTCAACAGTCAACAGTCAACAGTCAACAGTCAACAATTCCGGAGGAGTGCAACCGGAATTGATATAATTTACCAACACAATTCGCCTAATAATTAAAACCCCCCTTTTTCAAGGGGGGTTAACAGCCGAAAATCAGCTTGATTCTCCTTACATCGAAGAACCCAAACCGGCATAAGCACCGTAGAAGAAAAGACTCACAATGGTGAGAACACCGAGGCCTGCAACTGTAGCTACCAGCCACAAAGGAATTCTGCCACTTTCACTAAACATAGCCATCACCTCACTAATTTACAGCTAAACAAATTCGATGGAACTATCGAAAGCCAACTCAGACACCAGTTAATTAAAGAAATAACTGGAAAACAAAATACCCAAAACAAAAATCAGCAACAAACCCAAATACAAAGAAGTCCGGTTTAACTCAACAGGCTGCTCGTTGGGATTAGGAACGCGCTCAGGCATTGTAAACTCCTATCGTTGAATAAATTGCATTGCTGCGATCGCGCCCAAAAAGAAAATTGTTGGGACGCCTAAAGTATGAACTGCCAACCAGCGCACCGTAAAAATCGGATACGAAATTGGCTCATTATTTGGGGTTCTGCTCGTCATTTTTCCAAATCCTTGTTAAATTACTTGGCAATGAACTGATCTACTTGTTTCTTAGCTTCAAAGCGATCCGAGATAATCGGCACTTCTTCCCGCTGCGGTGTGAAATACTGGTTAGGGCGAGGAGTTCCGAAAGCATCGTAAGCCAAACCCGTTTGCACAAACAGCCATCCAGCAATAAACAAAGCCGGAATGGTGATGCTGTGAATTACCCAATAACGGATACTTGTAATAATGTCCCCAAACGGACGTTCTCCAGTTGTACCAGCCATTTAGAATCCTCCTTTCAACAACAAATTGACAGACAATCTCTCTTACTATTCTACTATCAAGCAGCTTGCGCTGAACCTTGATATTTAAGTAGAGTACCGCTCGCGCCGATCACAAATCCGCGATCGGGGCCCATAAAGACAATCCTGTAAAAATTAGCGGGAACATCTTCAACTTCGCGGTCTTTTAGCCAAGTTTTCCCGCCGTCCAAACTGCACAGCAAATTGCCGCCGCCGCCGGCTACCCAAACTTCATTATCAGTCCGGTAAGCCATGTCCAGCAAACCCCAACTCGCCTTGCGATCGGGAAAAAACGGTTTTCCCCAACCTTCTGGATTGGACGGGTCGCTAAACTGAATTTGACCGCCGCGGGCGAGCATCCACAAACGCCCATCCTTGGTAAAGCCCATATTTTGCAGGCGGCGAGAACTATTGCGGTTGTGAGGTTCCCAAGCTTCTTGTCCGGGTTTCCACACCGAGTAGAAATTGCCCTTTGAGGAAACCGCAACATACTGGCCGTCTTCAGAACGGTTGATATTGCGAACTACCCCAAAAGAATCCTGCACGACTGCTTTCCAATTTTTGCCACCGTCCGAAGTCCGGTAAATCGCCCCCACATCGGTCGTCATCTCGGCGGAATTCGGGCCCAAAGCTGCGATCGTACTCGGAGAACCGGGCAACTGAGAGCTCAAAGCAATCCGCGTCCAAGACTTACCCTCGTCGTTCGTGTGGAGCAAAACAGAAGGCTGGCCGACAATCCAGCCTTCTGAACCCGAAAAACTCACCGACGCAAAACGCGACCTCGAATCGTCGATATCCAGTGCTACAGACTTCCAGCTAGTGCCACCGTCAAGGGTTTCGAGCAGAGTCGCCTCAGAACCCACAACCCAGCCGTGCTGAGGATTGCCCGTAAAGGCAATATCCTGCAAATTAGCTTCCGTAGGCAAGGAAATCACTTGCCAGGGGTTGTAACTCACAGAACCGATGGTGCTGCAACTCGTACAGATGAG
Source organism: Microcoleus sp. N9_B4 (assembly GCF_036701635.1). NCBI lineage: Bacteria > Bacillati > Cyanobacteriota > Cyanophyceae > Oscillatoriales > Microcoleaceae > Microcoleus > Microcoleus sp. N9_B4. The sequence goes on along the minus strand of NZ_JAUBRC010000062.1, from coordinate 30,539 downwards.
CGCAGCGGCCAATAACATTACAAATCGTTGCCAAAATCTCACAATCGTTTTACTGCAAACCATACATACTAAGTAACAACAAGAAACCAACGACCAAGCCGCCAAAAATCAGCAAACTTTTCTGACCTTCGGTCATGCCGTTGACACCGACACCGTAGCGCTGATTTGCCTTAAATCCCGATACCCCTTCCATCTGACCGAGATTTTGAAACACCGATTTGCGCGCCCCGCAAACGGGACAGACCCAAGTTGGGGGCAAATCTTCAAAAGCCGTGCCCGGGGCAATGTCAATTTTAGGATTTCCCTTTTTCGGCTCATAGACGTAGCCGCAGGCGCGGCACTCGTGCCGATCGAGGGTTTTGGTCTCAGTGGCTCGATCGCTCATAAAATCTCTAGGAGTGTGGAAACCGCGTACCTTGAGGGTCACGTATGAAACAGGACGCTGAATAAATTCAGAGTCCCCGAAAGGGGTTGGATAAGTAGAGGAGTAGTGCTTATCCATTTCCCTGTATGCCGGGAAGCGCCTTGCTACTCCAGTAATGTTAGCTTCGCTAATGTTATCGGTCGGTACTTTCCCAGAGACACTTCCTTAACCCCTTACAGATGTTTAATCCCTAGGTTACAGAGCAAGGAACTAGCTACGGATTCCTTGGTGTGAACTTGAACTCTTGCCGATAACGTAGCCCCGAAAGGGGACTGAGGCTGGTCAACTTGGGGCTTCAGTTTTTATGCCAGAAGCCCGCGACTTGCCGTCGGGGGTCGTTGACAGCTCCAAAAGAGTAGGTAAGCTAATCTTAAAATATACATTAAAAATTATTGCAGAAGATGGACGATTAATCTCAACCAACTCGTAATTTTAGCTACCCACAATCTATATAATGTAAAGACAAGTTACAGAACCCTTTCACCTAGGCAGTAATTATTCACCGTGTTTGCACTCAGCGGCTACGAGTATTTCTTAGGCTTCCTGTTAATTTCCAGCCTAGTCCCTATCCTCGCCCTCACGGCGTCTAAGGTACTGCGCCCGAAAAGTCGTCCCTACGACCGACGCACTACCTACGAATCTGGCGTCGAGCCGATCGGCGGAGCCTGGATTCAGTTCAACATCCGATATTATATGTTCGCCCTAGTCTTCGTCATCTTCGACGTAGAGACCGTCTTCCTCTATCCTTGGGCGGTTGCTTTCAACCAGCTAGGACTGTTGGCTTTCATCGAAGCCTTGTTTTTTATCACGATCCTCGTTATTGCTCTTGTCTATGCATGGCGCAAAGGAGCCTTGGAATGGTCTTAAGTTCTGACAAATCACAAAAACCTCTAATTGTCAACCCCGCTATTCGCCCTGAAGTCACATCCGAATTATCAGAGAATGTCATCCTAACTACGGTTGATGACCTCTACAATTGGGCGAGACTTTCGAGCCTGTGGCCGCTGCTTTACGGTACCGCTTGCTGCTTCATCGAATTTGCAGCTTTGATCGGATCGCGCTTCGACTTCGACAGATTCGGCTTAGTACCGCGATCGAGCCCCCGACAAGCCGACTTGCTCATCACTGCCGGCACCATCACCATGAAGTACGCCCCCATCTTGGTGCGGCTGTACGAACAAATGCCCGAACCCAAATACGTGATCGCGATGGGCGCCTGCACGATCACCGGCGGAATGTTCAGCGTAGACTCCCCCACAGCAGTCAGAGGCGTTGACAAACTGATCCCCGTAGACGTGTACATACCAGGCTGTCCCCCCCGCCCAGAAGCGATTATTGACGCAATTATCAAACTGCGGAAAAAAATCGCCAACGATTCGATGCAAGAACGCGGCAACTTGCTCCCCACCCACCGCTACTACACCAGACCCCACAAGATGAAAGTAGTAGACGACATCTTGGATGGCAAATATTTGTCAGTTCCCGGCCGGATGGCGCCTCCGAAAGAATTGACCGAAGCAATGGGAATGCCAGTACCACCGGCTTTGCTTGCAGGACAAAAACAGGAGGTAAACCGTGGCTGAGCAAGAATCTGCAATTGTTGAAGCCGGGAAGGTTTCCCAGTGGTTGACTCAAAATGGCTTTGAACACGAAGCTTTAGCGGCCGATAATTTGGGCGTGGAGATATTAAAGGTCGATCGAGAATTCCTAATTCCGATGTCAACAGCACTGTATGCCTACGGGTTTAATTATATGCAGTGCCAGTGCGCCTACGACCAAGGCCCAGGAGAAGATTTAGTCAGCGTCTACCACTTAGCTAAGCTGACAGACAATGCTTCCCATCCCGAAGAAGTCCGCGTCAAAGTATTCATTCCCCGCGAAGATCCCAGAGTGCCATCAGTCTACTGGATTTGGAAAGCAGCCGACTTTCAAGAGCGGGAATCCTACGATATGTACGGCATCGTCTACGAAGGACATCCGAATCTGAAACGGATTTTGATGAACGAAGATTGGGTAGGCTGGCCACTGCGGAAAGATTACATTTCCCCTGATTTCTACGAATTGCAAGACGCTTATTAAGGGAGTTTTGAGTTTTTAGCTCAAAATATATAGGACTAAAGTCCCTGTCACGTAAAGTAGGGTACGTCAGGGGGAAAAACCCTACTATACACCTTCAATAACTCTTGTGGGGCAGGCATCCTACCTGCCCTTTACAGTTTTTTTGGGAAGGCTTCACTTAACCAACGAAGTAACCAAGGTTAGCAAAAGACTCAGCAAATACAATGAAAAAATACAGACCTCCACTGACTGACACAGAATTACAAGAATTAGAAAAGCTATCAACGCTTGAGTTTTCAACTTATAGTGAAGCCGATGTTCGCGAAGAATATTTAATGCCGATACTAAGATTGCTTGGGTATAGGAAAGATTTAGATTATTCAGTTTCTAGAGAAGACAGTTTTAAGCTAGATGATCTGTTTCTTCAGGTTGGATCGACACAAGTTAGGCTTGATTATATTTGTAGTATCAGAAAAGAATACTTCTGGCTAATTGATGCGAAAAAAGGTAAGTGTAAAGATCCCACTAATCCTCCCCAAATTAGAGAGCAAGATGTTTCTCAAGCATATTTTTATTCTTTGCATCCCACTATTAATTGCAAATACTTTGTTGTTTCAAATGGTTGGTACTTGAATGTCTATGATAGGGATGAAATTAATAATAGTATAAATCCGATTTTAAGCATAGCTCATACTGAAATTAAAGATAAATTTTATGAACTGGATCATATTCTGGCTGCGACCCAACTTATTCCCCATATAAAAGCCAAGCTTTTATCTAATATAGAAAAAGTTTTATCTTCAGAAGTTAGCCTCAAAAGACTGGAAGAATTTGTTAAAGAAGTAGAAAAAATAACTGACAAAGTAAGACCTAAAGTCTTGGATAATTTTAGGTCGAATGCAAAGAAAGAGAGAGAAAGCAGCGAGGCTTTTTGGAAGAATTTGATTGCTAATGCTAACCCTTTGGAAATTATCCAAACTCTTTTTCAGCAAGCATACACTCAAAAAGAAATTAACGATGTTTCAGATGCTCTTGTAGAAAAGCTAGTGAATTCGTCTGAAGGCGAGCGCTATATTTTCATGAGGGAAATACTTATGTTGGAATTAAAATCCGTGAACTACTGGTATTACATAAATGTACTCAACTTTTTAATAAAACTAAATTATAGCAGTATCGCAAGCAATTATAGCAGTATCACAAGCGTTAATTTTACGTTATCTGATAATTTAGGTTGTTCGTCAATAGAAGGACTATTGCATTATTGGATATATCTATTGTTCAGCAGATTTAATAATAGACGCGACTTGAGATTAACAACTCTATTTGATGGTCTTTATCGCCGTCTGTTCAAGTTTTATTTCATTATGCAAAAAACCTCAAGAGATTCTCTAAAAGAAATGGTAGAATTGAGCTATTACATTTTACCAGAAGAGACTATAGCTTGGATAGGTTATTCTCCTGCTAACAATCTGATTAAATCAGTGGAAAATGAAACCCAGCGGGCGCTTAGTGCAATCATAAGAAAATACTATGACAAAAATAAGCGACATTTTAACTTGAATCTTGCAGAACAAGAATACTTTCAAGTCAATGCTTTATATAACCAAATATTTGAGCAACAAAAAGAAAAATATTTAATATTACAAAATGAATTAGGTGATGATTGGAGTGAATTACTTTTTTTAGATGATATATTTCTGGAATTCGATCCTATTTTAGCTGCATCATGTAGTATTCTCCTAAGATATCCTCAAATTGTTGAGGGGCTTCCCGAAAAAAGCAAAGTCCAGATTGGAATAGCAGCATCTATAGAATGTGTGGGTTCGGCCAAAGAATTATGTCAAAAACACAACCTAAAATATTGTGAAATCAAAGATGCCGAAACAAGACAGAAAGCTATAGAATACTACTTTAGTCCACAGTACGATCCTGATATATTTTTATCAGCTTACCTTACTTAACTCTCTTATATCGGAGATTAACAACCTGCTATCCTCTGTAATGTCTGGAGGTAATAAGAGTGGCAAATAATACAATTAAATTACTAGATATCGTTGCATTGACAGTTGATATTCCTGAATACAATCTGTGGCGCGGACAAGTAGGGACTGTGGTTGAACCGTTGGCTGATGGTGCAGCGTTTGAGGTTGAATTTAGCGATCGCAACGGACGCACTTATGAATCTGTCGGGCTGCATCCAGAGCAAATCATGGTGTTGTATTTTGAGCCAGCATCACCTGATATCAAACCCGAAATGGTTACAGCATAAGCAGCCCAATAACTTGCGGAATTTATAAAAAATTGGATTTCAGGTTGAATTTCTCAACTTGGAATCATTCCCTCTCTCTCCACTATTATTCCCGAAAAATCTTCTCTTCATCCCTTGGGCTTGTCTTGGCAACTAGAATAATTGCTCCCCCTATTTATTGAGCCGATACCCTATATTCATGGAATATAGCCTTTCTCAGTAACATGAGGTGCACGCTTGATAAGCGGGCATAGGGCATAGGGCATAGGGCATAGGGCATAGGGCATAGGGCATAGGGTATACCTCACCAAGATTGAGAACTGCTATATGCTGTATCATACAGCAGATTCCATGTAGATGTATGACAGAGAAACCGGGTTTCTTGAACCGAATTAGTAATGATGTGAGAACTGTAAAGAAACCCGGTTTCTGGGGTGTACTTCATAAATCTGGAATACGCTGTAAGTTGGTCAGTCCAGCAGTGATTGTCCTGAATTTAGAAACCCTGAACGGAAACAATCCTGCTTTGAAGTTCATTAGGGGTTACATCCTCTACAAAACCTAAAATCCCGTTAGAATTCCTGACTCTGATGAGAGTTCCTGAATAAACTCCGCTAATTCCGCCTCTGAGTTGAGTTCCTGAAGCAGATCCGCTAAATTCGTCGGCCACATCTTGTAGTATAGCTTGCGGCCCATCGAACCTATATGTTAATGCCACATTCTGTACCGGCTCCAACACTATATCATTGACCGTTAAGTCACTCGCTAATCCAATGCGATCTAAATCAGGATCAAAACTTTCTATTATATCACTAGAATTGATGTCTGTAGTGCCAGAATCTATTCCCAGAACGCATAAATTATTGCCAAAGCCACACTCTAAGAAGTCTCTCCCCAAGCCGCCAACCAGAGTGTTATTCCCATCTGTGCCGGATAACAAATCATTGCCTCTCCCCCCAAATAAAATATCATCGCCAGCGTCTCCAATAAGCCAATCAGCATCTAGACCACCACTGAGAGAGTTATTCCCCTCCTGTCCAAACAAGGCATCTTTTCCTTTTCCCCCAAATACAGAATCGTTGCCTGCAAAACGTCTGAGAATATCTTCCCCTTCATTTCCCAGGATTAACTCGCTAGCCCCTGAGCCATTTACTGTATCATCGCCATCGAGCGCCCAAGCTCCTAAAGAGAAGTTTGTTAGATCTCCAGGAAAAAGTTGAATCAATTCCGAGGTGTTGTCGCCAATTAAGCGCACTATCCCTGATGGATCGGGTTTTAAAGCCATAGCTAAAATCTTTGTCGGTTGGTAGATTACTAACCCTACTAATTGAGCCAATACTGGCTCACAAGTGGGTCATAATTCAATTAGCACCGTGTTCAATATAACTCGAAACGGTATTTTCCAAAAGCATAGCAACAGTCATCGGCCCGATGCCTCCCGGCACCGGCGTGATAAATTCGGCTACTGTTTTAACAGCATCAAAATCCACATCTCCGGCCAAACGACTCGTACCGTCTGGATTGACGACGCGGTTAATACCGACATCAATTACTACCGATCCAGGTTTGACCATATTAGCTGTAATCATTTCTGTGCGGCCGACTGCGGCTATTAAAATATCGGCTTGATTGGTAATCGATTCTAAGTTTTGCGATCGCGAATGAGCTACAGTAACAGTGCAGTCGGCTTCTAATAGCATCAGCGCCATCGGTTTACCTACCAAAATACTGCGGCCCAAAACAACGGCGTTTTTTCCTTTTAAATCAATCTGGTATTCTTGCAATAACCGCATCACTCCGGCGGGAGTACAACTCCGCAAACCTTGCTCCCCGCGCACGAGACGGCCTAAATTTACAGGGTGAAGTCCGTCAGCATCTTTGTCGGGGGCAATTTGGTACAGCAGCGAAATTGCGTCTAAGTGTTCTGGTAGCGGTAATTGAACTAAAATGCCATCTACTCGATCGTCCTCGTTGAGTGCACGAATTGCAAGTTCTAGTTCGGCTTGAGTAGCGTTTGCGGGGTAATGCTGGCCGAAGGAAGCTATGCCAACTTTAGCGCAGGCTCGCTCTTTATTGCGAACATAGGCTGCGCTAGCTGGGTTATCACCCACCATCAGCACCGCAAGTCCCGGAGGACGACCTTTTTGGTGTTGTAGGGCGCGGACTCGATCGCTCAGCTCGCTTTGAATCTTTGTCGCTAAAGCTTTGCCATCTAGTATTTGAGCAGTTTTGGCATCCATTGTAGACTCTGGGTTAGGGGCTGACGACTTTAGATTTTAGCTTAATCCCTGCCAAGGACTACACTAGAGAAATTTCTTACTTGCGATCGATTCTGGGGATTCTGTTAAAGTAAGTCGTATCTCACATCTCAAATCAGTTGACCAATGACTACTGCAATTAAGCAAGTTTGGGTTCAAAGATTCTGCACCGGCTCTTTATCGCTAATCCTCGCCAGCGGTTTTTTCAGTTGTGGCAATTTACCTCTGTCTCAACTTAATCTTGGTTTTAATGTGGCTAGCATTGGCGACGTTCAACAAAAGCGGCAAGTGGATGCTGAAGTTTATCTCCGGGGAAAGGTGGAAAATCGCGCTCCGTTTGTCGGGAATGCCGCTTATCAACTTGAGGATGGTACTGGCAGTATTTGGATTTTAACCAAGCAAGAGTTGCCCCAGCTTGGCGATGAAGTGTTGCTGAAGGGAGAAGTCCGCTACAAGAGTATTACTCTGAAGGAATTGGCCGGAAAAGATTTAGGTGAAGTTTATGTTGAGGAAATGGAACAATTAAAGCGCTCTCCCAGTTCAGACAAGAGGAAATAGGCATTGGTTATTTGTTATTTGTTATTTGTTATTTGCTCTTTGTTCCCTCTTCCTTATTTATTTAATATCTGAGGAATACTCGATAATTAATCCGTGTATTCCTGTAAAATAACTAATGACTAATAACTACTGACTAATGACTAATAACTAATGACTAAAATTCACGTTGCGATCGCGATTTTGTACCAAGACGGCAAGTTTCTCTGTCAGTTGCGAGACGATATTCCTCATATCAGGTATCCCGGACAATGGGCTTTGTTTGGCGGACACTTGGAACCGGGAGAAACGCCGGAAGTTGCTGTATTGCGGGAATTATCAGAGGAAATTAGTTATGCTCCTGCAAGTGTTTCTTTTTTCTGTTGCGATGTCGAAAAAGATGTGGTTCGCCACGTTTTTTATGCACAACTTAGTGCGGATGTCAAGGATTTAGTTTTGCTTGAGGGTTGGGATATGAAGTTGTTGACACCGGAGCAGATTCGGGCGGGAAAATGCTTTTCTGAGCAGTCAGGAGATGTGCGACCTTTTGGGATTGCTCACCAGCGTATTTTATTGAATTTTATTGACTCGATTTGAGAAAATTTCCACGCACCCTAGATGGGAGCGGTTTGAGCAAAGAGATACTCGTAAGGTGGACGGCAGAGCCGCGCACCCTACATTGCAGGGGGTTTAACAGTTAAGAGCGAGCCGCAATCATTCCCGTTTGGCGCGCGTAGTCAAACAGCCCTCCGGCATCTATTACGGGGCCTACTTCTCCTAAAGGTTTGAGTGAGAAAGTTCGATCGAGAGTGTGGTTGACAATTACCTCTGCTGTAAAGTCGATCGTCACTTCTTGGCCGGTTACAAACAAGTCGCAGAGCCGCTCAACTGATTCGATCGGGTACAATTCGCCAGTAGCCGAGCAATTGCGAAAGAAAATGCGTGCGTAAGACAAAGCTACCACCGCTGTAACGCCAGCGGCTCCCAGAGCGATCGGAGCGTGCTCCCGCGAAGAACCGCAGCCAAAATTTTCGCCCGCTATGATAATCGGATACCGGGTTTTCTGTTCACCGGATTCGATAAACTTACCGTAGCGATCGGGCAACCCAATCATCGCGTAACTGCCTAGTTTCTCGTACTCATCCGGCTTCGAGGGAACCAGGGTCAGGTATTCGGCAGGGATAATTTGATCAGTATCGATGTTGTCGTCTACAACAAAAATTTGACCGCTAATTACTTTACCCATAGTTTATTTCCTGTTAGCCTCGCTCGATGCTGTGGTGATAATTTTAAGTGGATCAGTATGCAAGATTTGCATCTGTTTATTTTAACCTGGCAGTGTCAGTGATAACCTGTTTGACATCCACCCCGACCGTCGCGGACGGGGATTCCCAAACCTCACGATTTGAATTTCTGCTTCTTCGCAACTGCCTCCACCCTAAAAGAGATTTGGTCTTATGTTCGCTCCACAGACTAACCCCGCAAGCCCTGCGGTTTTTACGTGTCGAATACCAAACGGAATTCTTCTTCGTTTTGATTCTAGGGATGTTTACCATTGCCCTATCCTCTTTTCCCGGTCTACCGATTTTGCTTCGCCGCCAGCACCTCGGGCTGAACTTCGCTCGTATAGGCTGTTTGATCCATCGTCTCGGGTGGGTCGTTGACCAATTATATTGTAAGATAAAGCCGTCCTAAAAGGACGAGGTTTCTACCCAATTTTCTGATGAGTAAAAATTAGATCCGAGACTTTGGGTTAACAATTAACAATTGCTAAGCGTCAAGATAGTTTTATGGCAAATCCAATAGATGACATTGCTCGACAAGCTCGCGAGGGCTCGGTTGCATCGATTATTCAAATCCTTAATGACGAACTGGCACAGGTAGGGGTGAGGGCCCGAGCCGTGTTTGCAGACGGCGTGCTGCAACTGCTGTGCGAAGCTGCAACGCCCCAACTGCTCGAAGAGTCTAGTTTGGTCGATCGAGTCCGAGAAATTTTGGAACGCATTTCGCCCCACAATATTCGCCGAGTCAACATCAACAGCCGGCTTGTCCGGGAGCACCAACTGCTGTGGCTGGAAGAAATTAGCCGCGATCCGGATAATCAACTGTTGTGGTCTCAAGAAATTAAACTCAGAAAGCCGAATTTGTTCAAGCGTTTAGCTATGAGCAACCATCACGAACGACAAACTGTGGCAGGCAAGCGGGCTTTGCCGAGAATGGCTATACCTCGATCGATGCAGCAACCGCGGCAATTTGAGCGCGGTATCGTCGGCGGCATCAGTTTGACCGTGCTGTTGCTCGGGGCAGCGGCCGCCATCTACAAAGGACTTAATTCCCAAGTGCCAAACAGCACACAAGCCAGCACCCAAGCAGTTGCCAGTGCCCCTCCCTCGGAGGCAAAACCTGCTTTGAAAATTTCTAAGGAGACTGTTAATTCTGCTGTTGACTCTTTTGCCCAAGCAGTGCGAGTAGCCGAACAAGCAGCCACCGAGGGCAAAACTGCTCAATCTCGCGAGGATTGGTTAGTCGTAGCTGCTAAGTGGCAGCAAGCGTCCGATTTGATGGCAGCCGTGCCTTCCAAGCATCCCCGCTACACAACGGCTCAGAACCGGACGGCACTTTACCGCCAAAATAGCGATAAAGCCCAACAGGAAGCACAAAATAAGTAAGCAGGTAATTGCGATAAATTTAACCCTAGACTTCGCTGTGCGCCTCTAGGTGTTGTGAAAAATGAGTTTTTGAGTCAAAACTAGAAAACTCTTAGCTATGTTATGAGTGATAATTTTGGGATTTTGAATTTTTGCGATCGGCGTTACTTGATCGGTCCATTTGTATCAAAATAAAAATTTGTTAAGATCACAAACTTAAATAGGAAACATCACAGGGTGAGGAGAGAGGTGTCACTAAGCGGTCTCTAGAAAAGCTTCATACTAATAACCGTCAAAATTAGCGGGAATGGGATTGATAATCATCCGGTAAAGGATGGTAAAGTTCATCTCGTACAGATCGAAGGGTAGAAAACAAGAAAATAGAACTCGGTCAGATCTGGGTATATTTTTACATATCGAGTGACCCGCCGACCGGCTGCACAAACACAGAAAGCAGGCTCATAACGGTCAAGCCGACAGTTATGGAAAGGTTCTAGATTGGCAGCGGGAGCCGGCTCAAACATCTTAGAATAAAAGCTTGGTTGCCATGATCGATCGCCAGGGAAATCAAGACTTTACTTTGATCGACCGATCGCCGTCAGAATCTTGCACTTTGCATTTACCGCAAATCGCAGAACCAGTATCAGTCCCAAAATTTCTGGATCGTCTTATGCAGTTCCAGGTCGATCCTGCCCTTATCGGGCGACAAATTTGCCAAATTCTCGCCACCAGCTTTGATCGAGAACTCCTGCTGCAAATAGCCAATACTTTGGGGGTTGCATGGGGGGCAGATTTCTGTTTTGTTACTGCTGTGGTTGACCAGAAAGTAGTACATCCGAATGCTTACTGGCAAAATAGCAGCGATTTCCCCTATGTTGCCGGTGTTGCGGATTCCACTGAAACACCGGAACACCCCCAAACCACAAGATTAAAACCGCCTAGCATATCACTCGAACACCCCGCTTGGGCAAACGTCCTAGCAGACGGCGAGATAGTGGCGATATCCGACTATCTTGATATTCCGGCAACTTCATCGCCCAATTCCCCTGTGACTGCGCTGCCTTTTCGGGCAATTTTGGCAGGGCCTGCGCGATTTGGAGGGGCTGTAAATGGCATGATGATTGTTGGTAAGTCGCAACCTCACGAGTGGTCGGTAGCCGATCGGCAGCGTCTTGAAGCAGCATCAGACGCGATCGGCATCGCGATTTCTCACATTCAAAAAACTCAAGAAATTGCCACCTTAAACGAACAGTTACAGCGACAAGCTAAATACAAAAATCTACTCAGGTCAGTTGCTGCATTGAGCCAGACAACTTCAGAAGTTGAGCCAATATTGCAGCAAGTTATTGAAGATACCGTTGATACCCTGGAAGTAGATAAAGGTCAAATCTTGCTATTGAAATATACAGACCCTCTATTTACAGCTCGCTCCCCCAATCAAACGCCCAAAGCCAAAGTCGAATTAGTTTGCGAATCTGTGGTAAAAAAATATCCAAATAAACAGCCAATAGCACAAAGCGCTGCCGGAAAAAAAAGCTCAACATCCAAAACAAAAAACAAGGAGAAAACTGCTAATTCCCCATCCAAAATCGCCAACTCAAAACCAAATAACTCTCCCGCTTTTTGGCTGTCAGAATCTAATTTGTGCCACCAAGCATTCCACAGCGCACCCAAACCCCTAGCCCTCGCTGACGCAGGCGCATTAATCGGCAAAGAACAAGAAGCAGCCACAGAAATTTTGAAACTCCAAGGCATTCGCGGCTTGCTGTTGGTTCCCCTCACTGGCGGTAGCTGCCAGGAAACAGTTTTGGGTTTCTTGGTTTTGCAGCACTCGAAGCCGCGCACTTGGAGCCCGGAAGAATTAGAAGTTCTCGAATCAGTCAGCGCTCAAGCGAGCAAGATGATTCTCCAAACCCAGACGCTTAAGGAATTGCAAACCCTAGTCTTAGACAGAACCACTCAGTTGCAGCAAAGTCTCGACGTGCAGGGGAAACTGTACGAACAATCTGCCAATCAGCTAGAGCAAATGCGGAAATTGAAGCTGATTAAAGACGAGTTTCTCAGCACTCTGAGTCACGAGTTGCGTACCCCTTTAACAATCATGAAGCTGGCGATTCTGATGCTCAAACAAGCTGAACAGCCGTCAGCGAGTCGAACTAAGTATCTCGACATTCTAGAACAGCAGTGTTCTAAGGAAACTGCTCTGGTTAACGATTTGCTAGCCCTCAAGCAGTTTGAGCCTCAGCAAGTCCCGATTTCTCAAATCAAAATCGATCTCAACCGTTTATTTCAAGATTTAGTTAGGGATTTTGAAAAACAGTGGGCGGATAAGCAATTGACTCTGAAGGTGGATTTGCCCAAGTTGACCCCTTGCTGGGAAACCGACCCGGACATTCTCAATCGGGTGCTGCTGGAACTGCTGACGAATGCTGGAAAATACTCTGCTTCTGGAACGGCGGTAGTTTTGGAGGCGTCTGAGACAGCCGGCTATATTGTCCTGAGCATTTCTAATTTCGGGCCCGGCATTTCTGCTGCTGATTTGCCCCACATCTTTGACAAGTTCCGCCGTGGCACTGGCATTACTGACCAAGCTATCGCCGGTACGGGTTTGGGTCTGGCTCTGGTAAAGTGTTTAGTGCAGCACTTGAATGGTACTATTGATGTATCTAGCTGTCCGGCAGAAAGTTCAGAAGCTGACAAATTGTGGCGTACATCTTTTACTCTGACTCTGCCGCAATTTCCAGCGGAACTCTCTAATCTAGAATAATAGTTTGGTGGAAAAGTAGTTGTGAATTGGCAGCGAACAGACTAAGACTTGCCTTTATAGGGAGATTTGGATGTGGCAAACGCTCTCACATCCTCATTGTTGATTTGTTTGTCTGGTTTCCGATCTAAATTGCCGATTCTCCATTGCTGATTTTCTCCAGGACTTATATTCTGTCGGGTTATTGGCCTGTAATTAGCGCGTGTTTGTAGTGAGTACGACTGTCCTCTATTTATGAATTAATCAGGACTTGCATTACTTACTAGGAACTTAATTATAATTGTATAGTCGGAGATGATATTACGCAGTATAGACCCAAGAAACTGAGTTTTTTAACTGTTTCAAAGGCCTGCAACCCGTCTTTTAGTACAAGCGGGTTTCTGCGTCCTAGATTGTCCCTAAAAAATGTCACGGTGCATGGAATTCGATCGCCAATATTATGCTCACAAAAGCTGCACCTAAAACCCTGCGTTGGCAACGTTCTAAATATTCGCCACTGGCACGGCAAATAGACATTTTTGCAGCGGCGGGAAAGTTTATGTTTTTTTTGTGGTGGGACTCACTGCTGCAAAAAAATTCGCCTCATACTAGAAGAATTCGCGCTCATTGGTTGGTCAATACTTTGCTGAATTTAGGCCCGACTTTTATTAAAATCGGGCAGTCTCTCTCGACTCGGGCGGATTTGCTGCCGCTTGAGTATGTGAAGGAACTCGAACAGTTGCAGGATCGGGTTCCTCAGTTTAGTTCCGAAGAGGCGATCGCTCTTGTAGAATCAGAGTTAGGCAAGGATATTTATGCTTTGTACCGCGATTTTGACCCGTCGCCAATTGCTGCTGCGAGTCTGGGACAGGTGCACAAAGCAAGGCTGCACACCGGGGAAGATGTGATTGTAAAGGTGCAGCGTCCGGGTTTGGAAAGTTTATTTGATTTGGATGTGAAGGCGGTGCGCCAAGTGATGCGTTTTTGCGATCGCTATTTGCCTGGGACGCGCAAATATGACCTGGAATCTATTTATCACGAGTTTTTTAAGATTTTATATCAAGAAATTGACTACGTGCAAGAAGGTAAAAATTCCGATCGCTTTAGCCATAATTTTCGAGAATATCCTCAGATTATTGTCCCGAAAGTCTACTGGCAATACACTACTAAAAAAGTGCTAACTCTAGAATATGCACCAGGGATTAAGGTGGACGATCGCATTAGTTTAGAGGCGATTGGAGTCGATATTGTGAAGCTCAATCAACTCGGAATTTGCTGTTATTTGAAACAGTTGTTAATTGACGGTTTTTTTCAAGCTGACCCGCATCCGGGAAATTTGGCGGTGACAGAAGATGGTAGCTTGATTTTTTACGATTTTGGGATGATGGCTGAGGTGAAGTCTCTGGCTAAAGACCAAATGGTCAAGACTTTTTTTGCTGTGATGAGAAAGGATACTGATGAGGTACTCAATACTTTAATTTCGATCGGCTTGGTTGAACCGATGCCGGATATGATGCCGGTACGTCGGCTGATTGCTTTTCTGTTGGATAAGTTTATTGATAAGCCGATCGACTTTCAAGCTTTTAATGAAATTAAGAACGAACTTTACATCATGTTCGAGCAGCAACCGTTTCGCTTGCCTGCAGAAATGATGTTTATTGTCAAGTCGGTAACGACTCTCGACGGCATTGCTAGAACTCTCGACCCTGACTACAATTTCCTAGCATCCGCTCAGCCTTTTGTCAAGAGTATTGCGGTGAGCAAGGGGCGGGGAAATGCGATCGGAGAATTGGCAAGGCAAGCGCGAAGTTTTATTACATATAAGTTACGGCAGCCGAGCAAATCGCAAGTTTTTCTCAAGCGTTTGGAGCAGCGAATTGAAGAGGGCGAACTGCAAATTAGAGTGCGAAATCTAGAGAGCGAAAGAGCCTTGAAACGCATTAATTTAGCCCTGAAAACTCTAATTTTCGCTTGTTTGACTGGTTTTGTGTTTTTGTCGGGTGCAGTGCTGCTAGTGGGCGGATATCAAACGGGGGCGATCGCAGCTTTTGTAGTTTCGGGATTCGGTGGCTTGTTTGTGTTGCGCTCGTTGTTAGACTTGTTGGTTAAGGAAAAGCTTGATCGAATTGTCGATCGATAAATATACTGGGTAATTGGGAAGTGCGATCGGAGTCAGGACTTTAGCCCTCATTAACCTAATTTGCGACTTTAGGTAGGGGCGGATTCTCAAAGCACGAAGTTATACTCCTAACATATATTAAACGCGATCGCCCGCCCCTACAAAAAATGTACGCCCAAACATTGCTAAAACCAGACGGCCGCCCACTCACACTGTACAGCCGCTACCCAATCCCAAAAGGTATCGCGGCCGTAAGTCCCAGCAATGAACCTGTAGAGGCAAACCCGCACTTTCGCTGGCATCCTTTGCGGGGGGAATGGGTAGCATACGCCAGCCACCGTCAGGGAAGAACTTTCATGCCGCCGCCGGAATACAACCCGCTGGCAGCTACAATTAACCCTAAGTTTCCGACAGAATTGCCGCCGGGAGATTACGATGTAGCCGTGTTTGACAACCGCTTTCCCTCGATGACTTTGCAAGCAAAAAATGCACCTGCAAGTATTGTCGAAACTTTGCCAGCTAAAGGCATTTGCGAAGTCGTGGTTTTCACTCAAGATCCGCTGGCTTCCCTCGGTTCTTTGGAGTTATCTCACTTGGAATTGCTGTTAGAAGTATGGGCCGATCGCACTTCAGTTATTGGCAGCAATCCCGAAATTGAATACGTCTTGCCATTTGAAAATCGCGGTGTCGAAGTCGGAGTAACTTTGCACCATCCCCACGGTCAAATTTACGCTTATCCATTCGTGCCACCGGTGCCGGCACGAATGTTAGAATGTCAATCGGTTTACTATCAAAAAAACGGTAGCGGTTTGCTGCAAGATTTGATTCAAAAAGAGATTTCCGACAACCAGCGAATTATTTATTTAGACGAAGAGGCGATCGCCTTTGTCCCCGCTTGTGCTCGCTACCCTTACGAAGTGTGGATTGCCCCGATCGCCCCCGCTGCTACATTTATCGATTTGACGGAAAAACAGCGTCAATCACTCGCTAAGGCCTTAAAAACAGTCACCCTCAAATATGACGGTTTGTGGCATCGCCCATTCCCTTATTTGATGGCTTGGTTTCAAGGGCCCACAGACGGGAAACCCCATCCAGAAGCGCATTTGCACGCTCAATTTTATCCGCCCTATCGATCGAGCGATCGGCTAAAATACCTCGCAGGAACCGAACTCGCCGCCGGAATGTTTGCCAACGACGCTTTACCAGAAGAAAAAGCTAAAGAATTGCAAGCAGTATCTGTCAATATAAGCTGAAACCCATTTAAATTTTCAAGTAAAGTTTGATGCAATTATTGTGGGGTGGGCGTCCCGCCCGCCCAAAAAATACAATTTATATGCAAGAAAGCTAATGATAAACTCATTAAATCAAGAAGTCGATCTAAAACTCGAATTCATCCGCAAAGCCTTAACCGAAACAAAAGCGATCGCCCTTCGCTTGCGCGGCACTGATTGGTTTGCCTGGGCCACAGCGGGCGGTTCCCATACAGTATTGCTAACCGCAGAAACCGGAGTGGCAGAACTTTTAATCACCGCTGAAACAGCTTGGGTTCTCACCGATGAAATCGAAGCTCAACGCTTGCAAGATGAAGAATTGCCAGCCAACTTTCAAATGCACATCTATCCTTGGGCTGATATTGCACAGCGCGAAGCTTTCGTCAAAGAAATTACTGGTGGCGGTAACGTGATGAGCGATCGGCCAACTTCCCAAGAAATGCCCATAATCGCATCTTTACAATCCCGCAAACAGACAATGATGTCAAGCGAATTAGAGCGATACCGGCGAGTCGGGCGTTTAGCCAGCGAAGCGATGACAGAGGTACTTTCCGCCGCCAAACCCACCTGGACAGAATATCAGCTAGCGGGAGCCGGTGCAGAGGCTTTGTGGGCGAGAGGTTTGCATCCAGCACTTACCTTAGTTGCTGGAGAAAGGCGTTTGCCGCTGTACCGCCACGCCACAGCAACCGCCGAACAAATTGGACGACAAGCAATGTTAGTATTTTGCGCGAGGGGATGGGGTTTGTATGCAAATTTAACCAGATTTGTCTGTTTCGATTTTCTTGGGGAAAAGCATTCAGAGTTGCACCGAAAAGTCAGAGAAATTGAAGCAGCGGCGCTAAATTTGTGTCGACCGGGAGTAACGCTGAATGCCGTTTATGATACGCTTAAAACTGCTTACGAAGATCAGGGATATCCTCAAGCAATTGCGGAACACCATCAAGGCGGAACTACCGGATATTTGGCGCGCGAAATTGTGGCGAATCCGGCTACTTCAGATATTTTGGCAGAAAATATGGCTGTGGCTTGGAATCCGAGTTTGTCGGGAGCAAAAATTGAGGATACGTTTTTAATTCACAGCGATGGAACGTTGGAAAATTTGACTTTTGATCCGAATTGGCCGAGTGTTGAAGTAGCGGGAAGGTTGCGCCCTGTGCCGCTGGAAATATGGGGCGATCGACCTTAGTCAATTTAACTTATCGCCTTAGTAGAGAAAAAAGTACACTACCCTACAAAACGCATTAAACCGACTTACTTAAGCAAAAACGCTGCCACATAAGGGTTTCCCGAAATTGTAGTCATGTAAAAGATTTTTCAAAACCTGCAAAGTCTCACTCCGTATTGGTTTGGATCGGAACGATAGCAGCAGGCGGCGGAAGTTCCCCTCACTCTACCCCATAGCCCTGTCTTTTAATCGGCAGTTTCTAGTTCCTCTAATTCTTGCGTAGACTGCCATCCAGCTTGCCAGAGCGATCGGTCTTTGAGCTGTGCGGCGTTCAGCCAAAAACGCACATTTGGATCGCAAGCCGCCACCATTTCTGCAAATACCCATTTACCTTCGTTTTTTCGGTTGACGACTTGAAAGTGTCGCCACCCCCAAGTTTTTTGGTGTGAAGTCCATCGGGAACCAACTAAATAAGGAAATTTTTGTTTTTTGCTCACAGTATTTTTGTGGAAAAATATATTAGAAAGCAAGTGAATTGTGATATAGCCATCCTAAATCCTTTGTGTAATTCTTGTAGGGGCAAACCCCCCGTGGTTGCCCCCATGAGGCCAGGGTGGCAAAGAAAGCCACTATCCCCTACATCTTGGTACGACTCTTGTAAGGATTGCTATCACTCGTTCTGTTGGATGATATTAATTCCCTATTAAAGCTCGTCAAATCCTCTCCCCCTCTCCCCTTCTCTCGAACATAGCAGATACTATAGAGCCGCAGCAGCTTACATGAGAGTTCAGCTAAACTCTATCTACAAGTAGATGCGTTTATTCTAACTTGCAGCAGTTTCGCATCGGGAGTCAAAAGTAAGGGCAGTTCAATGACTGCCCCTGTAATTAGTTATACCTATTGAATAGGATAATTTTTCAGGCGATCCACAAATAGCAAATTTATCCAGTACGAGCTAAATCGTGAATCTCAAATCTAAAAGCAAATAACCCAGGTTATAGTTGTGCAGAATAATCCTTTCTGTGAAACTTACTCAAATCTACTTTTAGAGCAGGTTTGACGTTCACTTCCTGTTTCTACCAAGGCGGTCAGCCGCTTCTTGTCCACAGGCGTGTTTTCGAGCCCAACTTTCCCTACAAACATTTTTTCAATCTTAATCCTCTTTCATTGATCCTGTACAGCTCAATAAAAACGCACTTTTAGGTAAGATTGACTAATTTCTTTGATTCTGTCGCTACCTCTTGATTACTTCCCTGTTAAGGCTTTTGGCCTGATAAGTCCAGAGGAAGCTGGGGAAGCCGGAGGCGAACCGCATTTGTTTGCAGCCAGAGAGTGATAGCGTGCTTCCGTTGTGGAGTCACGTACTCTCCCGGTCGGATCACGCCAGCACAGACGCCGATGTTTTTAATAAGGGTTTCTCGCTCCGATGAACTTGCACCCTGTAGCAACCTGACTTGGGCTTTGATAAAATCCACGTTCATAGCTGAAAGTAAAAGTAAGTAAAGAACTCAGTTAAATAGCGATGCTTTGCTTCCGATTGTAACTCTAAAACCACTTGGTATGAATCAAATTGATTCAACATCCCCAGGATGGGGATCGCGGCGTCTAGAGCTAGCCAACTTTATTTACTTTATCTGTTTTTGCTAGCAAAAGTGTCACTATGCTAGCAGTTTTGGCAGAATTATTTATAGTTAAGAACTGTTACAAATTTGGCTCGCTTTCCACAATACGGCAGAGTTTAGTGCTAACGCTACTTTCCTGAACTCAAAAAGTTCAGCATTGTCTCCAACTCCTTCCCTTCCTAGGTTTTAGACTCCCCGATTGGGAAGCGATCGCTCGGGGAACATTCCTCTTCGATCGCCCCTCTTAACACCCGGACACTGCCACATCACCCTATTGATTTAGATCGTCGCGTAGACTTGGCTGTGGACTATAACTTCAGGCATACGTGTTGTTACCAGGGCTACAATAAGCAAGCAAGTTTTTATTCTTGTTTCTCAAGGAAATATTTTTTGGATTTTCTTGCAAAGCCCTTATTTGTGTTAATTAAGGCGGCTTTGTGATCTCCGGGCCAACGAAGACTCGCAGCTTGCGAATCCAAATATTTTGTGCCGTGTGGCGGTGAATCTGTTTCCTGAATTCATTGGGGGCGATCGCTCGTGCGCCAGAATTGCCAGTAACGGCTCATTTTGTATAATTCATAACTTATCTGTCACTGCTAATAATTTTAAAACAGCACAAGTTTAAGCAGTCTTCCATCCGTCGATCGCTCCTCATAGTCCACAAAGAGGAATAAAAAAAATCAACTCTGCATACCCAATTTTAAGGCGATTTTGCCTTAGTCCTTTGCCTTAGATAGCAATTAGATATATCCCAATTTGCTTGCCACTTAAGTTAAAATGAACCATAAATTTAGCTGACAACCCTACCTGATAAAATATAAAAATCAACCGTTTTAATTATTCATTAAAATTAACTCATTTAGGATTGATTCAGCAGTAAAAATATATACAGCAGATTCCAGGCAAATAGAGTACACCTTAATTCCAAGCACTTACCAAAATGGTTTACAAACCCTTGCAACCGTACTCCATAAACCTGGAAATGGCTGTATCTACAGCCATCTTTATTGTTAAAAAAATCGCTTTTGACGGTGTAGGCGCCGGTTTAGGGAATTCTGGACGTTAATTAAAGATATTAATTAATCGGCGTTGCACAATTTGAGGATTATTGTGGTGAGTAGGGTTAGGCGTCCCGCCTGCTTGGAAAATACACGCCTTCAGTCTCATGGGCCCATCACAAAAAAAATCCAAATCATCCCACTATTATGCAACCCCAATTAACCAGCCCATACGAGATATTTCACTCTACAAAAACAAACCGACCAGGCAGCATATAAAATCCCCTCGCACCGAAGCTGGGGAGGGGAAATGGTGAATAAAATTATTGGTTTTAAATTATCGATATGTAGGTCTCTTTTTGCAGTATCAAGAGGTATCGATCGAGCCAACGACAGATGGTGGTCAGTCGCTAAGATAATTTCCCGGTGGGAAACCGAGAAATTATCCACTAAATCAACCTTTTTTCTGCTGGCGTTGGAGCTTAGTTTTCCAATTGGCGATATCCTTCTGAGCCGGCTGATAACTCTTAGTACCCGACGGCACCAGCGAAGCAGCTTCAACTGCCTCTTTCAGCTTTCCTTGAGAGCCGCGCAACTTAGCAATTTTGAGAATACTTTCGCTCCACTCTCCAATTAACTGTTGAGCTTCTTCATACTTCGGCTGACCGGGTTCAATTTTATTAGCTTGCTGGATGCCTTTACTGTAAGAAGAGGCAACCCCCCGCTTAATTTGACCCTTAGCAGCCGATAGCAAAGCAGCATTTACATCCTGGTCTTTGGATAGCTCCTCCCACTGAGCGATCGCCTGTTTCGACTGATTGTAAACAGGCTGATTGACATCCGGCATCAATTTAGCAGCCCCGATCGCCCCCTGGAAGTCGCCCCGAGCAGCCCGCCCGTTAGCTATATCCAAAATCGTTAAACTCCAGCGCTCAATATCCTGCTGAGCCTGCGGGTAGAGCGGATCGCTAGCCGGAATCGTTCGAGCCTTAGCCACTGCTTTATTAAAACTAGAAGCCGAACCATCCTTGAGGAAAGTTTTCGCCTCAGCCCAAACCTGCTCGCTGGATGGTGGCTGCTTGGTTCCAGTCCCTGCTTGCACCGCCCGCGGTTGGTTCTGTGACCCCCCAGTACCAGTCAATTTTTGAGCTCCAGAGTTTTGGGCATTTTCTGCAGGCGATCGAGGATCTCCTTCCTGCTGACCAATAAAAATTGATTTGTTCGTCACAAAAACACCCAACAGCAGAACCAAAGCCGTAGCTGAACTCCACAAAACTAGCTGCTGCAAAAATGACTTATCCGACCCCCCGTTATGCTCATCCTCCGGCTTTTGCAAGTTCGGTCGATCGCCCCCCCCATCAACAGGGGCCACAGCATTTGGCTGCGACACAGGTGGCATCTCAACCGACGAATCCTGAGCGTTGCGAACTGCCGGAGGCAGATCCATTCGAGCCGTAGCCATCGCCATTTGCGGGCGATCGAACCCATCAGCCGTACCAACCGCCATATTGCCGTTGCGTCCTGCCAACGCAGCAGTTGGTACCCCTAAAGCATCGGGCAAAATCACCAAATTAGCCTTTCCTGGAGGATTCACCACCATCAAAGGTTCTTGTTTCGGACGCAAATGGTGGTCACACAGCTCCGGCAGTCGATCGCTCAAAAAACGGTCTAAACCCTTAATGGTCATGCACTGTCCCGATCGCAGCCCCTCCAACAGCGCCGTCGTAAAAAACCCCTGACGCAAAGCCGAAGTTTCCCGCGAAACTTGATTCGGGCGGCAAGAAAGCACCGTCGGGATTTCCAGTTCCCGCGCCAGATCGACCGTTTGAGAGCCGATCGTTTCCCCCGCTTTCACAATCTGGCTGCGGTTCATATCAACCAGCACCAATACCGTTTCCGTAGGAGCGTTTTTCAGAGTATTCAACAGCAACTCTACCGGAATCCCCGTACCCTGAATGTCAGCCGGATTGCCGTCAACCGGCATCAAATAATCCTTACCTTCATAGCTGACACCGTAGCCACTAAAAAAACACCAGAGTAAATCTCCCTGTTGCACATGTTCCGCGCAGAGGCTTTGGGTCAATCTCAGAATATTTTCCCGATTGGGATATGTAGATTGACCCCACAGCGACGGCGAGCTATCGGTCATCAGCAGACATCCATCCGGCGCAAAACCCGCCTCCTCAGTCAAAAAACCGTACAGGGCCTCTGCATCCTCTTGGGCATAACTCAAAGGCTGGAGTAACTGATATTGATTGATGCCTATTGCAATACAAGCGTGATTTTTCATCCCCATATGCCCTATATATAGTGGACAGCTTGCACAAAACGATAACACATACCCGTTTAAGGTTATACCCACTTTCGCCCGCACTCAGAGAGCAGTTGTCCGAAGGCAGAACTCCCAACAAGCCCCCAAATTTAGCATCCTAGAATTTTTAATTTTTATATTGCAGTAAAAAATTATACCCTGTGCCTGCCTTTAGAAAAATAAAGTTAAATTGGATACACAGGCCAGTCTATTTGACTTTAATTTTCACCCAACTACAGCAAAAAGGAATAACCCGCCAATGGTCTCTACCGCCAAAAAAGAAATCTCCCCCCACAGCGAATCGCTACTGAAGCAAAAGCATCCTAAAACTCACAGCCATTATAGGTTTCAAGATTTTTTTGCCTTCGATCGCCAGATGGGTACAATTGACGACTGGAATGAGTCGCGCAACATTTTTACCAGCGAAGACTTCATTATCGGTTTGGTGGAGGGGCTCGAAGAAGAAGTAGGCCCCGCGTCCTCTGTCATCATGTATACTATTGGTTGCCAGTGGGGACTCCAAGATTCTGAATTTTTTCAAAAATGGTTTAGTGCCGAATTCGACCAAAACATTCGCCAGTCAAATCTCATGTTTCTGCTAGAAACTTGGTGGTGGCCTTTCACGGCTCAAGGTTGGGGTCGCTGGGAAGTGGACATGAGCGATCGCAAACACGGCTGCATCTTCATCAACCTCTTTGACTCAGCAGTTGCTCGCACATTGGGAGACGTAGGCAAACCGGTTTGTCACCTATACGCCGGTTTGTTCGCCGGTTTCTTCGGCTCTTTAGTCAAAAAGCCTCTGAGCTGCATAGAACTCCAATGTTACTCAATGGGAGAAACCTATTGCAAGTTCCTGCTTGGCAACCCAGATAAAATTGATGCAGCAGCATTCTGGCTCAACGAAGGTGCCAACGCCCGCGATATTCAAAATCGACTGCAACACGGTGAAATATTGCGGTAAACAACCTGGAAAGGCACATCCCCTGCCCTGCCTTTCCTCCCACCAATTTCGCGATGAAACTGCGATGGTGGATTTCTCCAGGCAGGAAGAAAGATGAAAAGTCAAACTTCATGGTTGGACCAATCTGTCCAAGAATTCTTTGGTCACTATAATTGGTTGGGAAAATCTTTAGAAACCCCAAATGGCTCGAACCCCGGTCAACTTCTGAGTTTAACCCAGCCAGTAGCAGACTTTTTTCAAGCTATTTCTTGGGAAGGAATTCCGGAAGTAGGTGCCCTACCCCTACCCCCACCCTTGCCAGTAATTTCTATTTCTGAACAAGCAGAAGTCACGATTGATGACCTATTTGACCTGTTTTAATCTGTGTAGGGAATGAAAAAAACACCTGAGTTAATATTAGGAATTCCGAAGCGCAACTGGTAACTTTTTATTTATTATTGGGAAGTAAGAAAACTACTAATAAATAACAACTACCGATTGCCAAATGACAACTAACAAGTGCCAACTGACTTCCTTTTATTAATTACCGATTACCACTTAATTAAAATCATGCACCCTGAAATTGAGGCGCTGCTGGATCAGGCAGAAAACCGCTTTTTAAAAGGCGAAGAACTCATAGCTTTTAAGCGTCAAGCTGTAACCCTTGTCCAGCGCTTAAAAATTTACGAATTTTTGCGAGAGAAGGAAGCAAGCATCTTCCAACCAGTAGCCAACAAACTACAAGAAACATTCCCCGACGAAAAACAAGAAACCTTAGAACGATCGCTCAAACACTGGGTTTTAGTTTTGCGGTACTGCGCTATGGCTATGCTGCTGAACGATCAAAATTTTCTAGAACAGCGCCTTGTAGACTGGCTTTCCGGCATAGTCGAAGCCCACCAAACTCAAAAGATCGAAGCAACTGTTTGTAATCTGCTGCAAACTCGTTTAAAAGAATTGCTTTCCGAGCAAGCCCGGGCTATATTGCAACCCTTTTTCGACCAAGCACAGTCAATTATTGACCAAAGTAATAAATAATCCGCTTTCTTCCCAATTCCCAATTCCCGATTCCCATCCCTAATTCCCGATGATTAATATTGCGGACTTACTCAAACAGCCCCGACTCCCTGGAAACTACTTTGCCAGCGATGCCTACGTCCGAGGCGACCTCGAACTCGGCTTGCTCGAAAACCGCCGGGGCGATCGGCTGTTAGCACTCCCAGAAACACTGATTCAAGCCATTTATATCGGCTTAGAACAAGAAACAGGTCAAGCCTCCCGCCTCGTGCTTTTCAACTGCGGTCGCTGGTGGGGTAAAAACTTCTACGTGCGTTTTTGCGAAGAAGTCAGCGAATACTACGGTCAGCCAGTTTCTGAAATGGAAATGGTAGAATTTATTCAGTCCTTGCAGCAGTGTTGGAAAACTCATGGATGGGGAACATTTGAGCTTGACCCCAGCTATTCCGAACATGGATTTTTAATAGTAAAAATTGCTAACTCTCTTTTTGCTAAAACAGCCCCCAAGTCTCAGCGACCAGCCTGTTTTTTAGAAGCAGGTATTTTAAGTTCGTTCTTTAGTCAGCTTACGGGTCGAGAACTTCACTGCCTGCAAACATCCTGCGAATCATTGGGTTCGGACTGCAACCGCTTTATTTTAGGGCTGCGCGATCGCCTACAACCTGGCGATTCTATGGTCGAAGAAGGAAAAGACCATGAAGCTATTCTCAGTCAACTTTTCCAAAAAAACTGACTTATTTGACAGCTATTACTTTGTTACTAATAGCTGTCAAATCGATTGTTGGGCAGCCATACTATCCACCGTATCCTCAAAACTGTGAGTTAAATTATATAGCGTTTCTCAGTCAAGTGAGGTACTTTTTTAGAGCTAAAACCCTTAATGGATAAGGATTGGTTGTACCTAATCAGCTAAAGAAACGCTATAAAAAAGCTCGTAACTCAAAAAATCAGGTTTTAGCAATTTAAATAAAACCTGATGATAACTAGCAGCTAGAAAATTCGTAACTTACTCTAGAAACTAATAAAATTTAACAGCAATCAAAACCTCAAACATTTTGCTAGAACTTAATGGACGCCAATGAACTTCTAACTCGATATGCAGCCGGCGAAAGAGATTTTAGACTGGCAAATCTGCGCGGCATTGTGTTGAGTCCGATCGATTTATACCGTTCCAGCGATGCCCCAACTCTAATTTTGGCAAACCTCAACCAACACCAGCAACGACCCTACTTAATCGGTGCTAACCTCAGCGGGGCAGACCTCACCAAAGCCCATCTGAGCCGAGCCAATTTCAGCAAAGCTGACCTCAGCGGAGCCAATCTCACCGGCGCCAACCTCATGGCAGCCAGTCTGAGTGGAGCCAATCTCATCGGAGCCAATCTCACCGGCGCCAACCTAGCCGGATCTCATCTGAATTGGGCAAACCTGACTGGAGCAATTCTTCCCAATGCTAATCTCATAGGTGCAGATATGAGCGCCGCTAACCTCACCAAAGCCGTTCTCACTCAGGCCAATCTCAGTAAAGCCTATCTGATTAAATCCAATCTCAACGGAGCAAACTTCAAAGATGCTTACTTAAGTCTAGCGAGTCTGAAAGAGGCAGACTTGACCGAAGCACAGCTCACCGGAGCCGAATTATCCAAAGCCAACCTAGCCGGAGCCAACTTAACCCGGGCTAACCTCAGCCAAGCCAACCTGTTGAAAGCTAATCTCAGGCGAGCTAACCTCACTCAAGCCTATTTAAACGGCGCGTGCTTGATCGGATCAGACCTTAGCGAAGCTTGCTTGGATAGAGCCAATTTGTGCAAAGCAGACCTCAGCAAAACCTATCTGAGAAACATTACTTTGAATGGCAGCCACTTAAGCGGTATTAACCTCAGCGGGGCCGATCTGGGCGGTGTAGACTTGAGCCGCAAACTTTTAACTGGAATTAATATGGCAGAAGCCTTGTTGAATGAAGCCAACTTGAGCGGTGCTTATCTGATGGAAGCTAACTTGAGCGGGGCCAACCTCAGCAAAGCCAACTTGAGTCTAGCCTACCTGATCAGTGCCGACCTGTCTAATTCTTGCCTGCATGAAATTAACTTGACCAAAGCTAACCTGAGTAAAGCCAACTTGCAGAAAGCTGACTTGACAGGAGCCAACCTCCGGGGAGCGATTCTCACTGAGGCGGATTTGACGGGAGCGAAGTTGATTGGAGCCACTCTTCCTAACGGCACAGTTTATCGGCGTTAACTGGTCAACCCCCTTGATTATTTGCCGAGTAATGTGCGGTTAATGTCCAGAATCGGAAAAAATAGGTTCCTTTCTTCCACCGTGAGATATTGCTTGAGGACCTTTTTCATCACATCGTAGGTCACGGTCGCAGTATTTCTAACTTGAACAGCGCCTAAAATAGTTTGCAACCAAAGTAGTAGCCGATCGCGCAACCGTTCAGTATCATTAATCAACAGTGCTGCCGCCGAATGCCTCAACACCCGCACAATATCTCCACGGCACTTTTCAGTGACATCGTTAGCCCCCCGCCGAAATAAACTAGGGTCTAGAGACAGCATTTGTGCTTCCACTTGCCGCATAATTTCTGTTTCAGAGGCTTGAATTTTTTTATAAGCACTCATCCGGTGATTCAAAGACTGAAAGTAGTCTTTCAAAAATTGGAGTTCTTCTTCACTGGCGTAGCGTCCGTCTGTTTCCGTGCTCAAACGCGCAAGTTGGCTCAACATAGATTTTTCTCTACTACTAAAATACAAACATATCAGTTTTAAGCTTCTTTAGTCCGAACTAAATACTGTCCTACTTGAAAGCGGGTTTCATTAAGCTGTGTAACGATAGAACGAGTAATTAACTTTCCCGATTCTACAACTACTTGACCCGTAATTGGGTGTAATAAATCTTGCTGGGCCCGGCGGCCGATCAAAGCTTCGACATTTTCAATAGCATTAATGTACATCCCCGCAGGCAACTGTACAACCACACCCTCGCCCATAATTTGAGCCTGACAAGCAAGTCGCGAATTTGCTTTAGCCGTAGTAATAACTTCCAACGTCCTTCTCTCGCGGCGGTTCATGTCCGACAAGCCTTCCATGCCTTCTTTAATGTAAACATGACAGGTAGCGCACATTCCCCGCCCCCCGCATTCCTTGAGAACGTCTAAGTCTTTGGAAAGTAAGGCAGACAGGATATTCGATCGGGTTTCCACTGCCATTTCTTCGGCAATTGGATCTAGTCTAATAATTTTAACCATATTGATGTTTGCTCCTGTCAACTTCAGTATTTAGCAAGTTACGATCGACATATTCAAAGCAAAAAAAAATTTTGCTAACACTCAAAAAGGTTAAGATGCCTTGACGACAGCATCGGCTTCTGGATCTCTAGCCCCTATGGCATTACCGCACTTCTGTTTTGGTCATATCGCTGTTCCCTCGCCCCGATTCCCCAGCTTAGTCTTGAAAAGCTAAAACCTTAGATACTTTCTAGATGGCACTGAAAAAACTGTAATAGTCGCGATCGACTAAAATAGCAGGCACAGGTAGTTCTTGATCCAGTACCGGCATCCGGCAAGATTGATAGTGATTCCGAAGCTCAAGGATTTGAGTAGGTGCGAGTGTGCGATCGCTCTCAACGAGGCTGAGAATGAACCTGAGATAACATAGGCTGTACCTGGCGAGCGATTCAAAAATTTGAATTTTTGTCAGAATTATTTACATATTTTAATACTAGCTCAAGCTTTTTCTATAATTAGACCGATGCAACATTCTAAGTACCGCATTTTAGGGCTAGTCGGACAAGGACAATTTGGTCGAGTCTTTTGTGCCAGCGTTCGAGAAGCTCCCGCCCAGGACTCCCGCCTCACCAGCCAACTGGTTGCTCTCAAAGAACTTAGTCATCAAAAAGCCCCAACTAGCGAATTCTTGCGAGAGCTGTGGTTTCTGATTACCTTGCAACACCCGAACATTGTTACCTGCCGAGCTCTAGAACACACAGCTACAGGCAGGTACTTGGTTATGGACTACTGCGAGGGAGGAACCCTCCGCAACCTACTCAAACAAGACCGCCCCTTGCGTCTGCTCGAAGGTTTACAGCTAGTCATGGAAGTTTTAGCAGGCTTAGACTACGCCCACCGCCGAGGCGTAGTTCACTGCGACATCAAACCCGAAAATATCCTCCTAACTTTAGGAGCAAAAGGTTGGTCGCCCAGGCTTTCTGACTTTGGCATCGCGCGTCGGCTGCCAGAAATTGGTACCACTCGCCTCCACCAAGAACTTTCTCCCGACGCTACCGTAGGTTCCCCCGCTTACATGGCCCCTGAGCGGTTTTACGGTCTTTTTTCCCCGATGTCAGATATATATGCAGTAGGCATTCTGCTGTTTGAATTGCTAATGGGCTACCGCCCTTTCGGGGGAACCCCCGGAGACTTGAGGTGGGCGCACCTGAATCAACGCTTGCAATTTCCCGACGCCATCCCTGAACCTTTGCAAGCAATAGTCAAAAAATCTTTAGAAAAGCTGCCAGCCCGCCGTTTTGCCAGTGCTTCCCAAATGGCTCAAGCTCTGCGGCTGATCATGTACGACCCCGCTGTCAGGCAATTGGGCGACTGCATTATTCCTTGGGAAAACCCCACAACCAGTGGTGATAAAAATCTGAATTCTGAAACTGACTCTTTGCTAGAAGTTGAAGAGGAAGAAGCATCACAATCGGCGATTAATTCACTTCGGACTGTGCGCTATTCGCTTTCGCAGCCCAAGCCACTGATACTTCCTGCACCGTTGACCGCTTTAATTGCCACTGAAACGTATCTCTATGCTGCTGTAGGTACAGAGGTCAAGGTTTGGTCTCAGCCGGGAAAACAGCTAGTTACAGGAGAAATGTCTACTTCTATTTCATTAATGGCGGAAATAGTGCGTGGCATTTTACCGAGTTCCCAGGGCTGCTGCGTTCTGACTCCGCAAAAACTTTACTGGCTCAATGAGCGCTCTTGGGAGCCTCAGTGCCTGCTGGATATGGGTTTGAGGCAAGGTTCCGATGCTTTTAAAGCTGCTGTAGACTCTCACGGCAACTGGTTGACAGTAGCGGTTCCCGGCGAACTGCGTTTTTATTCTTTAGCTGGAAACAGCACTGCTGGCGATCAGAAAAAAGCCTTGAAGCTGATCGCTACTGTGCCGTTACCAGAACACTATTTACCAGAATTAATGTTTTTGGATCGGCGACACGTCTTAGCAGTTTGGCCGGACAACGAACCAAAAAATCCCCAAACTATTTTTAGAGTTTACACTCGCCGTGGCACGCCGGTGGGTTCTGTGCGGGTGTCTGCCAGCGTGGGACAGATGCTGTTGACACCTGAGCCTTATACTTTGCTGGGAATTCCCCAAGGTGGTAAACCGGCGGTGCTGTTGATGAAATTGTGGCCGCTCAAGGTAGCGCGAATTCCCCTTGAAAGTTTGCCCGTGTCTGCTTGTGTGGCTAATTGGGGATGGGTGTTGGCAGATGTTGAGGGGCAGATAGAAGTGGTAAACAGTCAAGGGATTCAAGTAGGGAGTTTTAGCAGCCCTGCCTCACCCCGGGCGATAGCTGCTTGGGGGAATAGAGGTTTGGTGATTGCTGTCAATACTGAGGAAGAGAGTCACTTGCACTTTTTAGATGTAGATGTTGAGGAGACCAACTCGCGCTCGATTATTAAAGGCTGATAACTGCGGTAACTAAAGGAGTTTCGGGGTGTAATTCAGGAGAGTGTATTTGCGGGCGATCGATTCCTGGGAGTTTGATCTGGGTTAGAGTACCGTGTCGTGTCAGCTTCGGGATTTTGAATCAGAGGAATTGTTAAGGGCGATCGGCTCAATCTGAAACCCAAACGTCCCTCAGTAAAGTCCCAGAAATGCAGACACCACTTACATATATATGACTCATGCACCAGCCTGCTTCTGTCATCCTAACCCCATGATGCAGCCTCACACCTTACACTCTAACTTTGCCTGAGCTCTAGTCCCAGTAAGCCCCATCATATTGAACCACTGAGTTCTTCTACCCATGCGCGGGAAATAGTCTGGCCAAAAGCCGTATTTGGGCCCAAAAAAAGACCCCATAGTTAAAAGAGGAGTCAGCCAGCGGAGGTCGGAGAGCGACTTAATAGCCGAAACCCTTGGTGTGTATAGGTTCAAAAATAACTCAAAAATATTTTCACAA
>NZ_JAUBRC010000061.1:0-36107 GCF_036701635.1 Microcoleus sp. N9_B4 | reverse complement strand
GGTTTATAAACTTCTTGTACTAAGGCGGATTTTCCAATGCCTGAGTAACCGGATACTAGCATCATTTCGGTGCTGCCTCTGCTGACTCGCTCAAAGGCTGCTAATAAGGTTTCCACTTCTGTTTCTCTCCCGTAGAGTTTTTGAGGGATTTGAAACTTATCTGTAATATCTTTTTGGGCGATCGCAAAATCTGCAATTCCTCCCGTAGTTTTTAATTGTTCTAGGCATTCTTCTAAGTCAGCGATAATTCCCCAAGGGCTTTGATATCTGGCTTCAGCGGTTTTCGCTAATAGCTTCATCACAATATCAGAAACAGCTTTAGGAATTTCTCGATTGATTTGGTGGGGCGGTACTGCTTGTTTGGCAATGTGACAGTGGATTAATTCCATGGCATCGCTGTAATCCCATGGCAATTGCCCTGTTAGGAGTTCGTAAAAAGTGACTCCTAACGAGTAAAAATCAGTGCGGTAGTCGATCGATCGGTTCATTCTCCCTGTTTGTTCCGGCGATATATAACTAAGAGTGCCTTCTAAAACATTAGGATTTTTTAGGGTAGGATTTTCGCGCTTTAAAACAGTAGAGATGCCAAAATCTATAATTTGAACCCGCCCTGTGGTTGAGTTAATGATAATATTGCTGGGATTGATATCTTTATGAATAATTTTATATTGATGAATTTCACCTAAAGCCCGGGTTATTTTAATAGCGGTTAAGAAAAACTCTTCTAATTTCAGTTGGTGAGAAGCCAACAAGAGCTTTAATGATTCTCCACCACAATCCTCGAAAATGATAGCCAAACTGTTATGGTATCTTTCTAAGCTGTAGGTTTTAGGCACACTTTCTATGGTAAGATTGCGTGTAATTTCGTATTCTTGCTTGTATCTGACTAACGAAGCTGGCAGCGGATAATCTTGTTTGAGAAATTTGAGAATTACTGGTTGGTTGTCTTGCTTTCTCAGTCCCCGGTAAACTAACGAATTATTACTTTCATGAATTTGGTGGGAAATCTCGTAGCCCGGTAAGTTAATCATTCTTACATCCTCTTATGAGTATTAATACTCAATTATTGTTTAGAAATTGTTAATTAATAAAGTAGATGTATCCTCTAATACATAATAATACCCGAAATTTTAATAAAAACTTAAGTTTCTAAAGAAAAGTTATTTTTTATTAACATTTCTTAAAAATAAGACGACTAAACATTCCGGTCAGGAGTACGATCGCTCCACAGTTTCCTGTAAAATCCGGCAAAACAGAGTGAAGTGCGATCGCCCTTGAGCTTCCTAGGAGATTTGGGTGCTGCATAATTAGAGTATAAATATGGGGAATTACCATGTAATGAAAGCGAGTGCAAATCACTCCATATAGCACTCCTTGCAGGAGTCGTAAATTTTTTACCCACCCCAATTCTCCCCTTATCAAGAGGGGAGGGAGTAAGAAATTCACAAATGATTTAGGATTGCTATACATTACCTAAAATTTCAGGATATTCTAGTTCCTGCACTATTGATATCATGTCCGATCGATTAACCATAATATGCCGATCGGGGCGGGTTTTTGAGATTGTCAATTATTGGCAGGTAATGTTGGTGAGGGGAACCCCTAAAAAAATCGCGGTCGCTCGACCGAATATGATATGATTCCTTGATTCAGCAACGCGTCTTTTTCCTTCTTCATTCCCCATCTTCATTACCAAGGATTGCCAATCATTGTAAAGGCGGCCCAATAATAAGGATGCAAAAGCACTCGATCGCCCCGCGCCGCAATTTCCGGAGGCAAAATTAAACTTATAGAAAGCCCTTCGACTCGCAGCATCCCGTCTTGAATCCGCACGCGCCCCTGCAGCATCTCCAATTGCGCGCGCCGCAAAGCCTCCGCTTTAATCATCAAATTGCCACCGCGTCTGGGGGCCCGCAACTGCCGATAAAACTCAGTCATCAGCCCCAAAGTCCCCTCATCGCTGACTTCCCACAAACTCGCCAAAGCGGATCTAGCACCGCTAGCTACCGCCAAACCCGCAAACCCCAACTCCGCATCTGCATCGCCCAAAGCGGTACTGCACGCGCTTAAAACTAACAGATTCACCGGCGGTTCATTCCATCGCAACTGCCGCATTTGATCGATACGCAATTTAGTATCCCACAACTGAATGTAAGAATTTTTCGGTTCCCCGGGCTGGAATTCGCTGTGAGTTGCTAAGTGAATGATGCCAAAAGGTCGATTTGCCCGCTGAGCTTGCAAATTTCCGAGAGTAAAATCTTGATTCAAAAATGATTTTCCCCGATCGGGCGGCGCGATCGACTCTAACTCCACCGGTACCGCTGGTAATGGCGCTTTATCTTCAAATACCGACGCCCCCATCGCCAAAATTTCATCATCCGCAATATTGTCGTAGCCGATATCAGTTAAACTCAGACTAGGCATCACGCTAATGCTGTATTTCTCAACTAAAAAGCCTTTGCCGTCGTGAAGGGCCGCAAACGGCACACTCCGCAAACCTGCTGCCGGAATTACAATTAAATTGTCAATCTTTAAAGCTGCCAATTCTGTGGCAACGGGCGCAATTAACCACCGATAAAGTTTTTGCGCGGTATCCAAATAACTAATGCTGCTTCTTTTTCGGGGATTAGTTATTTCGCTTTGCAGGGCGTCGGCTAGTTGCAACACCTGCCAGCGTGTTGTCGCCGGAATTAAAACGCGCCTCGGTTGAGCGTTAGCTGTTACTAACACTAATTCTAAATGCTCCCCGTTAGGAACATCGGAAACTTCTTTGCCATCCGGCGGCAACCTCTGGGCTAACTTATATTCTAAGGGTTGAGGAGGCTGGGATGTGAGTTTTTTTGTCACAGGCAATAGATTAGATAAATCCTGACTTGCTACCAGCACTGAACCATTTTCTTTGGCGGTGGTGGCAGCCAAGCCGCTGACCCAATTCATATAAATAATGGCCGACTTTATCCCAGTAATTTGTTCATTTTTACGAAGATTTTCGTAAATAACCGACATATTACTAATCGGTCTTCTTGCGGGCAAATCCAGATATTTTTCGTACTCGCGAGTAAAGGTTTTCTCAAATGATAAAACTCCCGAACCTGCTAAATCTAGCCTGCGAGAAGGAGCGAAAATATCGGGGCTAATTGGGGAATGTTTGTATCTACTTTGCGATTGCAATTCTACTTGCACAGATGCAGGAAGTGACAGCGCAGGAGCAGGATTTACTGGCTCTAGAGGCTGTTCGGGAATTGGTTCGGGAATTGGTGCGGGAATTGGTTCGGGAATGGGTTCGGGAATTGGTGCGGCAATTGGTGCAGGAGCAGAGGGCGGGCCCGGCGTAACTAGGGAAATCTGATTTGGTAAACTTCCTTGGGTGTAAGTTTGCCCAAAAGCAAGACTGGGCAAAATGGCGTTTCCCGCGCCAGCATTAATGCTTCCCAGGGTTCCATTGTCGATCGCGCCACCAACTACAAACGGTCGATCGATACCGCCTCCGTGGCGAATTGCGATCGCCCCCGCCCCTGCACCTCCGGCAGTAGAAATACTGGAAAAATTGCCGGATATATCGTTGAAAATACTGTTCGAGCGAAACAAACCGAGGGTTGTCACATCAACGCTGCCGCCAGTGCCACCAGTGCCGCCTTGAGCATTGATAAAGCCCGACTGAATATTACCTGTCGCGTTCAGGGAAACGCCCCCGCCGTTGCCGTTTGAAGTGCCGCTGGAGTTGATATCTAAAGCCGAAATGCCCGCTTTCGAGGTGACATCAATATTTCCGCCGATCGCCCCCGAAGCGTTCAAAGCTCCCGCAGTTAAAGGCCCAGCAGTGGTTTGGAGAGCGATCGCGCCTCCTGTTCCCGTTGCGGATGAAGAGTCGATCGCGCCTGCAGCAACAGTATTTCCCTCAACCCGAATGCTCCCACCGTTCGAGGTAATATTACCAGTCCGAACCTCCCCGCTTCCTTGCAGATTCACGCTGCCGCCATCCGTTCTTAAATTACCCTCTAAGAGGACATTTTCTGCCTTGATATAGGCTCCCAAAGCGGCCGTGCTGTCCCCCCCGAAGGTAACGGAATCGCGGGCGTTAACGCTCAAACTGCGCGCTGCAATTGTGGAAGCAGCCGTCACGTTAGCAGCGTCGGCCGAAAGCAGGCCCAACCTCTGAGTTTGACCGACTCTGCCGTCAAAAGTAATGTTGCCGCCAGCGCGCAGCGTCAAATTATTAGCCCGGCCCGGCGTGCTGTCGAGGGTATTGGCAAAAGCGATATTGCCGATAGTGGCGGCAAGGGCGGCGGTGCGATCGACTGTGACGTTACTATTGAAAGTCATGTCGCCAGATGTCGCAATATTGGCCGATACCTCGGTACTGCCGGCGTTTACAGTCAAACTCGCCAGCGGTGCAGCTTGACCGACTGTAGCGCCGAACAGCACTCGCTGAGCGTCTACTCTCAGGGCGCGAGCTCCGTCTAGGCTACCGGAGAACAGGATGCTGCCCGTAGCTTCTGCGCTCAAAGCCACGTCAGCATTGAGGGATGCGTTTCCTGTAAATGTGAGATCGGCGCCGGATGTCGCAAGGTTGGCGTTGAGATCAGTTTGGGGTGCGTCGAGAGTCAAGCTAGCGCTGCCGCTTGTACTCAGGGGATTGTCGATCGCGATCGAGCTGCCTTGAAGTGTCAGCGGGCTGTTGAAGGTAATGGGTGCGACGATCGCGATCGACTCGCTGCTACCGTTTTCGCGCCCGATCGCGATCGAGCTAAAATCCCCCGCCAAAGCGCCCAGATCCGTTGCCGTCAAGTCTAAAATGCCCAAAATATCGCCTGTGCCACCGATCCGAATTGCTCGGCTATCGTTGGGTTGCAAGCGAATTGTTCCCCCCGCACTGCTAACGGAATTGCTGCCGCCTCTGAAGTCAATGCCGTTAGCAGTGAGAGCGATATTACCGCCGTTAGCATTGAGTGCGCCCAGAGAGATGCTGCTGGCGAAAATGTTGATGTTGCCGCCTTGAGTCTCGATTAAATCCTTGGGGTCATTGACAAAAAACACTCCGCCCGATCTAAATGTTACGGTGTCTCCCGTTATCGCTTGCAAGAAAAGTTTGTTATCGGGCAAGTCTTGGAGGGTGATGTAGCCGGGGGTTTCTAGAACCACGTTGCTGCCGGCCGCCATCTGTTCCAACTGCACTTCTGAGATCGATGTTTCATTGGGTTCTGGTGCCGATTCGAGTTCGCCAGCGGTCGATTGCGCGCTGCTGTCGCCGTTACCGCTGACGATCCTAATATTTGCCGGATCTAGCAACAAATTGCCGATCGCACCGTTAGTCGCGCGGGTATCGACCTCTCCTTGGAAAGTTAAAGCATTTTTGCCCGAAACTTCTACTTTTCCGCCGTTACCTGTGGCGATGCCCCCGCGAGCACTAATATTGCCGAAGAAGCGAGTTGTATTGTCTGACCAAATTACCGCAGTGCCGCCATTGCCGCGGTCGATCGCGTTTGCTGCGATCGTAGAATCAGGACTAACATAAGTTACCTGGGCATTTGGTACTGGTTCCATCCCCTGGAAACCGCCTCCGACGCGCACAGTACCTCCGCCGTCAGTCCCGGAAGCATTGATATTTGCGCCAAAGAGTCCGACTTTTTCCCCTAAAATATTGACTGTGCCGCCAGCATTCCCAGAAGGGCCCAATACATTTACAGAACCGGAGACGATCGCACTTCCGGCAACTGTCGGCACTGTTTGGCCGCCAGTCAGTACCAATTGACCTTGTTCGTTAGTCGTTAAACCTGTGGCTGACGCTAAGCCGGGGCCCGTCAGCAACTGCGGCAAAGCTTGTGGGGCGATCGCAGATGTTTCTGACTGCAAAGACCGAGTAATTTCTAAACTCAATAAGTTGCCAACTTGACTGATGCGGACAGCATTTTGTCCCGGAACAGCAGCCACAGTAATTTGACCGTTGGGAGCGGATAATTGTCCTGTATTAATAACGGTACCACCGAGCAAAGTTAAACTTTGCCCGCTGCCAACTGCCAAGTTTCCCGCATTGACAATTGCACCCACTTGTGCGTTATTAAAATTAAATTGATTAGGATTTCCCAGTAAAGCTTTGTAATCATTAATTCCGCTCGAATTGAACCAGCGATTGCCGAAACCAATACCTGTAGCAGTTGTCGCGAAAAAAGACCCCGGCACGTTTAATCTAGCATTTTGACCGAAGACAATTCCCGCCGGATTCATTAAGAATAAATTCGAGTTGCCGCCGCTGATCGAAATCAGACCGTTAATGATGGAAACATCGCCGCCGGAAATTCGCCCTAAAATATTTTGAATATTGGGA
The DNA here is from genome assembly GCF_036701635.1 of Microcoleus sp. N9_B4. Classification (NCBI taxonomy): domain Bacteria; kingdom Bacillati; phylum Cyanobacteriota; class Cyanophyceae; order Oscillatoriales; family Microcoleaceae; genus Microcoleus; species Microcoleus sp. N9_B4. The sequence continues at coordinate 29,782 of NZ_JAUBRC010000061.1, read as the reverse complement.
TTAGTTAGAAAATTAGCTATTTGACCTTCACTGAGATTAAATTGGCTGAAGCTGTGAAACAGATTTGCCCCGTTTCCCGACAGTTGTCCGCCGCTAATGTCTGTGCGATTTTGCTCGGATTTAACAACAGTATTAGTGCCGTCATTTGCAGGAATGACAGGTTGCGATCGCACTGCTAGCGGTAGCAGCCCAAAACCTAATGTCAAAATTAGAGCCGAACGAAAATAGGTCATTAGTCAGTTGTCAGTTGTCAGTTGTCAGTTGTCAGTTGTCAGTTGTCAATAGTCAATAGTCATTAGTCATTAGTTAGTGGTTATTTTTCTTATATTTGTTGTTATTTGTTGGTTCCAATGACCAATGCCCCATGCCCCATGCCCCATGCCCTATTTTAATCTCTTCTCGTTTTGATTTTTTTTGAGCTGTAATGTTCCGCCCCAGTGCCAATAAACTTAAAAAGGTCGATCGAACACCGCCACCGCCGGGGGTCGATCGCACTCCGAAAGCACCAGTTGCCAGAATGTCGGAAATTTAATGCAGATTTTATATTTATCTGTCGCATGTATCTTGACAAAATGCCCTCAAAGCCTTATGATTTCAGCACTGACTGGGTGGGACGGCAAAAACCCGCAAAATAACTGGCTGCTCTAATGAAGTTAAAAACAAAATATTAATGCTTTTAGAGACCAACCATGCAAACTCCAACTTTCCCATTTCTAACGGAACAAATAGTTGAGCAAATCTTTTCGTCAGGCGAACTGACTCGCAATGACAGACAGCGAATTCAGTCAATGCTGTTAAATGAGTCGATCGGCGAAAATGAATTGAGCTTAATTGAAAGAATCATGGAAGGCGTAGTCAAGGGAATACTTGACGTGCTGAATTAGTTGAGAACGGGCGATAACTTATCTAAACGTAGGGTGCGCCAAGCCGCGCACCTTACCCTAATTTTAAATAAAAAAATCGCAAAGCGAAAAGCGAAAATTCTGTCACGGTTCTAAAAATCATCATCCGGTCTGTCATCCGGGCCGTCATCAGAGAGTTCATCGCGACGCACAAGTTCAGAAGGAGGCCTATCGTTACTCCAGGCCCACCACACGCAATCGCACTGGCAGCGGTAAAATTCTTGCCACTTGCGACGGTTGAACTCGGTGTATACTGGCGATCGGCGATTAATCCAGACCTCAGCGGCATCCGTGCAGCTAGCGCCGCACTTGGGGCAGCAAAACTCATTAGCGTGAACCGCCGTCGCAGTCCATTCAGGAGGATGTGGAGCAAAAGCTTCCATGTGTTAGAGTTTCTATCTAAACTGCTGGTAATTACGGCAAATCAAGGGTTGCTAAAGATCCGCAGACTTCGGAATGACCTAAGCAGTGACATAAGTACGCTGTTGAGTGCGTAATTCATCTGCCCGTTATTTTTTTTTAGCATTTGCCGTCCGATGAATAGTATAACTGATGTGGTGCAAATCGTCGATCGGCATTCTTAAGTATTTCAAGGACTAGGCTCATGTCTATCTACAATCTTATCTCATTTCTGGGAATTTTTGGCTTATGTGCGATCGCCTGGGTTTTTTCAGAAAACCGACAGTCGAAGTATATACCTTGGCGCGTCATCATCTGGGGCATTGGCCTGCAATTAGTCTTAGGATTTTTAGTATTTCTGTTCCCCCCAACTCGCATCGCTTTAGAGTGGTTTACTAGCTTGCTTGACGGCGTATTTACCGCTGCTGACGCTGGAGCGAGATTTGTATTCGGGAGTAATGTTGTACCAATACCTGGTAAAGAGCCGGCAATTAATTTAGGATATATTTTTGCCTTTCGAGCTTTACCGACAGTCATCTTTTTTTCTGGCCTCATGGCCTTGCTATACAACATCGGCGTGATTCAAATTGTCACCGAACTTTTTGCCAAAATCTTTTATACGACAATGCGGTTGAGCGGCGCAGAAGCCCTCAGTGGCGCTGCTAATATCTTCGTAGGAATTGAAGCGGCAATTGTCGTCAAGCCTTATTTGCCACAAATGACTCGTTCCGAACTTTGTGCAATCCTCTCTTGCTGTTTTGGAACCGCTGCTTCTTCAACTTTAGCAATTTACGTTAGTTTTCTCAAGCCAGTTTTTCCCAATATTTTAGGACACTTAGTTTCAGCCTCAATTATCGCTATTCCCGCTTGTTTTGTTCTATCCAAAATCTTAGTACCCGAAACAGGAGTGCCCCTGACAATGGGTGGCATTCCCAAGGAAGAACCCAAGCCTAAAGGCCGCGAGTTTGTGGGCGAAGAAATTTCGGACAGGGAGCGCGAAGAATTCACACAAGAGACTGTTGGGGGAGAACCCATCGAACGAGTCAGCCCTTTAGATGCAGCGATAATTGGTGCATTGGACGGTGTAAAAATGGCAGTGGCAATTGCCGCTGTTTTGATTTTAATCTTAGGCTTAGTTTCCTTAATCAATCAATTCTTTGGTTGGCTGGCAATTTTGCCCGGCCCCATTGGTGGCTTTTTCAAAGTTGTCACCTTAGCCAACATTATGGGATTTTTATTTTATCCCCTGACGCTATTAACAGGAGTCTCCATTGACGACTCTTGGCAAGCATCAGTAATCATCGGTCGCAGGCTGTTAGAAACAGCGATTCCGCCCTATCAAAGTTTAGCAGAAGCGGGGGCAAAAGGACTGGTGAGCGATCGTACAGTTTTAATTGTTAGTTACGCCCTTTCCGGCTTCGCCCACTTAGCCTCCGTCGGCATATTTGTCGGCGGCACAATCGCCCTAATTCCATCCCGTCGCAAAGACATTTCCGAACTCGGTTGGAAAGCATTATTTGTCGGCACCTTAGCGACAATGATGATCGCTTGCATCGCGGGAACCTTCGACACCGGAGACGCCAGCATTTTAGGCGCTAAAACAGCCCCTGCTGCCCCGCTAACAGCCCCTGATTCTCCCAAACCACTGCCATCCCCAGCCGCGAATTCAAAGCCGTCAGTTGCCCCAGCAATTGCCAGCCCGAAGCCTTCTGGTAATACCGAAAAAGCGGCTCCCAGAGAGCAAGAATCTTCCTCTCCCGCATCCAAGAAAAATCCTTAATATCTTCTATTGACTTGTCGGGGCTGGTTTGACAAACAATATTTAATTCCCGTCAAAAATCTTGTAAACTCGCCCCCACACAACCAATAATCTAGATCAACTTTGATTTGGATAAAATCAGTTATTGATGTACTCTGACTAAAGAAACCGGGTTTTTTACCAAATCTGTGGCTGTAACGCATCTTCTCAGCAAAAAACCCGGTTTCTGGCGACCAGTGCATAACTCCTAAGATTGTCAATTATCCACAAATATTGTATATATAGGAATCCTTGCAGGAGTTGTAAATTTTTTACCCCACCCCAACCCTCCCCTTAGTAAGGGGAGGGAGTAAGAAATGCACAAATGATTTAGGATTGCTGCTATAAAACTAGCGATTGGGTGGGGGCGGGTTTACGAGATTGTAGGTTTTAGGCAATTATTTTCGGTAAAACCCGCCCCTATGAGGCAGTGACCGATATTATTGTTTTTTATGCCTATGCAATCACCAATTACCAATTATCAATTACTCTAAATTTATGAATTCCGAACCAGAAATTCGCCGCCTGTTAGATGTGATGCCCGCTTCCGGCCGCATGACGTGTAAAATTATTAATAAGCCCCAACAATCAACGGTAATTGACTGCGATTTTCCTTTGCCTTGGAATACTGCTCGCCCGATTTATATTAATTTTGATTTGTGGCGGCTGCTATCTAAGCCACAGCGGGATTTACTGCTATTGCGGAATGTAAGTTTTCTGTGCAATGTTAAGTGGTTTAAACCGGATATTTATCAAGGTGCGGCTCTGGCGGGAATTGTCGGGACTGTTGTAGAATTGTTGCAGGGAGATGCGATCGGCACTGCGATCGCGGGCGGTTTGACGGGACTCGCCATGACTCGAATTTGGCGCGACAACCGCAGTTCCCAAGTAGAATTAGATGCTGACGAAGCGGCGATTAGAGTGGCGGGAAGGCGCGGTTACAACGAAGCGGAAGCGGCCGGACATTTGCTTGGGGCGATCGAGGCTGTGGCGCAAATTGAAGGGCGCAGTTTGGATTTTAATGAGTTGATTCGGTGTCAAAATTTAAAGGCGATATCGGGTATTTCGGCGGTGGGCGTGCCCGATAGTGTCAGGAAAGATTAAAAAAAACCTAGATATAATTAAGACGGAAACCCATAAAATCCATAACTATGTTAATCCTGCCAAAACTGGAAAACCTGCGCGATACTCTACCTATAGAAGGAGCTGTCCGAATTGAATTAGTGGAAGGCGTACCCATTTTTAAAGCCTCCACCGCTGTCAAAAATCGAATCCAAGAACTGTTGGATAAACAACAAACTTTGCCGCTAAATACTGAGGAAGAACAAGAACTGAATCTTTACGAAGAAATTGACGATTACCTCAGTTTTGTCAATCGGACTGTCCGCAATATTTTCTTGGGCCAGATTCAGCCTACTGTGTAGAAATGTCCGGTCGCCGTCAAATCCCTGAAAATATCCAAAATCAAGTTCGTCAGAGAGCAAACTGTCTGTGCGAATATTGTCATGCCTCCGAACAATGGCAGTACGTAGAGTTTACTATCGAGCACATCATTCCCTTAACTAAAAATGGGACTAACGATATTGACAATTTGGCACTAGCTTGCTTTCACTGCAACCGCAAGAAATCTGATAAAACTAGAGCGATAGATGCTCAGTCAGACGTAGAAGTACCGTTGTTCAACCCCAGACAAGATAGTTGGATCGAACATTTTATTTGGTCTGCGGATGGATTATCAATAGTTGGTTTGACTCCAATTGGACGAGCTACAGTTACAGCATTAGTCTTAAATCGAGAGAGAGTCATTAATATTCGGGCCGCTGACAAAGCTATAAAACGACATCCACCTGCCGCCGATTTAATTCAGTCAGAAAGTTGAGCATACTGAGAGTTACTAAAAGTTTGAGCGGCTACCTCTGCCACAAAATTTGTACTGAAATGAAAGGTTGATTCCTGCCGAAAGCTTCGCTAACGCACTTATTTTAATCGAAAGTGCGATCGACCAATCTATCCCCCTATGGCTCCTCCTCATCCACTCGCCGACTGAGATAATCGGGCAACTCATCAAAACATACCCCCACCAAACGGCAAAAATCCCTCATTTGTCGAACAGTCATCGTAGGTTCGTCTCCCTTTTCCCATCGCCGCACCGACGAAGTAGGGACACGGCAGTGCCGTGTACTGGTGCGAAAACTTAAATTAATTTTGAGCTGAATTGTTTGTTTTTGGCATTGTCTAACGTTTATTTATGATTGTTTTTGCTTTTGATTCGCCTATTTTAACCGCCTATTTTAAGCGCTTATTTTGAACCTTTAACTAATGGAATTAAATTATGTAATAACTCAATTTAAAAGTTGATTTTCGATCTAACATAGCGTTATTGCCCAACACGATATAGTTTCCGATCGCTCTTGAGGCAATCGAGGAAAAATCATCAGCTAGGACGCATCTTTATTGAAGTAGCGCGATGTTCGATCGCGCTCACAATAAAGTGCAAGTCTGTCACTTTTATATGGGCAAACATACCCAATTTAGAATACAGCCATGAACACCCCAGAAACTGCGAATGCCTGGATTATTTACCGACTCCTGCCCAACTTTCAGCGCTTGCCCGTCGCGCAATTTCGCAGCCGCAGCGAAGCAGAATCTTCCCTGAAAGTCATCCGGCAAATGCTACCCAATACCGAATTAATACTTGCTTTCGAGGTTGGGCCAGAAAATCCAACTACCGAACTCAATCAGCCCCCGGCTAAAGAACCAAACTTGCAAACTTCAGTTAACCGAGAACTCTTGAAACTTTTCATTATCAGTTCTCGTCCTGTTGTTTCCCGCGTCATTCATTCTTTTCACCGCGATAATTTTGCCTGCGTTTCTGACTGGAGTCCGCTTGTCCCAACTCAAAATCCCGGTGAAGTGATGAGCGTCTTAATTAAACATTTTGCCGCTGACTCTTAGTTTGCCACCCCTTGATGATTCGGCGGTTGAAACCGCTACTACACAAACGAAGTCTGCCTCCGCAGACTAAGAAATAAAGGGGGTATTTAAGTCGGATTTGGTATTAGTCCTCTTTGAGAGGACTTTAGCTTTGAGGCAGGGGTTTCAACCCCTGCCGGACTGCGGTTGTAAGGCTAACTCTATATCCTCTACTTCTTGAGTCATAAATTTATCACTATCTCTCCCCAGTCATCGAACCTTAGCTGCGGGCGATCGCCAAATCAGGAACAATGATAAACTTGATATTCATACCCATCCACCGCAGGCAAATCGCGCGATTCAACCTGACATTTTTGTGCTTCTAGATTCACAGGTGCGCGAAAATTAACCAACCACAAATCAAGCGGGCGTTCTAATTGACTGAGTGTTTTGTCAAGTGTCCCTGCCGCTATTTCCGGCGCATTTCTTCTCTGTTTAACTAAAAGAAACTGTGGAGAATCCGATGCTTTAACGTCCTCCTCCTTCCCTCTTCCTTCTTCCCTCTTCCCTCTTCCCTCTTCCTTCTTCCTTCTTTCCCATTCCCACCCTATCCCCATCAACTCTCCTATTTCTACATGAGTCTTTTGAGTAGTGGCAATTAACACGGGAACTTTCGATAATTCGCGGATAACCGGAATTAAAAGGTCTGGTTTGTAATATTTGCGATAGCCGAGATTGGAATTTACTGTGACACCGCTAAAAAAACCCATTGCTAAAATTAGCAGAACTGCTTTTTTGCCAGGAACTTCGATCGCCCGTAAATTAAACCATTGACTTTTTGCTGTAGGTGTGTTAAAAATAACCGCCAAGGTTGCTCCTAAAAGCAATATCACCCCCGGAAAGTAGACGAAATTGTATCGTGCGCCGCGAGTTAGGTCAATGCCGAGAATATATGCAAAGCTGAAAAATAGGAAAATTGCTCCTAGCACAAATCCGCCAAAAATAACAGTACCTAAACGAGTATCGGGCGCTGTTAAGGACTTTTTAAGAGCGCTAAACAGGATGGGAAGCACCAATATAAAAAATATTGTCATTACGATCGCCGATGCAACTACTACTACCAAATTTGGCGATTCCACCGGCAGCAGAGAGATGACAGTGATCCATCCAGCTAAAGCTTGAAAAATCGGCGCGATCCAATCTATAAATGTGCGATCGCTGCTGACAATCCAATTAGTTAGTTCGCTGCCGTATTTATTTGACAAAAATACGGGCAACCAAACTAAACCGCCAGCCAAAGTACCGATCGCTACTGCGAAAAGCCGCCAGATGATTTGAAATTGCCAAATATTAGGCTGCTGGCTGTTGTCAATTGGCAAATTTCCATTAAACTGCTGCCAGATTACAGCAATTAATGCCATTGCTTCGGCACACAAAGTCAGTGTAAAAAAATAGTGAGCGGCAATTCCTAAACAATTAACAACTACCCAAAGTAGCACCGCCAAAATAGGCAGGGGAGCGCGCTGTTGCAGCTTTTTTGCAGCTAATGTGAGGCAAAAAAGAGAGGCAATAACTAATAAGATTCCTAAAGTGTAATGGCGAGCTTCTTGAGCGAGATAAATGCCGTAGGGAGAAACTGCCATCATCGCGGCCGCACATTGACCGACTAAACGAGAACTAAAAGCAAACTTGCCTACAAAGTAGATAGCTGGAACTGAAATCACGCCCAATAATGCAGGAAGAGCTCGCCCTATCCAAACTAAACTATCCTCGGTCGGCCCAAACAGTCGCATCCACCAGTGGGCGAGCATAAAATATACTGGTGGATGGTTGCTTTCTAGCAGCAAATTGCGGAGCACGTCGGCGGTGTCAGCATCGGGGCGCAATTGTAGCGGTTGTAATAATGTAGAAAGATCGATCGCGCGATCGATCGGCACCCCGCGAAAACTGTTGCCCAAACTAAACACTAGAGTCGAAAACTCGTCTGTCCACAGCGGTTTCGAGTCCAAATTGGCAAAGCGCAAAATAAAGGCGATCGCCGTCCACAGAAATAGCAACAACAGTTGTTTGTTCTTAATCATTAATTCAGTCATCTCAAGGCAGTTGGCAGTTGGCTGTTGTCAGTTGTCAGTTGTTAGTTGTCAGTTCCAATAACCACTAACCACTAACCAAACTCAAAACTATTTTTGAACGTCCGTCACCCGCCAGCTCAGCTTCATATTGATCCAGAAATTCCACAGAGTCACAGTTGCGATCGCAATCAACTTAGCCAAATATTCGTTTACCTTAAAAAAATTAAACAGCACATTCACCAGCAGCACATTCATCATCAAGCCCATCAAACAAATCACATTAAATTTCAACAGCCGTTTCAAGCGCTGGCGCTTTCCAGGCTGCCGCTTAGAAATATCGCGAAAAGTCCACAAATCGTTCCACAAAAAATTATTGATAATTGCCACTTCAGCAGAAAAGATGGCACTGCGAGTCAGCCCCAAACCGAGGACAGTCCGCAGCAGGTAAAAAACTCCCATATCCACAAACACGCCGCTGAAACCCACAATGCCAAACCGCAGAAACTTGCCCATCGGCCACCGGGCAAACCGCAACCGAAGCAAATGTCGCAAATACTCAATATACTGTTTCCAAGTAACTTTGCTCTCACCTTCTTGCCGCTCCTGAAACACGTAACCAACTTCTCCAATCCAGCGGATGTCGCCCCTGCCGAGCACTTCAATCAATATTTTGTAACCAGCAGGATTCATGGTTTTGCCCGCAATGCAACTGCGACGCACCATAAAATAGCCGCTCATCGGATCGGAAACTCGGCCCACCACTCCCGGCAGGATCACCAACCCCAGGGTTTGAGCGCCCCGCGATAAAAATCGCCTGACAACGCTCCAGTCGCTCACCCCGCCCTCGCCCACGTGGCGACTCGCAGCAGCTAAATCTGCTCCCCGCTGAATTTCTGCTAAAAGCTGCAATAGCGTCTCCGGGGGATGCTGCAAGTCGGCATCGATGACGCCCAAAACTTCGCCCCGAGCCACCTGCCATCCGCGAATTACCGCTGTGGAAAGTCCCCGCTCCTCTTCCCGGCGCATCACCCGCAATTGCGGATATTCCGGTGTCAGGGACAGGGCGGCTTCCCAGGTGCGATCGGGGCTGTCGTCATCGACTACAATTAATTCGTAGTTGCTGGGAAGGATACCATCGAGCAATTGGCTCAATTTTTCCACCATACTCTGGATATTCCTGCACTCGTTGTAGGTGGGAATTACCAGGGAAAAATAAATTGGCGGTGTGCCTGCGTGTACAAAAGTTGAACCGAAAGTTTGTATAGCAGGAATTTGCAAAGGCCCCGACGGCACTGGCAAGACCTGATTTGGTTGGTAGCTGCCCATAATTTCAGTGTTCAGAAAGTCAAGGATAGTTTGGTAGAACTTGAGATTGTAAAATATCGTTCCTCCATAATTGATTAGTTAAAATATAAAAACGCCTTAATTCTAGTCAGTAATTCTGTAATTGAGTTGAAAAGAAAACTGTGGATGCAATTCTCGATCGAGCTTTACAAGGTTACAACATCTCTACCGCAGAGGCTTTGGTACTTTTGCAGCAAAGAGAGCCAGACGCGCGAGCTTCTATTCAAACAACCGCTGACTTGCTCCGCCGCCGACAATCAGGGGATACTGTCACCTACGTTATCAATCGGAATATTAATTTTACTAACATTTGCGAGCAGCATTGCAGTTTTTGTGCATTCCGCCGCGACGAGGGAGATGAGGGCGCTTTTTGGTTAGACGCAGCTCAAATTCAGGAAAAAGCAACTGATGCAGTGCAGCGGGGTGCAACGGAAATTTGTATGCAGGGCGGCTTAAATCTTCAAGCTAAGCTGAACGGCGCATCTTTGCCTTATTATCTGCAATTGGTGAAAACTATTAAGGATAAGTTTCCTCAGTTGCACTTGCACGCTTTTTCGCCGCAAGAAATAGAGTTTATTGCCAGAAAAGATAATCTTAGTTTCAGCTATGTAATTTCGGCTTTGCGGGATGCGGGAGTCGGTTCGATGCCGGGAACCGCTGCGGAAGTTCTCGACGATGCTGTGCGACGGGTGATTTGCCCGGAAAAACTAAATTCGGCAACTTGGTTAGAAATTGTGGGAACTGCTCACAGTCTGGGTTTGCCGACAACGAGTACGATGCTTTGCGGGCATATTGAGACGGCCGAACAGCAAGTTTTGCATTTAGAAAAAGTGCGATCGCTCCAACAAACTGCGATCGACCAAAACTATGGGGCACGCATTACAGAATTTATTTTACTACCCTTTGTCGGACAGGAAGCACCGGCACCTTTGCGGAGTCGAGTCGGCCGCGACCAACCAATTTTAGCAGATACATTGTTACTCACCGCAGTATCGAGAATCTTCTTAGGAAATTTGATTTCCAATCACCAACCCAGTTGGGTAAAATTAGGTTTAGATGGAGCTACAGAAGCGCTGAAATGGGGCTGCAATGACATCGGCGGTACATTGATGGAAGAACACATTACAACGATGGCCGGTGCGGTTGGCGGCAGTTGTCAGTCTGTCGAAGATTTGCAAAATGCAATTAGTTCTTTGGGGCGGAGTTATCAGCAAAGAGATACAGTTTATCGACCTTTAGGGGTTGACAATTTGGCAGTAAGTGTGTGATTTTTTGGAGGCGAAGTGCGAAGTGCGTAACGTCTCCTACGAGTTTAGCCGTTAGCGAAGCCCTCGGAGAGGATCGCACTTTCAAATTCTTCTAGCGCTTGCAAATTTCCCACCTGCCAAGCACGTTCTACCGCAGTGGGGATAAGTTGGGCGATCGCAATTCCCGGAAAATTGGGACTACTATCGGATTCTACATACTCTCCATCTTGCAGCAAATAAATGCGAAGTCTGCCGCTGTCATAAACCCAGATTTCTGGAACTCCAATAATTTTATAGGCATCGATCGTAGTTTTAGAAGCTACATCCGTTTCAATTGCTAAATCCGGCGGCGGATCGTCCGGCAAAAGTCGGCGGCGGCTAATCATCCGCTGATAATTTAGAATATAAAAGCAAGCATCAGGTTCAATTCCTGCTGCACCTTCCCGCTTGAAAGTAGTAGAACCAAAAGGTTCATATCTTCTGCCCGCCGACTTTAGTAAAATTTTGACAATATCGGAAATTAAATCTTTCGGCCTTTCGTGTTCGGGTAAGGGAACCATGATTTCTAAGGTACTGTTGCTGTAGGCAATTCTGGTTCTTCGCTTTTCTCCTAATTCCTGCAAAATCGACTCGAATTCCAGCCAACTTATATTGGGAATAGTTACAACACTGCCGGGCGCAAGCATTATTTGGCTAACGGGTTTAAGGACGGGATTAATAGTCATAATGTTGATTTAATTTTATTTCTCAGTCCGCGCAGGCGGACTTTGTTTGTGTAGACGCGATTTCAATCGCCGAGTAATCCAGGGAGTAACTTCATTGCAGGCGGATTAATTTGACCAACAGACTCATTATTTCTCCCTGTTCGGGTGTAATAATGATGCGATTGTCGGGAATCGCGATCGGATGAGTCCAACGAACAGCTTCCTCGTAGCGCAATGCGTGCAGTTGGTGGATAGTTCGCCGTACACCCAGCGGCGAACCGATGATGACGTGACGGACTGGTTCGCGATCGCCCTCAAAGGTTTGGTTGGTTAAAATTTGGGGCGATGTTTGGTTCGATGATGAATCTTGCAACATAGCTTTGACCAATAATTTTGGATAGGTTTGATGCTTTGTAACGGTAAAACCGCGTACAATAACAAGTTGAAGAAAAGACAGCAATTCCCCTACAGCACAAGTTGCGGTTCTGGTGCTGTCTCATCTCTATTGCTATAAGCGTAAATTAAATAACGGTAGGCGTCAACCTATTTAATAAAAGCGTAAATTTATTTAACATAAAGTAACAAATAGCCTATGGAAATCTCAGAAAGAGCCGAGCGATCGCCCCTAATGCGACTGAGAGTTCAGCGGTTTATGACTCAAAAGCAGCTAGGAGAAGCACTTGGAGTTACGGAAGCGACGGTAAGGAACTGGGAATCGGGGCGATCGGTACCGAAGCTAACGCCTGTTCAATACAAGAAGTTGTTAAAGATTTTGCAAATTACTTCCGATGAATTACCAGACCAATTTGGTTTTCCTAGCGATGCTGATGGATAGAAAATGGAATATTATAATTGAGGCGTTTTATTTAAACGAACTATCATACAATGTCTTGATAAAAAAAGGAATGTGACACTTAACCTCGCTATTTTGCTGGGAATAAAATTCCGCAATTTTTAACGATAGTTGTTCTCTAAATACTTTCTCATTTCTACTCCAGTCAGGGGGTGGCTTAATTTTTTCCCAATAATCATGCTCAGGTTGTTTCTCATTCTTAACTTTTTTAATTGTGAGCAAAGCCATAATTAATTGATGCTTGCACGTTTCATCGGAGGTATTTTGAAACTCATTTTTCCATGAATCTTGTAATTTATTTAAGTCCGCACAATTTAAACAATGATTTATGCGAGCGAGCGCTCTCTGTATGTTAAGGTTATTCTTCAAGTCGGGATCGCTACTAATTTTATCAGCCATATCCATATAAATACTATTCAGTTCAAGAGGATTATCCTGATACATCGGAGGATGAGGATAATCATCAAATATTGATTGAAGCTCAGGTGTAAGAAAATATGCTTCTTTATGAATTAAACCTGTAATCCATATCCGGTGCCGTTTTGCATTTTGCGATCGCACCTCCGATTTTTCGTAAAGATCGCAAAAAATTGCTTCTGTATCGGGAAAAGGGTAATCATCAATCTTTTGCAGGTGCAAGTCCAAATCTATCATTGCAAAAAGTCGATCGGGCTCTAAATACGAGTTACCGGTATCCTGTTGGTGTAATTTTAAAAGCTTCAAATAAGTATTTATTACACTTGCGCGATCGCCACAGTTGAAAAATTGTGGCAGCTTTTCTCTCCACCATCTCGGAACGCAAGCCTTATAAAAGTTGGCATCCGGCATTTCCTCCATTTTTTTATAAGCTTGAGGCGATCGCCTACCCTCGATATCGGGAATAGGGCCTTCGCATAGCACCACAATTTTGTTCTTAATTCTGGGAGATTGAAGAATTATCTCGCAGTGTTCTTTTAGCTGTTCTGGACTAAGACTCATTTGTAATATTAGATTCTTGTTTGATAAGTTTTGGCTCTATTTCTTTAACGTGAGCTGGTGTCAAAGCTTCACACAATGCGTAGGAGTGAGTTGCCAGAATATATTGATTGCTGGGCCCCCACTCTTTGAGGTCTGATATAATTTGATATTGCCAATCTGGATGAAAAGCAATTTCAATTTCATCCATCAACACAATAGCATCTTCTATGTTGCGAGACTTGAGCCATATATAAATGCTAAGTCTTTTGAGTTCGCCGTGACTTAAATCTTCTGGATATAGTTCTATAGTTTCACCATTCTTATACAATTGAAAGTTGACTCCCGAAAAATCTTCATTTAAATTTATCCTTTTATTTGATAACATCAAATTTAAATCGCTAATTAGAGTTTGATAGCTCTTCCCGTAGTTACCTGTTTTAATCGCTTCTCTGAAGTCGCGATCGCGAGCATCTTTAAATGATTTAATAAGTAGCTTTACAGCAAGGAAGTCATAGGTAAACAAGCCATTTAATTTAGATCTTGCAGATTCGAGGATCGCGTAATAATTCTTATCTTCCTTACTTGAGTTGCTAAATAATAGTTTTCTAGAATCCAGCGGAAGAAATAGAAAAACTTGGGTTGATGGAGCTGCTAGAAAAATTTTATGCGACAGTTTGTCTAAAAATAATTTTGCTTCATGCTTTTTTAGAATATTAAAACAACATAGTAACTCTGTATTTGGTTCTTGATTATTATTAGATTGTTTAGCGCTTGAATAACTACATATATGTATCAAGTTTTCTGGTTGTATCTCTTCCAATAAAAAATCTTCAATAACAGAATATTTCCCACAATAGAATTCAAGTTTAACTATTTTTTCTCCCTCCAAAATGTCAATGAGGGCTAAGACTCTTTTTTCTTCCCCATCAGCAACTTTAAATCCCTGAAGCAGATTTTGTAAAAACGGTTTTTTAGCGTCATCAACCGAACAGTGTAACAATACAAAAATCAACTGCAATAGCGTACTTTTACCGCCACCATTTTGACTCCCCAGCGGAAAAATTTTAGGAAAAAAATCCTTTTCAAAAGTTATGTCAATGTCCTTTAAACCCCGAAAATCAGGAACTTGAACTCGTAGCAAGTGCATAATAAACTCCTGGTGTTAGCTTGCATTTTTTATTGAAACCCTGAGCCACAATCATTTTAGATTATAACTCACATCTTTTACTATTTTCATGAACAGGCTTTCCGGCCTGTACCACAACATATTAAATTAATGCTTTTTCGCTGATTCCGGCAGTCCGCCAGGGGTTGAAACCCCTGTCTCAAAGCTAAAGTCCTCTGAAAAGAACTGAAGAACTCATGAGTCCTCTTCAGAGGACTTTAGCTATTAGCCAGGGAATTCATTCCCTGGCGGGCTGGCGGCCTTTCGGTTTAAGCAGGAGATGAGATTAAACCTTAAACTTCTCCACAATCCGTCTCATCGCCTCCTCCACATTCTCCCGACTATTAAACGCCGAAATGCGGAAATAACCCTCGCCCGCCGCACCAAAACCAGAACCCGGAGTTCCCACCACATTGCAAGTTTCCAGCAACTTCTGAAAGAAATCCCAACTCGACAAACCGTGAGGTGTTTTCACCCACACATAAGGTGCATTTTCGCCACCAAAAACCTCGATTCCCGCTGCTGTCAATTTCTCGCGAATAATCGCAGCATTTTCCATGTAAAAATTGACTAATGCCTGAATCTGTGCCTTGCCTGCCTCTGAATAAACCGCCTCAGCACCGCGCTGCACGATGTAAGAAACTCCGTTAAATTTAGTAGATTGGCGGCGGTTCCACAGCTTCCAAATTTCGACATCGGAACCATCTGCTGCTTTTCCAGTCAAAGTCTTCGGTACAACTGTTAACGCACAGCGAGTACCCGTAAAACCAGCATTTTTGGAAAAAGAACGAAATTCGATCGCACAATCCCGCGCTCCTTCAATTTCGTAGATAGAATGCGGTAAACTCGGATCGGTAATATACGCTTCGTAAGCCGCATCGAAGAAAATAATCGAACCGTTAGCTTTAGCATAATTTACCCAATCTTGCAAGTGTTCCTTGGTTGCAGTTGCCCCCGTCGGGTTATTCGGAAAACACAAGTAAATTAAATCGACTTTTTTGTCGGTGGGAATTTGGGCAGTAAAATTGTTTTCGGCTGTAATTGGCAGGTAAACTAAGCCGCCGTATTCCCCATTTTCGTTCGCATCTCCCGTGTGTCCGGCCATCACGTTAGTGTCTACATACACCGGATAAACTGGATCTGTAACTGCGATCGTGTTATTGTTGCCAAAAATATCGAGAATATTGCCACAATCGCACTTAGAACCATCAGAAATAAAGATTTCCGAAGCATCAACATCGCATCCCCGCGACTTAAAATCGTGCTCGGCAATTTTTTCCCGCAGCCACTCATAACCTTGTTCCGGGCCGTATCCTTTAAAGGTATCCCGCGAACCCATGTCTTCCACCGCCTTCACCATCGCCTCCCGACAAGCAGCCGGTAGCGGTTCAGTCACGTCGCCAATCCCCAGCCGGATGATGGGCGCTTCGGGATTCGCCTCTGCATAGGCTTTCACCCTGCGCCCAATTTCGGGAAACAGGTAGCCAGCTTTGAGTTTGAGGTAATTGTCGTTGATAGTTGCCATAGTTCGATCGCTACAAATGTCGTACAATAGCTTACTGCTAATTGGCAGTTGACTGTTGACTGTTGACTGCTAACTGTTGACTGTTGACCGAAAAGCCCTAGGATTCATCCGTGAGAGTAATCCTAAAATTTAAAACCTAAAATCGGCAGGGTACTTGACCAAAAAATCAAATCTGCTTGTATAATCAAAATAGTGTGCAGCGCAGAAACAATTATGGACGAGATCGAGTACGCCAAACTCTATCAGGAACTGGCGGCAATTCTGGATGAGTTTAATTTGGGTTGGGTAGTGCAACAAGTAGCGGATAATATAGAGATAGGCAAAGTAATAGAAGAGCGATCGCTCAAAAGAAAAACACCCCTGCTCAAGATAGAAGATTATACCGCAAAAGAACAACTTTTGCTGTTAATTAATGCTGTCGAACAAGCGACGGTCAACACTTCCGAAATGGAAGACGAAATTGCTTATTTCTTAAAAGTAGAATCAGAAACCTCTCCCCTCGGCACAAAAATTACCTTTGCCAATTCAGGTGCCGAAACTGCCAAAACAATCGAGTTTACCTCCAGCGTCACAGCCCCTCGCCACAAACAGGCGATCGCCCTCAAGCACTTGCTGGAAAAACTGCCCTCCGGGCCGAGCAACTACGCCATCAATTCCGAGATTAAAAGCAAATTAAAAAGCTCGATCGATCCCGAATTTAACACAGCGGCAGAACAAGCCAGAATTTTTGACACTTACCTCTTCACTATTCTGCTAAAAGCAGTTGCTAATGAAGGCGGTACTATTTATTACAACAATGTTTTAGACGACGAAACACCGAAATATTTAACATTTAGAAAAACGGCGGGAAAAATCCACGGAACTGCACATCCCTATACTCATGCTGTTGTGGAATTTCCCGACAAACCAGCCCTGGAAGTCCACCTAGGAGTAAAAGTCCAAGGTAGAGCCGGAGTTCTGCACAACTGCAACGTGTTAATTTTGTACCAAAAAGAAGCAAATATCTGCCGCTTGCTCAACCGCGAACCTCGGCACTCGCAGGTGATTTTAGCAGTAAAATCGGAACACAGCACGTCAGAACTTAAACTAGAAATGGCCGGTGCTTTTATCGGCTTAGCGTCAGACATTCGCTACGAAGGCGGCAGCTATTTCATTTCTAACAGTTACTCGCAACCTGTAGCAAAACTGCTAACTACCGCGCGCAAAAAATGGGAACTCAACATTTTTCCTACAGCCACAAACGATGTCCACCGGCTCATGTACTCATTTCAAACTATCTTTAAAGACTTTAAGGCCAGAAACTGATTCAGTTAAGACCATTTCACAAAAGTCTTGCCACATTTTTTGTGTTGGGTTTCCTTCCACGGACTTATATCAGATCCGGTAGCATCGTTCTGGTAAAGTCTCCTTAAATCTGCCAGCAAATATAAGCACAATTTTCTGTTTTTCGGCTCACAGTCAACAGTCAACACTCAACACTCAACCATCATTTGTTTTTCGGCTCACAGTCAACAGTTAACAGTCAACAGTCAACTTTCCTAGATTTGCCCGGTTATATGTATCTGCTAATGTATCTGCTACATGAGCCAAGAAAATAATCTATCATGTTGCGAGCACCCGAACCTTACGAATAATGTTTAAGAAAGATAAATCTTCCCTGCTGTTTACGATCGGAGCCGCCACACTTCTGATCGGTTTAGGCTTTGTCACCTACTACCTCGTCATTTCCCGTGGGCCCGCCAAAGATTTGCCGGCGGGGGCAACGGTTGTCCCGCAAGATACGATGATGGCCCTATCCATCACCACCGATGAATCCCAGTGGAATAAACTGCGAGAGTTTGGCACGCCCGAGTCAAAAGCTTCGTTTGAGAGGTTTTTAACGGAAATGCGCGATCGCCTCCTCACAAGCAACGGCTACGCCTACCAGCAAGACATTCAACCCTGGGTGGGTAGCACAGCAATGGTAGCCTTTCTCCGCAACAAAATAGCTATACCAGCCCCATCGCCCGCACCCAACGCGCCACCATCTCCGCCCATTCAACAGTCAGTGGCAATTATCCTGCCAATTGCCAACCCGATCAAAGCCAAAGAATTATTAGCAAAATCCAGACCCCTCAGCCAAGGAAAAATAGTTGAGCGTAATTATAAAGGCGTGCAAGTCACAGAAACTCAAGGCGTACCCGATCGCAATTTCTCCGTCGCGGTACTCGGCACCAACTATCTAGCAGTCACCACAGATCCTAGCGCTACAGACAGAATAATCGACACCTACAAAGGCGAACCTTCCCTAGCAAAAACCCCTGGCTATGCAGACGCCATAGACAAAATAAAAAGTCCGGGCGCCTTCGGTCAAATCTACGTCAATATGCCCGTTGCCGCCGCCTATGCCGCCGCCAACTCAGCCCGCGAAATTTCGCCAGAAAACCTCGAAAAACTGCAACAAAATCAGGGATTTGCCACCACAGCGACGCTGGATGTAGAAGGAATTGCCTTCAAATCAGTCTCTTGGCTAAAACCAGATTCTACCCGAAGGATAGCAGTAGAAAACAATGCTCTAAAAATGGTTAACCGCCTGCCAAACAATACCATAATGATGGTATCCGGCGGCAACTTGCAGCGTTTGTGGCAAGACTACGTATTAGGAGCCGATGCAAACCCGATTTCCCCAATTAATCCCCAAGTTTTACGAACAGGTTTAAAATCCACTACCGGCATGGATTTAGATAAAGACTTAATGAACTGGATGGCGGGAGAATTTTCTCTATCATTAATACCAGCGCCCGCCCAGAATCCCAGAGACAAATTTGCTGCCGGATTTGTATTTATGGTGGAAACAAACAACCAGGGCGCAGCCGACAAATCCCTGAAACAGCTTGATGAAACGATGAAAATGAAAGGGTTTAGAGTGGAGGAAATTCAAGTCGGCGGCAAACCGGCGATTAAATGGACCTCGCCGTTTGGAGGGATTACGGTAACTCGCGGCTGGATGAACAATGTAGCGTTTATGACAGTAGGAGCTCCCGTGGTTGATGCGATCGTTCCGGCACCGAAAAGCCCGCTTTTAAGCAGCGAATTGTTCCAGAAAACTGTACGATCGCAACTTCAACCCCACAACGGCAATTTCTTCATCGACACCGAGAGTGCGTTTAACCCGAAAAACCTAGCTTTGCCGGAGTTTCCTCCCAACCAAAAAATGTGGATAGACGCCACGCGGTCGATCGGCGTTACAGCGGCCGTCATTGGCGATCGTACCACCCGCTATGACGCTTTTGTTGGTCTCAAAAAATCCATCCAATCCACTCCTTCTGCAAACCCTTCACCGCGCCCTGCTTCTCCCAGTCCCTCGCCCACTGTCCAAACTTCACCCAAGTGAACTCTTGAATCCTGCCACAAATCCGCCTGCACACCCCCTTAAACACCCACAGGGCGATCGATTAAAACCGAAAATCAGCAGCTCAAAATCGGCAATATAGCAATCCTAAATCAGTTTCAATAACTGGTTAACTGGTTCCCAAGCTCTGCCTGGGAACCGATGTCACTCTTGCTCTGCCTCGGCCCAGACTATGGAGGCAGAGCCTCCGGATATGCGTTACCAGGCAGAGCCTGGTAACGAGTATAAGCAGCAGCTCAAAATCGGCAATAGTGGAGTTGACTACAAGAGGGAAATAGAGCCGGATTTAAGGAGTTTTACTTCACAAAACCTCACACAAAAAACCCCAAAAACCCGGTTTTTTAAATAAACCGGGTTTCTGAATACCCTAACAATTTGACTTACTGAAGAAGAATTCAGAATGGATTCTTTGCGACTGGATGGAGAATCGAGGTTTCAAGCCCCCGATTTTAATCGTGGATTACAAAAAATTCTTTTCGTGACGGTTAACTCTCACTTCAGGGATGGGATCTTATACATTCTGAATTATGTCTGTTGACTCCTGCTCATTTCTTCTTTCCATAATTTTAATTATCCGCCTGTGTATAATATTTTTTGTTTTGTATAAAATATTTTGGGATGTTTCCGGGTCAGTCTTGGACGCAGAAACCTAGTTTTTGAACCCGGATACTTCCTTCATACTCTCAATAATAGTTAAAAGCCCCGGTTTCTCCGGGTGGGAGTGCCTCTAGGAAAGCCGTTTTTGTTTTTTTTTATTAATATGTCATGCGGAAGATACAGAGCATAGGCATTTCGAGTTATATTTAGATTGTGGAAAAGATACGCTGAAAAAATTGCAAAAGCAGAGGCCAGTTCTACCCACTGACTCCTGAATGCACTTGCAGTCAGAAACCCGGTTGCTTAATAAATATAGCGTCTTCAACCGTTCCGAAAAACCTATGCAGATATTGGCATTCCTAGTCAACACCTGTACAACATCGGAACCTGCCGTCAAGCGTCTTAACTGACTACGTTCATTCATGACACCGTGATGTAAACGCCAGCATTATGCCCTGTCTAAGGCGATTAAGGAACGAGTGAACAGGTTTATAGCCAAGCGTATCGCTTTCCTAACAAGGGAACGTGAACATTTACCAGGCAAACCTTACTTAGCAATAAGACTGACAGAATAACTCACAAATACCCCCTCGGAAAATGAGGGGTAGATTTCCAATCTTCTACGCAAATTGACCAGACACAGCACGGATGTGCAGATATTTATTGACACAGCCGTCAACCAAGTTTTTTCTATAAAGCCAGTTTCTTTAGCTAATTTCTGTGATTTATATATTTTACCCATTAAAAACCAATGAAAACCGCCAAAAATATTCAAAAAAAGTCTAAATTCCTCTCAAAAGCAAGAATAAGCAAACTGACACTTGCTCTGCAAATAGTCTTAATAAATATTTATTTTTTGCAAGCAAAAGCCGAAGGTCAAACAATTGTTCCAGCGGCGGACGCAACAGGCACTACCGTCACTCCCGCAGCCCAAAACGGAACTCCTGGGCAGCCAAGTCGCTTCGATATTCAAGGCGGACAATTATCGAGCGATCGACAAAATCTATTCCACAGGTTTACAGAATTCGGCTTGTCGGAAAATCAGATTGCCAACTTTATATCAAACCCCAACATTCGCAACATTTTAGCGGGCATAGGCGGCGGCAACCCCTCGATTATTAACGGCTTAATTCAAGTAACCGGTGGCAATTCTAACTTGTTTCTGATGAATCCATCCGGCATCATATTTGGCAACAGTGCCAGCTTAAACGTGCCGGCTTCTTTCACAGCAACCACCGCCACCGCTATTGGATTTGGTTCAAACTCGTTTAACGCTGTCGGTACTAGCACTTACACATCTCTGACAGGCGCGCCCAATTCATTTGCTTTTGGGGCCGATCGAGCAGGGGCAATTATCAGCACGGCAGACTTAGCAGTCAAGTCAGGGCAGAACTTAACCTTGGTGGGCGGCACAGTTGTCAGCACCGGCAGCCTTTCTGCCCCAGGCGGTCAAATTACCGTAGCATCAGTCATCGGGAAAAATTTAGTCCGCGTCAGCCAGCGAGGCAATTTGCTGAGTTTGGAAATCGAGCCGCCTTCAGCGACGAGCCCAGGAACAGCGCCAACAGCTTCGACATTCTCGATCGCATCCTTGCCCGAACTGCTCACCGGCATTGGTGAAACAAACGCTACAGGCATCAGCGTCAATGCCAGCGGTGAAGTGGTACTCACGGCGTCTAACCGAGCAGTAGCTGCGGGGGACGTGGCACTAAAAGATGCAAACGCTCAGGCGATCAACATTCAAGCAGCCAACAGCATTGCAGTCAGCGGAAACCTAACAACTTCCCAAGGCGGTGCGATCGCCCTAGAAGCTAGTGGCGACATTAGCACTGTCGATATTGACTCCGACTCCGACACCACCGCAGGCGGCAACATCACCGTCACCAGCCGTACAGGAAAAGTAGAAACAGGCAATATCAACGCAGGGTCGATCGACAAAAACAGCAACGCCGGAGACGTTAGTATTGCAGCACCCTCAAGCAGCATTCAAACAGGGTTCATAGACGCCAACTCCCAAGAAAAACAAGGTGGCGCAGTCACCCTCAACGCCCGCAACGACATCGAAGTAACCCATATCAACACCGAAGGCCGAACAGGCGGAGGAGAGATTGACATTACAGCCGGCGGTAATTTCCGAGCTACAGGCACTTTCACAAACGATAACAACTGCTTGTCGCAAGCTTGCAGCATTTCCGCATCCACGACTGGTAGCGCCAATGGTGGAGATATCACCATTCGCCACGGTGGCGAAGCCTCGAACACTCTTTTCAGCGTCGGGCCAGACTATAACAGAGTCAACGGTACTGCTGGCAGCATTGCCACCGGCGGTCCAAAGAAGGAAAATGTGATTACACAGGGAAGTTATTTCAGCCCCACCCCTCAGATAGTACAGCCGACGCAAATTAACATTACAGCTTCTTCAGTATCGCCAGCACCAGCACCAACACCAGCACCAACACCAGCACCAACACCATCACCTGCGCCATCACCTGCGCCATCACCTGCGCCATCACCTGCGCCCGCACCCGCGCCCGCACCCGCGCCATCACCTGCGCCCGCACCGACCCCAGCACCCGCACCCGCGCCCGCACCATCACCTGCACCGACCCCAGCACCGACCCCAGCACCGACCCCAGCACCATCACCCGCACCTGAACCAACACCTGAACCAACACCTGAACCAACACCAGCACCAGCACCCGTGCCCGCGCCCGCGCCGACACCAGCACCTGAACCAACACCATCACCTGCGCCATCACCCGCGCCCGCGCCGACACCAGCACCAGCACCAGCACCAGCACCAGCACCAGCACCAGCACCCGCGCCTATATTTGCACCTGTACCCGCGCCCGCACCCGCACCAACACCAGCACCTGAACCAGCGCCAGCGCCCGCACCTGAACCAGCACCAACTCCAGCGCCAGCACCTGAACCAACACCCTCACCAACTCCAGCGCCAGCACCTGAACCAACACCCTCACCAACTCCAGCGCCAGCACCAACTCCAGCGCCCGCAACCGCACCCAATCCAGCACCCAATCCAGCACCAGCACCCAATCCAGCACCAGCACCCAATCCAGCACCAGCAACCAATCCAGCACCCAATCCAGCACCAGCACCCAATCCAGCACCAGCACCCAATCCAGCAACCGCACCAGCAACCGCACCCAATCCAGCACAAACATTAACGCCGACGCCAGCGCCGGTCTCAAATTTGCCACCAGCACCGACGATTACTCCAAATCCAGCGCCGGTCTCAAATTTGCCACCAGCACCGACGATTACTCCAAATCCAGCACCGGTCTCAAATTTGCCACCAGCACCGACGATTACTCCAAATCCAGTGGTTGCGCCTGCTGCTGCGCCGATAAATATCGCACCGATACCGACACCGGAGCTCGCAGCCAACCAGCCACCCAGCACAAATCCTTTATTTTCGCCTAGCTTACAACAGCAAAACCAGATATCTAATTCCTTGCAACAGCGCAATTCACCTCCCGCGTCTGGGAATCTGGACGCTTCCAAGTTGCCACCTAACCTCGGCGCTGTTATTTTTCCCGTTGAGGAGAGATTTACCAGTGAGTTTGTCGATTACCTAAATTTGCCATCAACAAATACGATCGCCACCCTAGAAGATGCCCAAAATACCCTTCGCAGTGTCCAAAAAGCCACAGGCATCAAACCAGCTCTCATTTATATCAGCTTTGTACCCAGGGGTTCTACAGTCGATCGGCCTTACAGCAGTTCCCCCATCTTGCGCCTAGAACAGCAAATCCAAGCCTCTGACGAGCTGGAAATGATGGTGATCACCCCGGAAGGTGTTCCCGTTCGCCAGCGCATCCCTGGAACCTCTCGCGCCCAGGTAATGGCAACTGTTCGGAAATTTCGCGATGAACTGACTAATCCGGTAAAGCGCAAGACTACAAGTTATTTGCCCTTGGCTCAGAAACTTTACCAGTGGATGGTAGCGCCGCTGGAAGCAGAACTGCAAGCCAAAGGCATTGAGAATTTATCTTTTATCTCAGATATGGGGTTGCGATCGATACCGATGGGTGCCCTGCACGACGGCAAAGGCTTTCTGGTAGAGCGTTACAGTGTTGGATCGATGCCGAGTCTGAGTTTGACAGATACCAGCGCCACCAATTTCAAAAATACCCAAGTTCTGGCAATGGGGGCGTCGCAATTTGCAGATATGAGTCCTTTGCCCGCGGCGGAAATAGAAGTATCGACCATCACCCCGCAGCAGTGGCCGGGCAAGTCTTTCTTGAATGAAGCTTTTACCCTGGCTAATTTGAAATCGCAGCGCCAGCAGTATCCTTTTGGGATGATTCACTTGGCTACTCACGCCGAATTTCGATCGGGAGACCCCAGCCAATCCTTTATTCAGTTGTGGGATACTAAACTGCGTTTAAATCAGTTACGACAAATGGGATGGCACAGCCCGCAAGTTGAAATGTTAGTTTTGAGTGCTTGCAGGACTGCTGTGGGCGATCGAGAGGCGGAGTTGGGCTTTGGCGGGTTAGCCGTGCAAGCCGGGGTTAAATCGGCTATGGCGACTCTTTGGTATGTCAGCGACGAGGGCAGTTTAGGATTGATGGCGGAGTTTTACGGGCAGTTAAAAACTGCTCCGATTAAAGCAGAAGCACTGCGGCAAGCGCAATTAGCGATGTTGCGGGGAGAAGTGCGAATTGAAAGGGGGATGCTGCACACTTCTGGTGGCAATCTGCCGTTACCCCCGGAATTGGCAAACACGACGAGTCAGAATTTCTCTCATCCTTATTATTGGTCTGCTTTTAGAATGATTGGTAATCCTTGGTGAAAAGAGAGGACTTATCCAGAACCTCTATCTGTAGGGTGCGCTCTGTGCACCTTACCGCTGGGCAATCCTTGGTAACAAGATTGGTTTTAGTCGATCGATAGTATTATACTATTATCAAAATCTTGACTTAAAGCGAGCATAAGTATGAGCATTGTTCCACGCGGAATAGGAGTCAGTCAGGCTTATCGGCTCTATCGGTCAGGTAACTTATTGGTAAACAGAAAGTATCAAAGAAAATTAATTTGGTCAGTTGACGAAAAAGAAAAACTGATTGGAAGCATTTTAAACGGATATCCAATTCCTTTAATTCTACTAGCTGAACGTCCTCAAGTTCATGGAAGTGAAAAGTATGAGATCATAGATGGTATGCAGCGACTTAATGCTATTTGTGGTTTCATTGAAAATTTATTTGCATTTAAGGGAAGGTATTTCAATCTTAAAGAGTTCCCTTATGCTCAACAATTAGCTGATGACAATATATTTAAATTTGAAGAAAATTTTGATAAATTAGATAGAAAAGAATGTGCAGATATTGTAGATTATCAGCTTGCAGTAACCATTTACACTGCAATGGATGAAAGCGATATAACAGAGGTTTTTGGCAGAATAAATTCCGGTGGTAAGCATTTAAGCAACCAAGAGAGACGACAAGCAGGTGTAACGACATTATTCGCAGAAGTGGTTCGTACAATAGCTATGCAGTTGCGAGGGGATGATACTCAAAAAACGCTTCGCTTATTTGATATGCCCCAGGTTAGTATTGATTCCAAACGGAACAATCAAGGTTATGGGATTCTAGCAGAAGATACATTGTGGTGTAAGCAAGGTATCCTTAGAATCTCTCAACTGCGTGATAGTGAAGATGAAGATATCATAGCAGATATTGCAGCATCGATATTACTTAATGAACCCCTACCAAGAAGCAAGGAGCAGCTAGATAGTCTGTATGATGAAGAGAGCAATTACTTCCAGTTAATAGAGAATAGTCTTGCAACGTATGGCTTCAAAAAACTAGAAGCAGACATTGTAAAAACTTTCTCCGTTCTTGGAGAAACTCTTGAAACATATAGCTCAGATAATAAGTGTTTACAAAATCTTGTAAACCCAGGCATTAATAATCCAATACCGCAGGCATTCTATACAATTTTCATGGCTTTTTTTGAATTAGTAATTTACTTAGAGCTTTTACCTGCTAATCCTCAACAGATTATGCAGGAACTCGGAAATCTTCAAAAGACGTTGGATTTAAGCCGTCGCTACGCAACGACAAAAGATCGTAAAAGGAATATTAATAAAACAAAGGGATTGATACAAGACTACTTCGCGAAGAAAGATCAATCCACTCTAGGACAAGGTGCTGAGTTGATACAAACCTTCAAAAATTCCTTACTTCGTTCTCGTATAGAAACTGCTAAGTACGAGTGCAAGCAAGGTTTCCTCGATCTGTCACCAACAAATAGAAAACTAAATGATGGTTTACCCCAGAGACTTGTTGAGACAATTTGCGGAATTGCCAACTCCGATCCCGATACAGATGGATATATTTTCATTGGAGTAGCTGACAAAAAGGAAGATGCAGAAAAAATTAAAAAATTAGATGAGATTAATCCTATTGAAATCAATGATAGATATGTTGTAGGAATTGATAGAGAAGCTAAGTTTTTAGGTAAAACACTAGAGGATCATGTTGGGATATTAATTAATGCCATTAAAAAATCTGCTTTGACAGACCCCTTAAAAACTCAGGTTCTGACGAAAATTGATACTATATGCTACAAGGGATGTTCTGTGATTAGAATAAATATCCCATCCCAAAAAGAGGTTTCATTCGTGGGTGAAAAAGCTTTTATTAGAGAGGACACTTCAACGGTAGAAGCTAAAGGGCAAAAACTAATGGCTGTTTTTCAAAGTTTCCAAAAGTAGTTTACGAATATCAGAAAAGTCCGATCGCCCAAAACATCTTCTACCATCTTCAATCCGCTTCTAATCCGCCGGAATCATCCCCGATCCCACCCTTAACATCCTCTCAGCAACGGCGGATGCACCAAAAAAACCCCAAAACCCAGGAATTAGAGGGGGAGTACGTTTGAGGTGTTTGTGCGCGTAAATGGCGCGATCGCCCCCCTCAAGTGCAATTCCTAACCTCGTATCAATCTCCCTGCGGCAAATTCTCCAGCCAAACCTCTAAATCCTCGATCGACTGAAAATCTAACAATTCCTCTGCTAGAGTTTCAATTTGCTCGATCGACAAATCAGCAATTCTAGTCGTGATAGATTCCGGTAATTTTCCAACTCGCCGATTTAACAGACGTAAAATCAAGGCTCTTCCTTCTTGTTCGCGGCCTTGCACAATGCCTTGCACAATGCCTTGTTCAATGCCTTGTTCGATGCCTTCTTCCTTAGCTTCCCGATAAAACCGAGTTTCCTCAAGCGTAATCCCTAACATCGCCTCTGCCTCCCTTCGGTTCAAACTTGTAAACTTGTAAACCAGTATCGTCGTCAGCATCTCTATTATGGCGCGACTCGCTGCCTCAGATTCCTCCCGCTGCGATCGCGCCAGCAACAATCGCGCAGCTTCCGGCGTACTCGCTTCGTCGATAGTCGTCAAAGCCATCAGCGCCACCCCCAGCGGCAACTGTTCAATATCCCCCAACTCATCCAAATATACCCGATGCACCTGATTGCAGTTCAAGAGCGATCTATACGGATGCGTGTCTGATTGTTCAGTCGATCGACTCGGATAAATTACCACCGCTTCCCAATCTGTAAATCGCTGACGGTTGCGATAAAAATACAAAAACGACTCACCAAACAATCGCTCATACAACAATTCATCCCGCTGAAACTGCACCTCACAGAAATATACAACTCCAGGCTCAGCATCCGGCGGCAAAAACACCCCATCAATTTCAAACTTCGGTTCCTTCACAGCAACCGAGTCAAATCGATACTGTTCCGCATTCGATGGTGACTCTTCCAATAGCTCAAACAGCAGCGTCGGAGCTTCTTGAAATAACTTGTAAAATATTGAATCTCGACGCATTAACCCAACATCTCCTCTAGCCTATACAACGGCTCGAACCGTCAGTCGATTTTAGATTTTAGATTTTAGATTTTAGATTTTAGATTTGACTCGCCTTGATAAATCTGGGAGGTTGAGCTTTAGTCTAAAATTTGGGGAGTATCCACAACGATTGTCGGGGGCTTCCGTTTTTTTGCTGGTTGCAAAAACAGCAAATGGGTAATCAGCTCAATCAATTCTAAAGGATTCCAGATAGCCCCAGATCAAAAAACATCCTATATTTTCAGTCGTAGACGCACTCCCGACAAAGAAACAGGGTTTTTTACTTAATCTTCGAGTACGAAGGAAGGATTTTCCTAAAAAAACCCGGTTTCTGGCCCCATCTGCGTAAGTCCTAATTTTGTTAATCGGCGATCGAATTTCGCCCATCAGCATTCCGTGTTTCCTTACTTTCAACTCGTCCAACCTCAAGCCGTCAGCCAGAATCAACAAGTGTGACTTGACGGGGTGACACTCGTCTGGTGGGTCAATAGTAGCTTGTTTGATGCGTCCGCGCGATCGCCCACTCGCACCTCAACAACCGCCCATCACTCATAATTGCCACAAAAATTCAAAATCCCAAACCCAAAACTGCCCAACCCCAGTACGATCGATCTAGTTAGCAAAAATAAGTAAAAACACTACCGGAGTAATTTTTATGGATCTGGTCGTACTCCAGAACTGGCTGGACAACATCTCCTTTGCCGTTTTGTTCTCCACAATGCTCATTTACTGGGTTGGCGCAGCATTCCCCAGCATTCCCTACCTATCAGCCCTAGGAACCGCAGGAATGGCCGTCGCCAACCTCTCCATCGCCGCTTTACTCGGTTCTCGATGGATAGAAGCCGGCTACTTCCCCTTAAGCAATCTCTACGAATCCCTATTTTTCCTAGTTTGGGGAATCACCGCCATCCACCTAGTCGCGGAAAACATGAGTCGTTCCCGCTTAGTAGGAGTAGCCACCTCCCCCGTAGCAATGGCAATATCCGCCTTTGCAGCCCTGACTCTGCCCGCCACCATGCAATCTGCAGAGCCCCTAGTACCCGCCCTCAAATCAAACTGGCTGATGATGCACGTTAGCGTCATGATGCTCAGTTACTCAACTTTAATGGTAGGAGCGTTACTGGCGATCGCATTTTTGATCGTCACCCGCGGCCAAAAAATCGAACTCACCGGTAGTTCCTTCGGCACCAACAGCAACCGCAACGGCAACTACCGCCTCCAACGCCCTCAAAACCCCGAACCTCAAAATGCAGAAACCAGCGCCGACAGCGCATTAGTTTTCAGCGAACCCTCTTTCAACTCCAACAATAACGGTTTAGGCACCACCGCAGTGCTCGAATTAGCCACCGTTCAAACCGCATCAACCGCCCCAACTCAAACCGCAGAACTTCTCTCGCCCCAGCGCTTGAATCTAGCAGAAACTCTTGATAACATTAGCTATCGCATCATCGGTTTAGGATTCCCCTTACTGACAGTTGGCATTATTGCCGGTGCGGTTTGGGCTAACGAAGCTTGGGGATCATACTGGAGTTGGGACCCGAAAGAAACTTGGGCACTAATTACTTGGTTGGTATTTGCTGCCTACCTGCACGCCCGCATTACTCGGGGCTGGCAGGGAAGACGCCCAGCAATTTTAGCCGCCACAGGTTTTGTGGTAGTTTGGATTTGCTATCTAGGCGTTAATCTGTTAGGCAAAGGCTTACATTCCTACGGTTGGTTTTTCTAATTCTCGATCCACCAATGGGCCAAAGAAGAACAGGATAAGTCAAAGAATCGGGATTAATATCATCTCCGGTTGTAGGGTGGGCAATTCCCACCTTACTCAACCAGCGAGATTCTAATAATTAACTCCCTCTTCCTTCTTCCCTTTTTTTACCCGCTCGCGAAGTCGAAGGGCATTCTTCCTTCTTCCTTCTTCCTTCTTCCTTCTTCCTTCTTCCTTCTTCCTTCTTCCTTCTTCCTTCTTCCTTCTTCCTTCTTCCTTCTTCCTTCTTCCTTCTTCCTTCTTCCTTCTTCCTTCTTCCTTCTTCCT
>NZ_JAUBRC010000060.1:0-36820 GCF_036701635.1 Microcoleus sp. N9_B4 | reverse complement strand
AACTTATATTTAACTCTGCTTGAATATATCGTGAGCTCCTGTTCTTGGCTGGCGATCAATTATTCAGCAAACCCTACTTAAAGGCTACAGAGCGGATTCTCGCAGTGTCGCCCTCGTTTTCTTCTTTCCAGGCGATGGCAGCGCTTATTTCCGAAGCATACCCATTTCTTTGCTGAAATGCGTAATTTTGTTGAGCCTCGGATACCGATACTGCGGAAAAAAGGGAATTCACAAATGAGGTAAGGTTTAAATTAGTTTCTAACTGGGCCGGTTGCCAATAGCTGTTTACTAAGCGGACTAATCGAGATACGGTATCGACCGCATCGGGTGCTACGTTACAAGGTCGGCTCAAATAACAATCATCCTTTTTAAAATCGGCTAGCCACGGAATTTGAGCTGCATCACCGAGGCCGTTCAAATAATCTCCCACTGCTTTGAGTCCTGCATCATTGTTGGGATACGCCGATTTGAGCGAATCAACTGCAATTTGGAGCTGCTGGGAAAGGAAATCGATAATTGCCATTTCTTGCGGTTCTGTTTGCATCCCGCCGGGGGGAATCACCAGCACTATCCCTTCTGCTTTTGCACCCCTGGCCCGTCCCATCAGCGATGCGACAATGCCCGTGCTGTCGTTCATGCTGTCGATCGCTACTTGTTGGAGGTTGCCCACCAGCGGGACTTTGGGGAGTTTCTTTACCTGGGGCGGTTTGTCGAAATTGGCGATCGCATTGCGGAGATTCGGGTATTCAGTCGAGCGAATCAGTTGAATAAAATCTCCGTCGGTATCCCGTCCCAAGTTGAGCAGTAACCTCCTAGAAGCGGCCATCAATCCACCACCTTGGGCGTAAGTACCCTCGTGTACGTTTTCCCACAACTGACAGTCGCCCCAGTGGCGCATGGGATTGCAGAACACGATGTACTCACCAACTGCCATGCCGGGGGCGCAAAACACTTTTCTGCTAAACACTGTATTGCCGCTGGTGTCGGTAATTTCGTACTTGGCAAAATATTCATCGGGTTGTGCCATCAGCGACCAGAACCTAACTCCCGCAGCTTTCGCTAAATTCAACCAAATTACTCTCAGGCGCTCTTTCACCTTGGCGGTAATATAGGGGTGAAGCAGCAGTTTTCCGCGCACGTCGTATTTGATGATTTGCATCGCCGTGTTGACATATTCCGCCTCAGATTGCAGCCCTTCATTGCCCTGCTGTATTTCCTGCTCTGCTTCATTTTGGTCGATTCTCAACAGCTCGGCTAAGTTTTGAATTGAGTTGAGAGCGCCGACTAAACGCTCGCATTTATTAATTAAACGGCTGATGATTCTGTCTTGTTCCAGCGTTTCGTAATCGAACCACTGAAATAGCATCCACCCTGCTTTTGCGGTGCGCTGCTCTGCCTCAAATACCAACCCGCACAGCAGTTTATCCGTATAGTTTCCTAGCGCTGGTTTATTGCCCTTCAAGGATGATAGGGGAATTACCAAATCAAAACCTGAATCATCGAGTTCGGGGTTGTAGGCGATGGTACCTTTGGCTACCCATTGCTTGAATGAGGCTATCCTAAATTGCAGCGGAATTTCTGGATCGCTGTCAAGATGAACGTCTCCTGTCCCCAATATCGTCATGAATCTTTTGGAAGCTTTGCCGTGACTGTCTCCGCTATTCCAGTGCCTCCCATTTGTCGGGTCATCTTGCGGGTTTCCTTGAGCATCTTTATGTTCGTCGTCAACCACTACGTAATTGAATTCCCTGCCAGCTAAAAGTTTGCAACCTGTATGTAAAATGCTGCCGTAAATAATTCGTTTCCATTGGTCAGTCGTTTTTGTTCCGTAGTAGTCTTTCCCAATAGGCGTTAGGTTAAATGTAAATCTGCCGCGGTTTCTGG
Source organism: Microcoleus sp. N9_B4 (assembly GCF_036701635.1). NCBI lineage: Bacteria > Bacillati > Cyanobacteriota > Cyanophyceae > Oscillatoriales > Microcoleaceae > Microcoleus > Microcoleus sp. N9_B4. Next base: position 34,936 of record NZ_JAUBRC010000060.1, on the reverse strand, counting down.
AATTGCTGGCTAAATCTAAGGTGTAGCGATCTTTGCCCGCAACAAACGGATTCAACAGCGACGGATCTTTCGCAGTTTCCGGGATTTCTCCGATACAAAATCTTTCCTTGCCCGCATCTTGGTGCAAGCCTGAAAGCAGCGTATTTCGCAGAGTTACTTTGGGCTTGGTTGACCAGCTTTGGGCGACGCAATCCCACACAGACCAGATGGCAGTTGTCTGAATCTGCGCTAAACTTTCATCAACCCAAGAATAATCTAATTCGTATATTGTCGGCATAATTAATCAAAAAAGAAAAATTTTCCTGATTCTATTTTATCAATTTTATCGCTTCCTAGTGCTGTTACTATCGCTGCTTCCCCTAGGATTTGAATGGGATTGTCGGGATTGGTTAAATTATAAGCAACAGCATATTCTTTTTTGTTGTTCAACCCGACTCCGATAATCCGCTCAATCGGCAAAGGAGCGTTTTGAATCAATCGTCTTGAAGAGGTTTTAAATTGTTCTAAAACTTCAACTTTATTTGTGTCTTGCATATATGCCTGAGATAGATGAAACTTTCCCGCGGTAGAACCTTGAATATCAGCAAACACGTAAAGCAGTTCTGCTAGTGAAGTTTTATTTCTCATGGCTTGAATAATAATCACGGCTGCTCCGATTATCGGTGTTGCCCAAGCCATGAGGTAAGCCCATCCACTCGCTTGCATCCCGGTTGCTCCAAAGAGTTTGGGTAGTAAGGATTGCCCTGCCTTCAAAGCGGAAGCTGCTAAATATCTCGTTGCATTAGCACCAGCGCTACCCACTACTTTCAGGACAATCGATACTACCGTATTCGTTAGCGCTGGTAGAAGGGTAGCTGGAATACTCACCGCTTTGAGAAAGAAACTGCTCAACAACCATCCTGCAATTCCAGTAAGTACAGTTGCTGCTCCTGCTACTGTTGCTGCACCTCCAACCGCAATAGGAACTATGGCATTAAGAACAACAGGCGCTTTCCGAAAGGTGGAATGTATGGAAAGGTCGAATTGTGAGCTAATTTCATAAGGATTCATGGCGATAATTGGCGGGATATTTCCAGTTTGCATGGCTGCTATCCCGGCTTCTACTTTTCTGAGTCTGGCGCGGGCGTTGCTTCTGGGATTGCCTTGGAGTCCTTCAATTAAGGCTAAGAGTTCATTTTTTAGCTCTTCTAGCTTGGTGATAGCGCCGTTCTTCCACTGCTCTATTTGCTCAGTTGCTGTTGCTCCTTGTTGCTGAATTGAGGCGATTTCTGCTTCGATGGTGGCTACTTTTACCGAGAGTTCCGGCAGGTTGAGTGCTTCGTTGTGCGCCATAACCGAGGCTTCGTAAATCGCTTTTTCGGTGTTGTTAGCGGCAAGTTTGGCTAACTCAACTTGAGCTTTACCCGCTAGGTCTTTGTGAACTTTGCTATTAAAAGCTTTGTTGATGCCGTAAACCGTTTCTAGAAAGACCAGATTGCAATCAACAACCGTCCCTCCTAAATCTTGGGAAGCGGTCAGTAAATCCCTAAGCCCTCCCATCACTGGGTTTGCCATAATAAATTGAAGGTGAGGCAGACTAAAGTACCATTCTTGACCCTCGTTTAGTGCTGTTGTAACTGCTTCGGATATTTGCAATATTTCTTTATCGATCCAGATATTGTTACTAATCTGGTCGCGTAGGTAATCGAATTGTCCCATGATTTTAAGTGGAAAGCTCCTTTTCCTAATTTAACCGATTTGGGATTCATTTACTGGTTTAATACTTCGCCCATATCGAGTTACCAACTAGACCGAAAACGGTAGATGTAACTGTTAAGTTATGCTGCCATAGATTGAAGGCGCAGCAATGCGATTGTGAGCTGAATTGGAGAACGCCCTTTCATACAAACTAACGCATTTTCTGTATCCTAGTAAGCTGTTGCACATTTAAACTGTGATACAAGCATTGCCCTTATTTTTGATTTTGCGACCCCATTTAATTATTAATTGCCCTTCATTTAAGAGGCGGTGCAATAAATACTCTAGCTCTTCAATAGATGTAAAAAGTCGATTGGCAATATATTCTTTGGCCGAATGCCATACTAATTCAATTAAGTTATAGTCTGGGCTGTATTCGGGGAGGAATTCTAAAGGTCGGTTAGGCATTTCTGTTTCAATTATTTTCAGGTACTCTTCTTTCTTATGAAAACTAGCATTATCCAGAACAATCACTATTTTCGCTCCTTTTTCAGCAAATTCTGAGGCTTGATTACCTGCTGATACCCATTCATTAATTAGCTCTTCATAAAAGAGTTTTAGCACTTGATAAAAATTATATGAATTGCCTTTTTTGAGAAATTCTACCCACCTTTTTTTATCCGAATTCCTCACTGCTTCCATTACATTGACTCTGCCTTTTCTTCGGTCTCCTCTGACCTTTTTTCGGCTTCCTTTTTTACACCAGTTCTTTCTTCGCGTGACTCTTAAACTAAATGCACTCTCGTCCCAAAACCATACCTGTAACCGTTCTGGTGATTCTTTTTCTATTTTTAAATATTCGGCTATCTTTATTTTAAACGCTGTTCTTTTTTCGGGATTTCTCTTTGACTCCAAACTATACTTTGCCCAGATGTAAACATACTTTTTTTGCTTTAATATTCTCCGAACTTGTCCTCCACTTAATTTTATTCCTGTGGATTCTTCTAAGTATGTTGCTAATCTCTGCGCTGTCCATCGTCCAAAATCATATCCTAATTCTTGAGGGTCTTTTTCTATAGTTTATAATAATATCTCTATATATTTATCTGTGGCTTTTTTGTGATTGCCCTTCATTCTTTCATCTATTAGACTTTCTAGATTGTCGGGGTCTCCCTTTACACACCAATAAGATACTTTGTTTACTGAACAACCCAAAAACTCAGCGATTTTAGATTGTGTTTTTCCGTCATTGAGCAATAATAAAATCAGAATTCTTTCTCTGACATTTGCCTTTTCTTACTCTTTTAAGGCTTTCTGTATTTTCTCTATTTGTTGGAATTGAGATGGTTTTTGGCGGGCATTTTTGTAGAGATTGACTAAACTTAATTTTTATTATACCCTATTTAAAGGTACAACAGCTTAGCGCCTCACAATTCATCGTTAGTTGAGGAGATTTAGCATAGCTGGGTTTGGGTTAAAATTCAGAGAAAAGTTCGAGTTGTGGCACGGATTCAAAGGGTTAATTGGACGATCGCTGCTGTAAAGTTTAGCTCAATGGAATTCTGCCAAACATCACGCTCCCGGTAGTAATATTTCCAAATATGGACCTGATACTGTCACAATTATACCAAAATGATGACAGTGGTTGTTTAAAAAATCATATAATTCCTGAATGAAATCAGCAAAATATCGAGATTTTGTTACAGATATTCTTGGTTTTTAGATGTTAATGAGGATTTATTTTGCCAAGTTTCGGAAGCTCTCGCATTCACCTTGCCCATTTATTCGATCGATTCTTAGCTATTCACATCACATATCGAGCCGTATCCTCACGACATCACGGCAGTTTATGAAGAAATGCTACCACGTCAGTTTTTGTGCTTTTTACGGGCAGGCAATCCAGGGACAAGGAAAATCATGATGACCAGATTGTCAATTTGTAGCTTTGTCTAATTGTTTTTAGTGGTCACTTAGGAATAACGGGCAAGGACAGTTTTATTGAATATAAAATGCTTTTCGTTGGTTGTAAGTATGAAATACAATTAATTGACTAAAAGCTACTTAAATGCTATTAACGTAGTGCTTCGCTTTTGGGCGATGATGTTTTTTATCCATAACTATGACTATCTCTCATCAATCACATCTAAATCTAATGAGCAAAATAGCCAAAATAACTAAAAATCACATCGAATGGTTTAAGGAACCGAAGGAGTGCTTTTTCTACTATGGAATAAAAGTTTAATAACTTTAGCGTCTGCTAAATAGTCGGAACTGCACGATAATTCCATTTTGGTAGATATTCATCAAAAATAATTTTCATTGTTTCTTTAAATCCCTTAGCTACTTTTCGACCAGTTTCATAAATTTTATCGATTACATTTACTACCACAGAAAGCCCGGTTTTAGTATGAGTTTTTGCCATGAGTTCTTTAACTAACTTAAGAGGAGTAAAAATTACTCCTTGACAGGCTCTGGTTACGTGAGGAAATAAACGATGTTCAATCGGATTATACTTCGATGTATAGGAAGGATAGTGTGCGATCCTAATTTCTATCCCTAGCTCGTCAACTAATTTTTGTAAATCCGATTTAAAGATATGATGATTGGAATTATTACTGCCACCGCCATCGCATTTTATTAGACCTCTTGCAAAAAAAATATGTGTTATCCTTAAAAGTTTGCTCAAGTTTAGGTCAAACTTTGAATTATTGGGTTGATTGGCATCTCCTTAAATTTGCCCAGCCTGCTAGATTATAAAATTGGCTAAACTTTCGATAATAGCACAAAATTATTTTGCAAGAGGTCTATTGTAGGGGTCAGCGGTTCGAGTTCAGTTGTGTCCATAGCTAAAACCCGCTTGGTGGGCGGGTTTTGTTGTTTCTACAACCAAACTGGTAGATTTGGCATTCTCAATTAGGAATGACACAATATGTCTAGACCAGAGATTTAGTACAGTCCCACGTTTCGTCGAGGCTGTTGCTGAGGAGTTGCGTAGTTTGCATGAGTTAGGTGTTAAAGAAACGCTAGCTTGATTCTCGTAGGCACCATTCCCATCCGTGAACAAAGCGCAAGCAAGCAGAACAAGAAAGAGAACCACTGTGAGAACGCGATCGCCTTGCACGGTTCCAAGCAGAAGCCGCTAACCGGATTCAAGACGAATTTTTAGCGGTGCTGTCCCATGAGTGGCGATCGCCCGTGTGCTTAAATACTGAAGGACTTAGTTTTTGGGCATATTATATCTTGATTCCCTAACAATAGCTGGCATAATAGGTAAATAGGCAGGACTAACCGCAATGAATGTAGAACGTACACACTCCTTGAATCATCGAGAAGAGCTTACTATAAATTTTTCTCCAGAGCTATGTACAGACTGCCAAGCAGTTGAAGCACGATTTGCGGTGATAGTAGATCACATGGCTGAGGCATTTATTTCTATTAATTCAGAGTGGCACTGCACCTATGTCAACCATAAAGCAGAGCAGCTTTTAAACAGGAAGCGGCAACACCTGATAGGCAAAAATATATGGACTATATTTTCGATCGATCTTACCTCGGAGCTATATAAGTATTGTCATCGAGCGATCGCAACGCCAACGGCGATCGAGTTTGAAGAACATTACCCCTCACTCAACAAATGGTTGAGAATTCGCCTCATCAAGAGTGAAGATGGCTTACTTCTTTACTTCCAAGATACTACTGAAACATCTCAAGTCGATCGACAATTGAAAGCCGAAATCGTCAAGTGCCAGCAGGTGGAAGCCACTCTTCACAAAGAACAGGACTTTTTGAAGGCAATTCTAAACAACGTTCAAGCTGGCATTGTGGCTTGCGATGCCGATGGCATATTGACGGTATTTAACCAAGCAGCTAAAGATTTTCATGGATTACCTCAGCAGCCAGTTCCAGCGGATCAATGGGCTGAATATTATGACTTGTATTTGTCCGACGGCAAAACACGCATGAATACAGAGGATATTCCCCTGTTCCAGGCATTGCAAGGACAGAACGTTCGTGATGTGGAAATGATGATTGTTCCGCAGCAGGGAACTGCGCGAATGCTGTTAGCAACTGGACAGGCGATTATTGCCGCCAACGGCGAAAAACAGGGTGCAGTTGTCGTGATGCACGACATTACACAACGCCAGCAGGCAGAAACGGTTCTGCGCGAACGTGAAGCGCAATTATCGAGCATCTTCCAAACTATTCCTGATGGCATCACCATTCTGGATTGTACCGGACAGGTTATTGCCGCCAATACGACGGCAGAACGGATTTTGAGATTGACTTGCAGCGACATAAAGGAGCAAGTCTACAACGATCCATCCTGGTTTATTACAACCGTGGAGGGTCATCCTTTCCCAGAAGATGAACTGCCGTTGGCGCGGGTGATGCAAACAAGCCAGCCTGTGTATGGCATTGAATATGCAATTAACCATGCCGATGGCACCCGCACGATTCTCTCGATCAATGCTTCCCCTTTGTTTGACGAAGAGGGACAAATTATCAATATCATTGCTGCTTTCAGCGACATTACGGAACGCAAGCAAACCGAAGACGAACGAGTACAGCTTGTTCAAGAACAGGCAGCCCGTGCTTTAGCAGAGAATTCTCAGGAAAAATCAGCATTTTTAGCCCAAGTGAGTGCTGTCCTTTCCTCTTCGCTAGAGTATGAACAAACTCTCCAAAGCGTTGCAAAGCTGGCAGTTCCTTATTTTGCAGATTGGTGTAGTGTCGATCTGCTGAATGACGATCGCACAATTGGTCGGGTTGCAGTTGCTCATTGTGATCCCGAAAAAGTGAGGTTTGGCTGGGAGTTGGCTCAACGCTTTCCCAGGAATCTCGATGATGGGTATGGCATTGCTAAAGTCATGCAAACTGGACAGGTTGAAATTGGGATTGAGATTACAGATGAACAGTTAGTTGCCACAGTGCCGAATGGTGAATACCTGGAAATCTTACGTGGAGTTGGGTTAAAGTCCTGCATCATTGCACCGCTACAGGCACGGGGGCGCGTGTTGGGTAGCATTACCTTTGTGTTTACTGAATCCGATCGCCACTATCGCCTGGAAGACATTCCCTTGGCTGAAGATTTGGCTCAGCGAGCAGCGATCGCCATTGATAATGCTCGTCTCTATAATGAAACACAACAAGCGAAATTAGCCGCCGAACTCGCTGCTAACCGGACGGCTAGACTGCTGGGGGTGATGACAGCTTTGTCTGAATCACTAACCTCGGCTCAAGTGGCTCAGGTGATTATTGAACAGGGAATGTCCGCACTGGGAGCAAGTTGTGGTTTGGTTGCGGTATTAAACCAGGATGCAAGCGAACTGGAGATTATTCAAGCGATCGGCTATGAGCACGTAGATGACTTTCTGCGTAGTTTTTCGATTCATGCACCATATCCTCTGGCAGAAGCTGTGCGAAGTGGGCAACCTGTTTGGCTAGAAACTATCGAAAACCGAATTGCCCGTTATCCTGAATTAGCCAAAGCTTATGCCAAGGTTGGTTCTAAAGCCTGGATTTCGGTGCCATTGTTGATTGAAGGACGAGCCGTTGGTGGGCTATCGCTGAGTTTTTCCACGGTTCCCCAGCTTTGTGAGAGCGATCGCGCTTTCGTTTTGGCATTGGCACAGCAGTCAGCGCAGGCGATCGACCGAGCACGGCTCTACGAGTCAGAATCGAAAGCACGGGCACAAGCAGAAGCAGCTAACCGAATTAAAGATGAGTTCTTAGCTGTCTTATCACACGAATTGCGAACTCCGTTGAATCCGATTCTGGGTTGGACTCGACTGCTGCGAAGGGGAACCCTCGATTCTGGCAAGACGGTGGTAGCTCTCGAAACCATTGAACGCAATACCCAGTTGCAAGTTCAACTGATTGAGGATTTGCTGGATATTTCTCGTATTCTGCAAGGCAAGCTGAGTTTGGACTCTACTCCAGTTAATTTGAAAACAACTCTTAAAGCTGCGATCGAAACAGTTAGTTTAGCCGCCGAAGCGAAGAACATTCAAATTCAAACTCAGCTAGATCCAAATGTCGGCGATGTGTTAGGAGATGTTACCCGATTGCAACAGGTTGTCTGGAATTTGCTCACCAATGCCATTAAGTTCACCTCAACTGGAGGTCGAGTTGAAGTTGAACTCAAAACGATTGATTCCTTTGCTCAAATTCAAGTCAGGGATACAGGAAAAGGGATTAAGCCAGAATTTATTCCCTATGTCTTTGACACATTTCGACAAGCCGATAGCAGTATTACGAGAACCTTTGGTGGGTTAGGGCTGGGATTAGCGATCGTGCGTCACGTCGTTGAGCTACATGGTGGAACTGTTAAAGCCGAAAGTTTGGGAGAAGGACAGGGAGCAACATTTACTGTCACACTTCCCTTATTAGCCAGGAGCAATGAGGTAAACAGTGAGCAGAAGGACAATCTATCACTCCATGCTCACACTTCACCCTTGGCTAGATTATGTATCCTGGCCGTCGATGACGAAGTAGACAATTTAGAGTTAGTTCAATGTATTTTGGAGCAAGCGGGAGCCACCGTGATCTCTGTATCTTCAGCAACAGATGCGCTACAACAACTCACTAAATTTAAGCCAGATGTTTTGATTGCTGATATTGGAATGCCACAAATCGATGGCTATGAGTTGATTTGTCAAATCAGACAACTATCCACACAGGAGGGAGGAGAGATTCCCGCGATCGCCCTGACAGCGTATGCAGGTGAGACAAATCAACAGCAAGCACTAGCAGCCGGATTTCAAAGGCATCTTCCCAAGCCTGTTGAGCCTGAAACGTTAGTGGAGACAATTGAGCTATTGCTTCATCCAATAGAGTAAGGCAGAGCATTAGACATCTCCGAAAATTAAGATTCAGCTATCTCGGTACAAAGCTTTCAAGTTGATTATTGGAGATGTCTTTTGAGTATAGTCTGGAAAAATGTCACGAATTGAAGCGATCGACAGACGCATAGCTAAGTTGGTTAGAGCACTACGTTGACATCTTAGGGGTCACTGGTTCGAGTCGAGTTGTGTCAATCAAAAGGAACCAGAGTTTACGAGTCCGGTTTCCCTGGGATGGCTTTTGCTGTGGTGGGATAGAAAAGGGCAACTTAGTCCGAACATACAATTGATTAGCTATCACTCTTATGGAAATATCTATGAATCCATAATGTGAAAACAATCCTTAGATGCGAGTTCCGCTAATTTGGCTCGCAAATCCTTGCGAAGATTCTTCTGCTGTCTGTTAGTTAATCCTGCAGGTACAGATTTCTCATCCAGTCCTGTGATTCCAGAATGACCATCAGCACCAGGCCTACCATCTCTAACAAGCTTACCCTCTATTTCCTGAAAAAGGTAAACCCATATAACCTTTAACAAATCAGGATATACGCATTCCCCAGAATTTGCTTGAATTTTACAGATTTCATTAACTTTGAGACGAAGAACTAATTTTCGAGGCGAGTTTTCGGGAAGGAAGTTGTAAGCTTGTTCAGGTGTTGTAAGAGAGTCAACCCAAACGCTCAGGTGGGGTGGAACGGATTTTTTATCCTCTGACGATAGAGTAAACTCCTCATCCAATTGGAGCGCTAAGATATTGCCCTTTTCTGCAAAGTCTTTAGGCGGTCGAGCAAGTCTCAGGACACCATAAGTATCGGGGAGTGGAGTTAAATTAGATCCAACTGAATCCATTCTGAAGAACAACTTATTCGATAAAGAGCGAAGCTTTGTCCAAAATATCACTCGAAAAACCCTGATCGAGCGTCGTATCTTCTCCCCACACTTCTCCAGTGTTTCTGTTACGGTAGAAAAATTCTATCTCACCAGTGCCAAAAATCTCACACTCTAAGTAGTATTCAGATTTTGACCAAGTGTACATAAAATTATTTTTTGAACCGGGACAAGCATCTGGAACCTCCAACCACTGTCCTCTTGCTTGAAATAGACTTGTGAGTCTTTCCCACACAGACCAGGATAAATTGAGAACTCTTTCCGAAAATTCTGTCTCTCCTGTTACTCTTGCTTCATTTTTTAGTGAGTCAAGATATACCCGAAGATTTTGGTAACGTTGTTGCTGAGGATGGATAGCCTCAACTTTTTTAGGTGTACGGGGTAAATTTTTTGACAAATCACTGCTTGGAGATGACAGAAATCTACCACGCCGTTCTTTTGGATCACTTTTAATAAAATTAGCTTGATGGCCAAGAGGTTTATCCCATTCGTACACAGCTATTTCGCTGCTGAAGTCTCTGACCTTACCCTCATCAATGTTCTTAAGCTCCTCAGCATCAATTCTCGAACCCATATTTATCTGCGTTCGGGGGGAAAGCGGATAAGATTTTCTAACTTCAGCATTCCCAGACTCAGCGGAGCTCTGTGCTAATGAACGAACGTATTGAATCATTCGGACAGGAGGGGAAGAATAGTTTTTCGGAGATGTTTGGAGCGTTGTTAAAGAAATTGCTTGTTCTTCTTGTTCGACTTCCTTCAATGAAGATTTAGTCATAGTCATAAGCTTTACCCTCTCCGCTTCCAAATATTGGTCTGGATTTTTTTATCAGTTAAATCAGCAAATGCCTGGACAGTCCATTCATGTGCCACATCAAACCAATTTTGCATTAAATCCAAAGAGCTATATTTGCCAATTCCCCGAACACTTAATTCAAAAAAAAGAGTGGGATGGTTGTCAGCAAGTCCATTCCTGATCGATATATGTAATCTGCCAAATTCTTCTGGCAAATCAAATCTCGTATGCCAATGAATATATTGAGGTTTTGGAAGAAATCTCTCTAGACTGTTCTGCCATTTAACGTCAGGAAAAATTTTGCCGATGTCCTCAAGAGTTTCCCATGCTTCTCCTTGTGAAATTTGATTGACATAACTTAGTTCATATTGACGTATCTGAATTGTACCTAGCTCCCCCTCTTGTAGGAAACCATTAAAGCTTGTCAAATGACCTTGAAATGCTTTAATAAGGCTGTCATATCTAGGATACTCACTATTTGGACTAATTTTTCTCCAGTTATGAATCAGCCGATCTCGCTGGATTTGGACAATCTTTGTGTCATCAGAGCTAATGAACCATACTCTGGGCAAATAAGGAAGATCACTTTCTTCCAGCATAGTTTCAATAACCTGATTATTGAAAACTTCTACCTTTGGTGGTAGGGGATCAACCTCGTAGCAAAACGGGTAGTCCGGTTGAAACCTCTGCCATAACAAGCCGATATGGGGTGTCAGTAAGGCTTCGATAGGGTCGAACAAAACACTGCAAATCACCTCATTAACAGGTGGTTTCTCATAAGATAGTAATTGCCTGCTGTCTACGCCTAATGTCACGCTGCCTCCTGTGGTTTCCTGAAAAAACTACTCCTTAGATTTATACTCTAATATTCAGTCTAACTCAGTATGAACCATGTTGCTCAATCTTAAGATAACGTTGGCTCCGATCGGCATATCCTCGCCGACCATGCTTTTTGTCCCGGGCGAACAGGGCTATCAGCTTTTCCGGTTGAGACTGTTGATGCCAAACCATCCAAGTTTTAAGAGCTGAGGGTTTTTGGTGTTCCATCGTCTCTACAAAAGTCATAAAACACCGCAGACATCACCCGTCTACCCACAACGCTGGCACCTTAAACCCCGGCCAACACTTGGGAAATTCCGATCGCAATCGCAACTAATGTCGATCGCCCCCCAGCATCTCCAAATCATATCCAATCCGATCGCCAGTCCATCTCAGGACACGGCACCGCGCCGTGTCCTGGGCCGTAACTTATCGGCGACAGCCTTCGGCGATCGCCCTTAACACCGCTAGCCGCACTTCTGGATGAGATTTCTCAAGCCCGTTAGCCCGAAAAATCCAGTGTCCGCCGCCTGCGTGCTCGATCGCAATTTTCTGTCCGTCAGGCAAAACTATTTGCCACCAATTCAACACACTGGCTTTAATAAGGTGGCACTGAATTTCGTTCAGTTGAACCTCCATTAATTTCAGTTGACGCATGATTGGATTTTGGGCAGATGACTTCATGATTTTTCTCATTAAATGAATTCGACTGTTTCTCGGCTTGGATTTCTGTTTGCCGATTTTTGAACTTAACTTCACCTTCCGAAGTTTTCGCCTTAACTTCCCTTTCCGAAGTTTTCGCCTTCACTTCCGTTTTACCACCTTTAGGCTCAACTTTGACTCCAAAACCTTTAGACTTAACTTTTCCTGGGGCAGAAGTTGAAGTCTGTTCGGTTGCCGGCTTCTTAAACTCCGCGTCTAATTGGTCTAAAATCTCCTCTTGTTCGGGAGTATGTTCCGCTGGCTGGTCTAAATTGCTGGGATTGTATTCGCCAACCAACCTTGCCAAAAATTCCGAAATTGACAGTCCGGCTGCGGCTGCTTTTTTCGTTAAAAGGGCGTAAGTGTCGGTTTTTATGCGAATTTGTTTGAGCCGGAGGTTGGGATTGTTGTCAACTGTTTCAGCAATAGTTACTGCGGTAATCCTTTCTTTTGGTATGACATCGACAACTTCTTGCCACTTTTCCTGTAAACGACAGTCGCCATATTGGTCGGTAATTGCGTGTTTGAACAAAGGAACAACTTGAGCAACGCAGCTAGGCAAAATCTCAAAGCCGGCTTTAATTAAGCGCAGGCAAATACTCGCAGCTTTGATAATTTGTGTGCAGTAAAAATACTGCCTGCCTAATGCTTGTTCGCAGTAACTTTTAAAAGTTTTGAACTTGTCTTTGTACAACCGCAGCTTTCGGATCGCGTCCAGCATGATTCCTTGACGCACGTAGTCTAGGAATCCCCTTTTAATTTCGCCTGTCAGGTAGTCTAAATCGTGAAAGGGAGATTGATTCTGGATTTCTTCTTCAAAGTCTAGCAGCGGGCCTGCAAAGTGAAAGTTGGAGGCGACATCGCCTAGGTAGAAGTTGTCAATTGATGTGGACATGATCTGGAATGGTTCGAGAAAGGGCACGATAGCACGGAAGTTGTGCGATCGCAAAGTTGAAGTTTTGGTCTGGATCTTTGATACAATTTTGAGTCAGGCTGTGAGGTCGATCGACCTTTTACATCGCATCACCTCAAGGCGGTTATTCAAAACTGCAGGTTTTGGCTGTTCGGCCTGACCGACCAGCTTTTGTTCTGTCACTTATGTCTCATTATGAGATGTCAATTTAAATCTGTCAAGTATGACATCTCAATTTGAGATTTATGTTACAATGTCATCAAGAAAAGAACGAAGACAGGAGGGCAATTCACCATTGGAAGCCCTAAGAATCAACAAAACAGACTTATCACAAGATGAGTTTGCTTTTAGATGCGGGATTCCCCGGGCCACGTATCATAGATGGATATCTGGAGCCACAGAACCAAAATTTTCTCTCTTTCAGTTGAAAGCTATTTGCCGAGAACTAAAAATAGAAAAAATCGATGAACTTCCAGAGAGCTTTGGGCCGAATTAGCAATTAAATTAAACCAACAGTTAAAAAATTATTACTGCTGATACAATTTTGAGTTGGGCTGTCTTGTGAGGTCGATCGACCTTTTACATAGCACCACCTCCTCGGCGTTGAGAAAAAAGGGGCTTGAGGTATGCGCCCTTGCCCCAAAAAAACGCTTGGGTATGCAAGCACAATTGATAGACACGAAAAATAAGGCGGTTATTCAAACCTGTATTTTGACGAAATTAGGCTCGCCCAACCGCTTTCCTATGTCCTTATTCGTAGTTTAGTCATTCTCACTGCTTTTGTCAAGGGTAAACTACGAAATATTCTGCACCATGAATCAAGAAGTACGGGATTTATACGAAATGAGCCTTGCAGAAATTAGAGAATACAGGGGCTTTAGTCGCCGAGAGCTTAGCCAGCAACTGACGGGGAAAGTCTCTGAAGATACTTTGTATTCAATAGAAAAAAGAAAACAAAAACCCAGAGTTGATACTGCAATAGCCATCTGTACAGCCCTAAATATTAGCTTGAAACAGTTCTGTCACTCGATCGGGCTAGATGTTTCAGGACTTGTTGATGATTACGTACCCCCTCGGGGCAGCTAACAAACAGAGCTAAATCATGGTCTTGATATTTGATACAATTTTAAACTGGGCTGTGAGGTTGATCGACCTTTTACATAGCACCACCTCCTCGGCGTTGAGAAAAAAGGGGGCTTGAGGTATGCGCCCAACCCCCGAAAATACGCTTGGGTATGCAAGCACAATTGATAGACGCTACAAATAAGGCAGTTCTTCAAACCTGCATTTTGACCTTGGAGGCTCGCCCGGTTGCCTTTGTTTTGCCTATCTACTAGCAGTTTAGTGCCAGATGCCAATTTTGTCAAGCACTATTCTGCTAGCAATTAACTGCTATAATTGATGGACGCTAAAGATCAAGAAACCATAACCTTGAAAAACCTTAGAGAAAGTGCAAATTTGACCCAACCTGAACTTAGTCGTCGAATGGGGGTAGGAATTCGCATTATTGGCGATTGGGAACGAGGAGAATCCATTCCTCGCTTCGATCGCGTCATTGCTCTGGCGCGCGAGCTAGGCGTACCTCTAAAAACACTTGCTAGATGTATGGGATTAGACGTAGCCAAAATTCCCGATGACCTACAAGCATTAAGTGTACTTCATCTTTCGGCGGAGGTCAAGAAGCTAGAACTCGTGAAACAAGCTTCATGTATTGTGGCAGAAAATTCGCAAGAAAAGGAAAAGTCTCCATTGAGACTACTCAGAGAACAAGCTGGGCTAACCCGCCCTCAAGTCAAACAACATATCGGCGTTTCTGAGCGGATGCAAGCTGACTGGGAATCAGGAAAGTCCATGCCAACTGTTGAAAACGTAGCTGCACTGGCTAACCTGTACCAGGTTTCTCTAAAAACTATGTTTGAGCTTTTAGGATTAGATGTAACCAAAATTCCCGATGACTTACCAAGTCGATGATCGCCCTCACCGAACGATAACTAACCCACAGGGGTTCGGAAAAGTCTAGGGAAACGGGTTTGAGTCATGCACCCAAGCCCGGAAAATACTAAGGCTATGCAGGCATAATGGGTAGAAACTACAAATAGGGCAGCTTGCTAAACCAAAGCGTTTCCACCGTCCGGCTAAAGCAGTCGCCTTTCTGTTGTCTCTATCTTTAACAAGGATACTTGTAAACCTCCGGGTTGTCAACAAGTTTGCTTGTAAATTTCCCATGATATGCCCCGAAAGAAACAAACTCAAGAGTCCAAAGATATACCAGCACTGCAAATCTTGCGGGAGGCTGTTGGTTTATCGCAATCCGCTTTAGCAAAACAAATTCCCGACAAAACGGGCGCAAAAACCCTAAGTCAACAAGCAATCAGTAACTGGGAACGAGGACTAGACGAACCAGAACTGACCATTGCTCAAATGAAAGCTCTTTGCAAAGCTTTGGGAAAAACGCTTAACGATTTACCTAACGACTTAGGCCCACCAAATCCCGACTGACAACTTTTGTTGCTTAGTTCTAATTAGACCAACCTAAAAAAGCAGATTAGATCCCCGACTTCTTGAAGAATTCGGGCATCTAACAAGCAAGTTATAAAGAGGATATTAAAGTAGGATTTGGTATTACTTACGGAGAACAGAAGTGATAATCACCGTGATAGTGGCGCTTGCAATCAAAGTGAAAGCAAGTTGCACAACCCATTGGGTAGCTTTCTGGTAGTTATCAAATTTGTCATTGAATCTGTCTGTTTTGTCATTAGTTTTTTCCACTTCAGCCGATAGCTTGTCTAGTTTTTCAATAACATCGGCTAGCGTCGGCTCGTTACTTGTAGTAGTTGTCATTGTGGTTTCCTAAAATTAACAATCATCACCTACAATTATATCCTAATTTTAATAGGAATTGAGATGATCAATCACTCCGTAATTTTCCCTCTCAGAGCTTTAATCTGCCCTCGCTTGGTTTTGCTGTCGAGACGCTTGCGCTGGGAACTACGAGTTGCTTTGCTGGGTTTGCGCCTTTTCGGTATGACGATCGCACTTTTAATCAGTTCTTGCAGCCGTCTCAAAGCCTCTTCCCGGTTTTGTTCCTGGCTGCGGTGTTCCTGGGCTTTGATGACAATCACACCTTCGGAGGTGATGCGCTGGTCGTTGATTTGCAACAAACGCTCCTTGTAGCGATCGGGCAATGAGGAAGCTGGGATATCAAAGCGCAAGTGAATCGCACTCGCCACCTTATTTACATTTTGCCCCCCCGCGCCTTGAGAGCGAATCGCACTAATCTCGATTTCGCGATCGTCTATGAACACAGTGTTAGAAATTTGCAGCATGATTGATCGGTGAGATTAAAGATACCGGGAAAGCAGTGCATCTTTTATATATAACTTAATTTTGGTAGATAAGTTATTTACAATTCTTAGCTGTCAGGATGAATTCGATGAGTCTTTTTCTATCCCATAACTCTACGTCGTTCGATTTAGCAAGTTTGCAAGCATTTTCTGTAAATCTGTTGTTGGTAATTACTAGGGCTTTATTCCCTTTGTAATGTCTGACTGCTCCTGCTACTTCTTGAACTGCTTTAATCCCAACTGGATTTTTGCTTCTTTTCGCTTGAACCACGGTTTTATATCCATCTTTGTATAAAATTAAATCCGCCCCATAATCTTGACTATCTTGAGTTAAAGTAACACTATAACCTAAGTTGATAAAATGGACATCTAGAAATTTTTCAAACTCTTTTCCCGTCATTTCATCCACTTGCAGAATCCCACTGTCTAATAAACGCTTTTTTTCCTCTTCTTCTGTCCATGTATCCAATACCGATGTCGCAATCACACCGAAAACGGCAGCGGCTCTTACTATAAAAGATTTCATAAAATGACATTTTTTAAAAGGAGTAGTTATGATGGTAGCAGATTTGCTCAGTATAGTTATCTACTAAGACCGCAAGTAAGATCACAAGCACATTGTGATCTTACTTACTAATTCTTTTAGATTCCCGATCTTGGACTGGGGCTTTTTGTCTGCACTCAAGTTCAAGTATGGTTCAAAGAGTCAGGCGAAAGTCAAGGGATTTTATAGTTGAGAAATGTAACAAAACTTTAATCACACCCAAACCGGAGTTTTAGAAAAAATTAATGCGGATACCGTGACAATGGGCAATGCTGTAGCCTAAGATCGCCTTAAATTGTCAGTATCATCTCAAGGCAAGGGTGAAAAATGGCAGATATCAACGGCACGATGATGCAATATTTCCACTGGTACATTCCCGATCGAGGAACCCTGTGGGATGAGGTGAAAAATCAAGCGAAAGAATTGGCAGATGCGGGTTTTACCGCACTGTGGCTGCCCCCAGCTTACAAAGGAATTGGGGGGCAAAGCGACGTTGGATATGGGGTTTACGACTTATTTGATTTGGGAGAATTCAACCAAAAAGGTTCAATTCGCACCAAATATGGTACTAAGCAGCAATATTTGGATGCGATCGCAGCCCTGCACAAATCTCAGATCCAAGTCTATGGCGATGTAGTTATCAACCACAAAATGGGTGCAGATAAAGCAGAGATATTTAAGGCAACTCCTTATCCTTACCACGATCGGCTAAATCCCAAAGGTTGGTTGCAAGAAATCAAAAGCTACACCAATTTTAACTTTCCCGGACGCAAAGGTAAATATTCCCAATTTGAATGGCACTGGTGGCATTTTGACGCCGTAGACTACAACGAGTACAATAAAGACGATCGCAGTACAGTCTATTTGGTAGAAGGGAAATTTTTTGATGACTATGTTGCCCTAGAAAATGGCAATTTTGCATATTTAATGGGGTGCGATCTGGATTTCCAGGATCAATCGGTACGAGATGAAATTACACGCTGGGGTAAGTGGTATCTGGACACAACAGGTGCCGACGGTTTCCGTATAGATGCAATCAAGCACATATCGTCTTGGTTTTTTGCGGAATGGTTGGATGAAATGGAGCGATATGTCGGTAAAGATTTGTTTGTTGTCGGTGAGTATTGGGCACCAAATATCGATATTCTGCACTGGTATGTCGGTTCAGTTAAGGGCAAAATGTCAGTTTTTGATGTGCCACTGCATTACAACTTTCATTACGCCAGCCAACAGGGCGGTAACTACGATATGCGGCGCATCTTAGACGGTACAATGATGCAGCAGCAACCGGCTCATGCAGTAACGTTTGTCGAAAACCACGACTCCCAACCGTTGCAAGCACTTGAATCGGTGGTGGAACCCTGGTTTAAACCTCTTGCTTATGCGATTATTCTATTGCGAAGAGAAGGTTATCCCTGCGTTTTCTACGGCGATTATTACGGTGCAGAATATGAAGATTGGGGGCGTGACGGCAATCGGTATAAGATTTTTCTGCCATCTCATCGATCGCTAATTGACAAGTTTCTCCATGCTCGTAAACACTTCGCCTACGGCCCTCAATATGACTATTTCGATCATTGGAATACAGTTGGCTGGACGAGATTGGGCAATGGGAAACATCCACAGGCAATGGCAGTAATTATGAGTGACGGCCCGGAGGGTTTCAAGTGGATGGAAGTTGGTAAACCTCATGCTAAGTTTGTGGATTTAACAGGGCATATTCAGGAACCTGTTTCTACTAACGAGTGGGGTTGGGGCGAGTTTCGCTGTCAAGGCGGTTCAGTATCGGTGTGGGTTCAGGAAAAAGATTAGTTATATCATTTCCGGTTACACCGGAATGATGTTGACAGTGAACAGTCAACAGTGAACAGTCAACAGTGAACTCGAATTTACTATTCCGATGCTAACGGATTTGATATTAGCAGTAATCTGATTGTCTATCTGTAAGGTGCGCCGAAACGCACCCTACAAAAACTAATTAGTCCGTACTACCAGTTTGCAGCGACTCTTTAGCAGTCTGCGTCCACTCTGAGTGGAAGAATTCGCCGCGCGGTTTGTCCGTGCGCTCGTAGGTGTGAGCCCCGAAATAATCCCGCTGAGCTTGCGTGAGGTTTTGCGGCAATCTTTCGCGCCGATAGCTGTCAAAATAGTCCAGCGAAGCGCTAAAGGCTGGCACTGCAATCCCCAGTTGGCAAGCAGTAGCTAACACGTCTCGCCAAGCCGATTGGCGATCGAGAATGCTCTGTTTGAACTCCGGCGCTAACAGCAAATTAGGCAAAGTGGGATCGTCCTTGAAAGCTGTTTTAATCTTATCCAAAAACCCAGCTCGAATAATACAGCCACCCTTCCAAATTCGGGAAATTTCGCTCAAACTCAAGTCATAGTTGTACGACTTAGAAGCCGCGCTCAAAAGTGCCATACCTTGCGCGTAAGAGCAAATCTTCGAGCAGTAAAGCGCATCCCGGACTTTATTCACAAACTCTTTAGTATCGCCTTCGTACTTGCCGCTAGGCCCGGTCAGTTCTTGGGAAGCTTTAACGCGCTCGTCTTTGTAAGAAGACATGATTCTCGCATTCACAGCAGCGATAATTGTGGGAATGCTCACGCCCAATTCCAAAGCACTCATAACAGTCCAGCGGCCGGTGCCTTTTTGACCGGCTGCGTCCATAATTACCTCAACTAAGGGTTGCTTAGTTTCCGGGTCAATATACTTGAAAATGTTAGCCGTAATTTCAATCAAAAACGAGTTGAGTTCGTCTGTGGTATTCCATTCGGCAAAAACTTCCTGCAACTGCTGGCCGTTCAATCCACCAACGTTTTTGAGCAAATCGTAGGCTTCAGCAATGAGCTGCATATCACCGTACTCAATGCCGTTGTGAACCATCTTCACGTAGTGGCCAGCGCCACCAGGGCCGATGAATGTGACGCAGGGGCCGTCATCTACTTGAGCGGCAATTTTGGTGAGAATTGGCTCTAGTAGGCCGTAAGCTGTTCGCGTGCCACCGGGCATCAAACTAGCACCGTTGAGCGCGCCTTCTTCGCCGCCGCTGATGCCCATGCCCACAAATCCCAGTCCCATCGATTCTAAATCTTTGGTGCGGCGTTCGGTGTCGTCGTAGAGCGAGTTGCCGCCGTCAATAATCATGTCGCCCGGTGACAGCATGGGTTTGAGCTGGTCGATGACTGCATCTACGGCTTTCCCAGCTTGCACCATGACTAAGATTCGGCGCGGGGTTTCTAGGACATCGACGAATTCTGTCAGAGTCTTGGCGGCTACAATGTTCTTGCCGGGGGCGCGTTGGGCCATGAAGTCGTCGGTTTTGGCTGCGGTGCGGTTGTATACAGCCACGGAGAAGCCTCTGCTTTCGACGTTGAGCGCTAGGTTTTCGCCCATCACTGCTAGACCGATTAAACCAAAATTTTGCTTTGTCATGCTAATAACCCGCTGGTTGTTCCCGCTTGATGATAGGTTTGCGAGAGAGGAAAGCGAGGCGGGGTGTACCGCTTTCCGGTGGACTAAAAGTATTGGACAATAGACCTAGGAGGTTTAGGTTTATTTTTATATTCTCAGAATTGCTGTTTGGTAAATCAGTAGGGTTTTTTTAAGATTTAAGGCATATTAATGACGCGGACAGGTGATGATAAGGCAGGTATTATGTCGATCGCAGTAACGGTAGATACAAACAAGCGGACATTTTGAGGCAAATTGAGGAGACTGTTGTAACTATGGAAGATTTGCAGTATCTCGCGGCCTGGGTGAAGGAGCAACACGCTCGCGAGTATATTTTGACTTGGCTCCTGAGTCAACAGGGGCTGTGGTGGTCTGATGGGGATATTTATCAGGCCGTTTTGCAAAAGTCGGGAAAGCTTTTGAAAGCTTATGTTCAAAAAAGGCAAGCGGGAGAGTTATTTGAGGGAATTTCGGAGAAGTTGGTGGGAGATGATAATTGGGATGATTTGGCGGGGAGTTTGGCGCGGATTGTTGCGGTTTATCAAGAGGAATTATCGCATTTGCAAGAGCGCGATCGCAAGGGGGATGGGGTAAAAAAAAATTTGATTAGCCAACCGTTGACTGGAGATCCTTTGCCGCTTTTGGAGGTGCAGCAAGCTTTGCCCGATCCTTATGCGGATACGTTGACGGGGAGATAATTGCTCATCATTTTTGTGGATGGAGGCTCATCTCAGAAACCGGGTTTCTTCCCTTATTTCTCGTACTCAACCCAAATTGTCGCAGAAACCCGGTTTCTCGCCACTTGGGCGACAGTTCTTGATCTAGATTCAAGGATTGAGAATAGGTGTAATATCTAGAAGAAATCCGGGAAGTACATCTTCACCCGAAAGTGTAGGCGGTTGGTCAAAAGAGAAATTAATCACTTCTGCTACATCTTCAGACAAGCGATAGATTTCTACTAAAGGCGTTTGGGGGTCAATTAGCCAACCTAAACGACAGCCGTTTGTTCGATAATACCGCATTTTAGCGCGCAATGTTTCTAGGGAATCACTTTGCGATCGCAATTCAATTACAAAGTCCGGGCACAGGGGAGGAAACCTGCGCTTATCTTCTGCGGATAATGCTTCCCAGCGTTCTAGGAGTACCCAAGCAGCATCAGGGGAACGCTTCGCACCGTTGGGTAATTGAAAGACAGTGGAAGAGTCAAAGACTTTTCCCAATCGAGTCTGACGATTCCACAAATTTAGGTCTGTAGTCAAATCCGAATTTCTGATGCCGCTTTCGCCGCCTGTTGGAGGCATAATAATTAGTTCTCCTTCGGGGGTTTGTTCTAATCGCCACTCTTCATTAGCGATGGACAATTGATAAAATTGTTCGTCGGTTAAAGCGACGGCTGCAGGTAGGTTGAGAGTTATAGTTTCCATCGTTGATATTATCGCCAACTAGGTTGGTTTTATTATAGCTCGCACTTTCTGACAATTTTCTCAAAAAGATCGCATTCAACAGTAAAACAGGTATCTCTGCTTTACCTCGAAGGCTAGATCCCCCTAAATCCCCCTTAAGAAGGGGGACTTTGAATCGAACTTTTGTCCCCTCGTTAAGAAGCGGGAATTTGTATTTGACTTTTGTCCCCCCCTTTTTAAGGGGGGCTAGGGGGGATCGAGACTTTGCCACAAAACAAATGAGATTAATCTATCATAAATCTATCTCGCACAATCATCCCAGAAACCGGGTTTCTTCCGATATTTCTCGTACTCCACTGAACATTGTCGCAGAAACTCGGTTTATCGCCACATAAGGAGAGAAATTAGATGGCAAATCCGCGATAATTTATCACAATCACCCGCGCCCAATTCCCCACGCTAACCCACAAGTCCGCCGGGGGTTGAAAACCCCCGTCTCATAGCAAAAGTTCTCTCAAAGAGGACTGAAAGACTCATTTTTGAACAAGCATTGCAATATCTCCCCAGTCGGTTTCAACCGACTTTCGCTCTCTCGACAGGGGTTTTAACCCCTGGCGGAATGTTTATTTCACTCTAAATATAGCTGCTAGCTTGACGGGTAAACATTGAGCAGTAAATTCCGTTTGATGCTATCAATTCGTCGTGAGTTCCTATTTCTGCTATTTTACCGTTTTCCATGACGGCGATACGATCGGCAATTTTGGCCAATCCCAATCTGTGACTGATGACAATCGTGGTTTTCCCGGCGGCTATTTGGCGGAAAATGCTGTAAATTTCGTGTTCTGTCTTGGGGTCGAGGGCGGCGGTTGGTTCGTCAAAAATTAGCACTTCGGCTGTAGAAAGCCGCATTAAGGCGCGGGCGATCGCAATTCTTTGCCACTGTCCCCCGGATAAGTCGATGCCGTCTTCTAATTGTTTCCCCAACGGTGTCTCTAAACCTTGCTCTAAACTGTTGACTTTAGCTGCAATTCCTGCTTCAGAAATAGCTTCGTTAATTGCACTGTCATCTGACAGTGAAAGCAAGTCGCCGAAACCGACGTTTTCGCGGACTGTGGAGGGGAAACGGGCGTAATCTTGCATGACGACGGCGATGCGCGATCGCACGTATGCTAGAGAGTACGATCGCAAATCTTTGCCGTTCCAGGCGATCGTACCACTTGTCGGGTCGTACAGGCGGCCGAGGAGTTTGCCAAGAGTTGTTTTACCCGCGCCATTTTCACCAACAAGCACTAGCATTTCCCCCGGATTAATGGTTAAGTTGATATCTTCAACCGTGCTTTTATTGCTACCTGGATAGCAGAAAGATAGATGCTTAATCTCGATACCAATTTTATCTTTTGTGGCACGGGCATCTTGCCCGTGGTCTGATACTTGATTTGTGGGGCGGGCATCTTGCCCGCCCTCTAGTAAACTAGGCAGGCGAGATGCCACATCCACAAGCGGAGACTGCAATTCGGGTTTGAGTTCCAAAAGTTGAAAAATCGGAGTAACACCGAGAGAGATATCGTACAAATTAGCATAATTACCTATAAGTAATTGCAAACTTTGCTCCACCTGAACAATCAAACCCGAATACAGCGCCAAATCTCCCAAAGTATAGCGACCACCCAAAGCTCCCATTACCACATAAACAAATGGCAAAGCTACTCCGATTCTACTAAACACTGACCACAAAAGTAAAACAATTGCTCCTTTTTTTCGGATTTGCTGCATCTCGCTAAAAAATTGCAAAAATTGACCCTGCCAGCGTTTGAGCCAAAGTTCCTGCAAGCCAAACAAACGCAATTCTTTAGCATATTCTTCGCCCGTCAGGACTCTAGCGGATAAGTTCATCTCGCGGCTGATTTTAGCTTGCTTTCTTTGAACTCTCCAGATGATTTTGCTATATTTTCTTTGGATGTAAATTGAGGGACAGGATGAAATCAACATCACCACTGGCACCCACCAAGCTATCGCTGCAGCAAGGCCTATCGATGGAATAAATATAAAAATTCCCGTGATGGTCATGCTGATGGTAAATGCTAGTTGCTGTATTTTGAATACTCCGGTTTTTGCGAGTTCTACTATATTTAATAGTTCCGGGTTTTCAAACAGGGCAATATCGTCGAAATTGGCGACTTTTTCGAGGACTTTGCCTTCGACAAAGCCTTGAACGCGATCGCGCAAAGATGTCGCTGCAAAAGAGCTCATTGTGTCTAGGGCATCGCCGACTAACCTAAGACTTAAGACTCCGGCAATACTCCACAGCAATATTGGCCGGGAAAGCATCAAAGCAAAGGGCTGTGCTGTTTGGGTTTGCGACAGCAACCGAGATACTTCATCAATGATTAATTTATCTAAAAAAAGCACGGCAGATGGGGCAGCACCGCCGATGATGTTGAGTATTATTATATTGCGGAGTTCAATTGGTGCGGCTTTGATTATCAGGTCGAGGCTGCGCCACAAAGCTTGGAAGGTGGTAATTTGGATCGGTTGCATAGTGTGTGGGTAGGTGTCGGGTCTAGTCATCCCCGGACGCTATATTATAGTAACTTTATCTCAACTGAAATGCAGGTTTCTCCAAGATTAGCCTAACGTCAGATGGATGTCTTGAGACTGCACGTTGCCAATGACCAAAACCACCATGCTGGTTAACAGCTTTAATCCACTGATCGAGAAATCCCCATTTGGCTTCATCTTGTCGAGTTGGTTGCCCTTTGGTTTCCAGAATCAAAAAATTGCCATTTTTCAGACGAACTATAAAGTCGGGGCGATATTTCCGCACAACTCCGCCAAAAATATAGAGAATCTCAAATCCCAGGTGATCGTTTTTCACCCAAGCATCTACAATACGATCGTTTCTTTCTCGATCGAGTTCGTAGGCTTCGCTGGCTTCCCATGTACTGTCAAAGACGCAGCAGTTGATGTGAGATTTACGAGTGTACTCACAAGGTTTACCTGTGTACCAGGAACGCATATCACCTGTAGATCGAATTGGATGAACTGGATCAAAAACTGGTTCAATTCTTTCTGTATTTTCTAAATAAATAGCGTTCCAGATGTGTTGAACGACTTTTCTCAGATTAAGAGTGATCAGGATACGCCGTCGAATTTCGTCTCGATTGAATAATGGGGGAGTAATTTGGATAAAATCTGAGTGTATAAATTCTTGGACTAATCGAATCAGTTTTGCTAGTAAGTATTCTCGATTGCCTTTCCAAGTCGGTTTCATCTGGTCGAAGATGTCCCTAGCAACCTCAAAGGCAATTTTTTGCATCCGAAATTTGCGACCCAAATCTTCTAGGTCGATCGCCTTAATTTTAGTCACATCTGGTTTGCCATCCACAATAGGAGCGAGTTCTGCTAGTGTGCTATTGTCATAGGCATCTAACTGTAAAGTCTCAACTTGAGACATATTTAGTTTGAGTTCAGGTTTATAAATGTAATCAATGCGAACGATATTTGGAAAGCTTATTTCAAAGTGCTGCTTTTCAGGATCGGGTTTAATTTCAGTTTTAGGAGTAGGGGGGGGAGGTGGAGTTCCATCATCGGATTCGTGGGGAAGAAATGTGAAAGGAACACCAAAAATATTGACATATTCGGCTTCAAGTAGGTTTGTTTCTGGATTGATGTCGTAAGCAGTTCTCCGCAAACCTCTACCTACCACTTGTTCGCAGAGAAGTTGGCTGGTGAATGCGCGAATCCCCATAATATGCGTTACAGTTTTAGCGTCCCAGCCTTCAGACAGCATCCCAACTGAGATGACATTTTGAATCTGTTCCCCAGGCTTCCCAACTTGACCAACCGTATCCACCATTTGCCGTAAAAGTTCTGCCTGTTCTTTCTTAGAAAGTTTGCGAATAGGCTCATCATCAGAGTTATCATCTTCGGCAGTCTCTGGGTTTGTGTCTTGTATCTCAGTGCTTTCCTCTTGGGATTCTGCCATTTTCAGAACGTTAGAATCTATGTGTAGGGTGTATTCTGGAATGCAGAGTTCTTCGACCTGAATTTTGTTATGGTCAAAGGCATATTTGATTCGGGCAGCAGTTTCGGTACGGTTGGCGATCGAAATCATTGCTGGTGGAACTTTATGCCCAGATTCTTTCCATGCTTTCGCAGTTTCCAGCCAATCTTTTCCGAGTAAGAGGTAGCCGTTGTTGAGCAAATCAGGAAGCGATTCATTGGGCTTGGCTTTACGATTTACATCATCGTAAACTTCTGGATCTCGATAAAGATGGTAAAGACGGGATTTGAAATCTTGCACGTTGAGTCTTGCATCGTCGCGAATCACAACGCGGGGAGTCTTGACTAAGCCAGATTCGATCGCATCATTTAAGCCAAAATCACTGACAATCCAGCCAAATAAAGCTTCTTCTGAACTCTTTTTACCAGACGGGGCGAAGGGTGTGGCAGAGAAGTCAAAGCAGGTCAGGATTTTTCTAGCTTGGTGGATGCGATCGCACCCACCAACCCACTTAGTTGCCTCATCTAAGTCTTCTTTGCTGACACCTTTAACTTTGGATTCAGCCGGAATGCGCCATGCGTGGTGTGCTTCGTCGTTGATGACAACTATGTTGCTGGAGTTGGCAAGTTCGCCTAAAACATCCCGTGCGTAGGCTTCGTTACTTTTTGCACCACGTTTATCAACTCCTTTTTTCTTTTTAATTTGCTCCTCAGTTTCCCAGTTTAAAGTGTGCCAGTTACGGATTAAAACTTTGCCTTGACGAAGTTGATCGAATAAGCCAATAGGCACGATATTGAAAATTTCGTAGTAGCTATTTTCAGCAGAGGGAAGCAGAACTTGCAGACGATTCTTAACTGTAAGTCCGGGGGCAATTACAAAAATAGCTTTGGAAAAGCGGGAGTCTTGGGGATAGGTAACTTTATTCAGGATTTGCCATGCAATTAACATCGCCATGACGATTGTTTTGCCGGAACCTGTTGCCATTTTGGAACACAGGCGTTTGAAGTTTCCCCCATCGGAAGGAATATCGATACCAACTTTTTCAGACGGGGGGGATTCCGTTAGCCAGATTAGGGTTTCTATGGCTTCTAACTGACAAAAAAAGAAGGGAAAGTCCCGTTCTTCAGAGTTGTTCCAGTGTTCTAGCAGACGCTTGGTAACGCCTGTAACGCCTGGGTGTCCTTCATCGCACCAAGCTTTGACGCGAGGACGGATTTGGTTAACTAGAGGAATTTCGACAAATTTCCCTGGATCGTCGAAGGTTTTGGAGCTTTCGGAAGCAATGATATAGCCTGCGGGTCGTCTTCCCTCTGCACGGTTGAAGAGGCGAGAAGTGCGATCGTAGTGCCAATATTGTTTTGGCTCCTCGTAGGGAGAATTAATGATTAGTTGATCAATTGTCGATTTAGCAGTCATAATCTTTGTCCATCGGAAACAGTCTCTTCAAAAGGTTCTCATCTGTTTAAAAGCACTTAACTGATTGGGCCATATTCGCTCCAAGCATCCTGGGAACTCATAAAGCGGATATTTTTACATTTTACACCGGTCATTTTTTTTAGTTCTTTTTTAAGGGTTTGAGCATTATTTAAGATATCTGTTTCATCATTAGTGACTAAATCGCAATTACTCAAGGCAGCAGTTTCTACAAGATATCTATCCACTCTTTTAGTAGGGTCGTTTATAACTTGCTTGACAAAATTCTTTAGATTGTCGGGTGGCTCCACTTCAAGCGACCGCATGGACTTTTTATTAATCCAAAGCTCTAAAATAAATTTTTCAGTACCCAATTCACTTGCATTTTTAATAGCCTCAGTAAGTTTATGAGCATATTCAGCTTTGATTTTTTCATCTTTATCAATTTGTAGCTGATGCGTATCGTGAAGTTTCACTAGCAACAGATTGATGTGCTTGTTGACATTTTTCTCGGGATTCAATAGGTGAACAAATACGTTTGTGTCAATCACTATCGGTAAAAGTTGAGTCTCTTCTGACATTTTAAACCCCCATTTGAAGTGCTTCTATCAAATCCCTGCCAAAAAATTCCATTGGCAAACCCTTTTCAAAGCTTCCATCTGGGTTAATATCTAAGTTTTTCACTTTTACCACTTTATTTTCTGTATGGAAGTAGGCGATTGAAACATCTTCCGACTTTAATTGACCTTTAGAAATTAGTAAGCGAAGTCTGAGAATAATATTTTCGCTATGAGTTTCGATTAAAGAAGGTACTTTTCGTTCATTCCATAAGTCAGCAAAAAATGAACCAATCTCAAGTTGTGCTGTTGGATGAAGTTGAGCTTCAGGCTGTTCAACAATTAAGAGTCGTCCTTTGTTCAATAAGGCTCCTTGTACAAAGATTGGTATACATTGACTAACACCAAAACCAAAGTCTGCTAAATAAGCCTCAGCACCCGTTCTTTTGTTTCGAGCGCGACATTGAGAAATATATCCTTGCATTGAAGACTCAAACTTTAAATCTTCAATTTCTGCCACAGCTTCAATATGTTTCTTAACGAAAGCTGCTTTTTCACCGTCTTCAGTTAAAATGCGTTGTAAATGTGGCATAGCAAATTCCCCCATATGCCCAACATCATTTGGTGGAGGGCTAGCAAGAACAATAGCTCTTTCGGATTCTTCACGAATGGGAGATAGGTGCTGAAATGAGCGCATTTCGTATCTAAGACCTTGTAAAAATATGTCATCCAATGAAGTATTAATTAACTCTTGCGGATTGTCGGATTCAGGAGGAAATGATAAAAATCCTGCTCTGCGTAAATTCCTAGATTGAGCTTTAAAAATCCTTTTCCCATTAATTTCACCGCAAACAGTATGAGTTCCTCGATCGGGTATTTTACCGTATGTAACAGAAGCCAAGATCCGAAACAAGGCTAAATCAGTGTTTTTGCGTGTATCCAGCCTGTCTATCTCAATCTTTAACTCAGACCGATCGCTACCTGGTTCCTTAACCAATTTACTCTTTCTAATTTGCTCCCTTAACTTTTGAAGAGTAACAGAGGGTAAATCACGGGTTTCTAACTGCAACTCAAACTTTAAAGAACGACTTGCATAATTGCTATTTTTAAGATTTTGAAAAGAGCCAAGATGAACGTGCCTACCTTCGGTTACTAAAAAAGCGTCTTCACTTGTTTCAAGTGTTTGTCGCAACATCAGGAGAAACTTAATTAGGGTTGATTTTCCAGCACTATTAGCACCGATAAGAATAGTAATCGGTCGGAGGCGAACATAAATTTCTTCGCTAAAAGCTCTAAAGTTCTCTACTTTGATACTCTTAAACATTCGTATTAGCTTAATCCTTTAAATTAATAATTTTCAATGACTCGATGCCCCGATCGTCCACAATCTTGACAGCAACGCGCTGATACTCGCCGATTTCAAATGGCAACGAGACACTCCCTTGATAAGACTCAATTAAATCCTCGTCAATTTCTGCCTTCAGATTGCGGGCTAGACGCGACCAAGCATCTTTTTCTCCTGCCATCGGGAAGAAAACCTGACGCGGGAAAACGCTTCTGCCATCATAATCGATATCTAACATCCATACGGCAATTTTTTCAACGCTGCCAGACTCGATATTTCCAGTCTTGGTGTTGTAGTAATCGAAGCCGTGAACTTCTACTTCCCACTTACCTGCATCTTCTCCTCTGTTGATGCGGCGGAGGGCGACATCTGGTTGACCCATCAGCCAGAAGCTATCGTTACTAGCGCGTTTTTTCTTAAGGTCTTCTGTCTGCATATCCATGTTCATTTGTGCTTTCAGAAGCGTGACACCCGGCCAGTTGGTTTCGTCGATGTCTTTGGCAGCTTCAGGGTCAAACTGGAAGGCGGCAAAGATAATTAATTTAGGTTTGGGTACTAAAGTTTGTGCTTCTTCAATAGCTTGGTTAACATGGCGTTGTTCTAGGGGAGCGTGTTCTGGCCCGAAAGAAATCACAACTCGCATTGGTTTATCATAAGTGCCGCCAGATTCTTTGACAGTATTTGCTCCCAAATCGTTAGGTTTAGTTTCGGCATCGGCATGAAGCCAGCGAGTACCGGGTAAAGCTTCGACTCGCGAAAACAGGATGTATTGCCCGTTTTTACCGCGAATTCCTGTTTTTAGCATTTCATCACGCCATTCTGATTGTCGCAGAGTTTCGCCATAACGGGCAATTGATTGGTCAGCAACGGGTGGATTGATAACATCATCAATTGGTTTGACTATGGGGGCGGGGACTGCCTCGACTGTAAATGGGCCTGTAACTCTGACTCTGGATTTATCTATCAAGGGTTGATCGTAGAGGGTTTCTTGATCGGCATATTTATTAATAGCTTGCTCTATTTGTATTCGCTTCATACCTTCCCGGATTTCGGGATTATTGGCAATAGATTTGAGAGTGATGTGAGGGACGGTTTTGTATTTAAATCCGCTGCTTACACCTTCTTGTGGTTGTGCCAGTTGGTAATAGTCAAAGGTTGCAGTCATCAAACGTTGTCTTGCCAGCGTTATTGCTACTCGCGAAGTATCACAGGTAATCCATCTGCGTCCCCATTGTTCGGCAACGTAGGCTGTTGTTCCTGAACCACAGGTAATGTCTAAAACCAGATCGCTTGGATCAGTAGCCATTAAAACACAACGAGCAATAACCGTATCTTTTGTCTGTACAGCATAAATGACATCTTTGTTTGGGCCTGCTGTGTCCTCCCAAAGATTTCCAATTTCAACAACTGGAAAGTCATCTAAATAGTTTTTATAACAAAGGGTATTACCACGCGCTTCAATACGATTTGCTGCGATAAGCTTTTGTATTCCCTCATAGCTAGTTTTCCAGTGATTACCAGAAGAACAATTAAATATCTTACCTGCAAAGTTTACTTGGAATTTGGACTTAGTTTCTCCAGCAGAAATCAAATTGTCTAATTGATAGAAGTTCCATTGTTCTTGTAATTTTTTAAAATTATTTCTATCTTCAATAGTAACATTCTTACTTATGTTTTCATCTTTTGATTCCATTCCTAAAGACTTCTTTTCAAATCCTGGTAGATCGTCTTGTTGTCGTTGTAGAAAAACTTTCTTGTACTTAGTTTTATCTTTATCTTTACTATACCAAATTATATAATAAAAATTGTTTCTTATAAATAGTTTTGCAGTAGTAGGACGTTTGACCGCAATTTGTGTAACAAAGTTTTTGTTATTAAAAACTTCATCCATTAGTTGACGAACAAGATGCACATTCTCCTCACCTATTTGAACAAAAATACTCCCGCTTTCTGAGAGTAACTCGCTTGCCAATGACAAGCGATCCCTTAAGTAGCTTAAATATGAATGAATGCCCAACTCCCAAGTATCCCGAAACGCTTTAATGGTTTCCGGTTCTTGAGTCAAATCCTCATCTTTCCCATCTTTCACATCCCGCTTATTCACAAACGGCTGAAAATTCGAGCCATATTTAATCCCATAGGGCGGATCGAAATAAATCATCTGCACTTGTCCCGCCATTCCCTCTTTTTCTAATAGGGAATTCATCACTAACAGCGAGTCTCCAGCAACTAAGCGGTTGCTCCAATTATGCTTGTGCTTGTAAAACTCGATCGCCTGTCGAATCGGTAGATTTTCCTCTGGTTGCTCAAATAGAGATAACTGTACACCTTCATTTGGGTTACGCTTCCGTACAGCTTCAATAATGCTGCGCGGATCGATGCGTTCGTGAACGTGCAGCGAAACTGTAGGGACTTCAAAGCTAGTATGTTCTACTTTTCCAGCCCAAACTAACTGAGGGTCAAGATGAGGATCGTAGGCATATTGTTTGCTATCCCCATCTGGATCGGTGTCTGGCGTAACCAGTCCGACGGGTGGGTTATTGACTCTTTGTTGGTTTTCGTGCTTGTACTGCCCGATCGCTCTTTGGTCAGGTTTCTTTTGCCTCGCCATGCGACTTCCTTATACCCTCAAAACCTTTACCTTACACTTTATGCCACACCTTTGGCAAATTTGTTAGATGTTTTTTGGGATTGCTCTAGCCTGCTAACATCTTGGCTATTCTTGAAATGAATTTTATCTAGCCACAATGGAATCACAGGCGATCGCTCGATCGAGGGATACGATCGCTCTTTCCATCTCAAACTCTGCCAGATCGAG
Source organism: Microcoleus sp. N9_B4 (assembly GCF_036701635.1). Lineage (NCBI taxonomy): Bacteria > Bacillati > Cyanobacteriota > Cyanophyceae > Oscillatoriales > Microcoleaceae > Microcoleus > Microcoleus sp. N9_B4. Next base: position 3,424 of record NZ_JAUBRC010000060.1, on the reverse strand, counting down.
CAATCGCCCTGAATGCCACCATAGCATAAACCGCTTTATGCCAAAATTATCCAAATGTCAAACGCCGCGCCGTACCGTCATCTGTAAATCGCTGTTCGCCAACGCCAACAACTTCCACCATAACTTCGCGTTCAGAAATCGAAAATTGACCCTCGCGCGCGGCAATTTCAACGATGATTTTTTCCCCTGCCAAATACACCTTGTAATTAGTCGTTGCCCAGACACCTTTTTCATGTTCAAAACTGTGTCCGTCGTCCTCATAAAGCGTCCATTCACCGCTTCCGGGCCAAATTCGCATTTTTAATGACTCAAGCGGTTCTTCGCTGACAAATTGCCTCACAGGTGCGATCGCAATTATGCCCCCACCCCGCACGTAAAGCGGCATTCTCTCCAAAGGTGCATAAGCTAAAATGTGCATCGGGCCCTGATAGCATTCACCCGTCCACCAATCGTACCAAGTCCCCTCCGGCAAATACACAGCGCGATGCTCAACCCCTGGCCGGTAAACGGGTGCAGCCATCAGCGACGGGCCGAGTAATACTTGATCGTAAAGGTGATAAGTTGCCCGATCGCGCGGAAAGTGATATAGTAACGGTCGCAAAATCGGCGTTCCCGTCGTCGCAGCTTCCCAAAACAACGTGTAAATATAAGGCAACAACTGATAGCGCAAATTCATGTATTCGCGGCAAATCTTCTCAGTGCGATCGCCAAAAACCCACGGTTCATGCTGCGCCGTACTAATCGCCGAATGACCGCGCATCAAGGGATACAGCATCCCCACCTGCATCCACCGCGCGAACATTTCGGCGGTTGCATTCTCCGCAAAACCCCCGATGTCGCAACCGACAAACGCCACGCCGGAAAGCCCCATATTGCAAAGCATTGGTAGCGACATTTCTAAATGATCCCACAGCGATTGATTGTCGCCCATCCATACCGAGGAGTAACGCTGAATGCCGGCAAAACCCGATCGCGTCAGCACAAAAGATCGCTCGCCCGATCGCACTTTTTGCAACCCTTCCGAACAAGCTTTCGCCATCATCAACCCATACAAATTGTGCGTTTCCGCGTGGGTGGCGCCCTCGGATTCCGGGCCTTGCGGTGCATCCAGCGGAAACCAGATGTGTTCGTGGCCGTCGCCAAAAGGCCGTTCTGCGATCGAAGGTTCGTTCATGTCGTTCCAAATCCCCGCAACGCCCACATCTGTAAGGTTTTTGTGCAATTCGCCCCACCACTCGCGCACCTCTGGCCGCAAGAAGTCGGGAAACACCGCTTTTTCCGGCCAAACGTAACCGTGGAATAGCCTTCCCTCTGCGGTGCGGACGAAATAGTCATTTTCCACACCCTGATCGAATACTTCATAATCCCCTTCCGGTTCGTACTTGACACCGGGATCGACAATCGTGACAACCTTAAAACCGGCTGCTGTCAAGTCTGCGATCAGTTTCGCGGGATCGGGGAAACGCTTCGGGCTCCAGGTAAAAACGCGGTAGCCGTTCATATAGTCGATGTCGAGGTGGATGACATCGCAGGGAATCGCCCGATCGCGAAATTCCTTGGCCAACTCGCGCACAACGTCCTCGGAGTCGTAGCTCCAGCGGCATTGGTGGTATCCCAGCGCCCATTTTGGCGGAAGCGGCATCCGGCCCGTTAACTGCGTGTAGGTGGCGAGAATTTGGGCGGGTTCCGGGCCGTAAATGATGTAGTAGTCGAGTTCCGGGCCTCTGGTTTCCATCCGCAAAACTCCCGGTTGTTGGGCGCCGATGTCGAACTGACTCCAAAATGTAGTGTTGAAAAAGATGCCGTAAGCGCGATCGGGATTCAGGGCGATGTAAAATGGGATCGCCTGGTACATTTCATCGCTAAGGGAATTGTAGTCAAGCGCGTCTATTGTCCAGTTTGTCTTGACTTCGGAGAGTTTGTCGAGAAAGCCGGTGCGTTGTCCGAAACCGTAGAAGTGCTCGTCTGCTTCGATGCGTTTCCAGCCTGCGGTTGCGCCGGCGCGCCATCCCATACTGCGATCGCAGTCGCTAGCAAAGGGTTTTCCTGATTTGTCAAAGCATTCGATGGAAGCGCGAGATCGCTTGACAGAAATCTTTATTTGCGCTGTTTCAATTTCTATTTTTTCGTCTGTTTCTCGCACTTCAAATGGTGTAATTTCCCACTCTTCGTCAGGGACTGTTATTGAGTGCGATCGGCTTTTGAATTCACCTGTCGGGGACATTCGCACTCGGATTAAATTCGGTGCGAGGATGATGATGTTTAGGGAAGTTTCGCCGCAATTAAAGTGAATTGTGCGCTCGGTTTTATTTATGGATTCTACCGAACCGATTGTTGACCAAGGCTGTTCGGTTTTTTGAAGTTTTCCAAAGTATTGCGGCATATACGATTTGGTAATTGGTAATTGGCAATTAGTAAACCGATCGTGCAAGCCGCACTTGACTACCGTCATCTAGCTAAAGGAGGAATACAACTTGTCAGCATTTCAAGTAAATTAACAAATACGGTGAAATATACTTCAGCAATACCGTGGCTAGCCGAATAAGCTACTATAAAAAATCAAACAAGTATCAATAAACCCAGTCATTCGATTTTAGATTTTAGATTTTAGATTTTGGATTGACCCCACGGATAAATTCGGGGGCTTGAGGATTTTAGATTTTAGATTTTGGATTGATTCCACGGATAAATCACGTGGCGGGTACCATCAAGAAATTCGCTTGTCAAAAATAACTGACAATTTGCACCCTTCTCAATCCGGCTTTGTGAACAGGCAAGATGCCTGTTCCACAAGAAAGTTTAGTCTTTGTGGAACAGGCATCTTGCCTGTTCTTGATAACGGTGCAAGATGTCAGAAATAACTTAAGTCCGCGACTATATCTATCGCGCCATTGCTTCCCATAACTCATACGGGATATCAGTTAAATAACTCTAGCCATCTTCGCCTCAATTGTGAACTATTCTCTTCCTTCGCATCTTCCCAGTTCATTATATCCGGCACAATACAAAGTGGAGCTTTCGCTGCATAATTACGAAATCTCCACTTTTATCACTATTCTAGTGGCTGCAAAAACCCTCTTGCATTCACTCGATCTTACTTGTACAAAACAGCCTCTTTCAAAGTCGCTACCTTAGCTAGCGCTTCATCGAGATCCTCTTGGGACGCGCCGTGGGCAACTATTGCATCGGTCAAATGCTTCACAATTGCATCAAAGTGTTCAGGCTGTAAATTCAAACCTGCGTGTGCTTTCTCCATTGAACGGCCTGAGTATTGCTTGGTGCCGCCGAGGGCATAAGAGATAAAAGCAGTTTGATGGCGGCGCTGCTTTTCCATATCTGTATGATCGGTGCGATTCGTTGAAACGTAAATCACGGTGAAAGCCCGTACATAGCGTTTCCAGCCACAAGGCTGAACTCTCGGTGT
>NZ_JAUBRC010000059.1:0-36854 GCF_036701635.1 Microcoleus sp. N9_B4 | reverse complement strand
CGTGCTTGGATGGCTCCGACAGACCAACCCCACGAAAACTTCATCTTCCCTGAAGAAGTTCTGCCTCGCGGTAACGCTCTGTAATCAGCGCGAAATATCAAAATTTCCAACATTTTAAAAGGGTAAGATAAAGCAGTTTAGGCTTTACCCTTAATGCTTAAAAAGCTCCTGCCTGGTGGCGGGAGCTTTTTGTTTGCAGGAGTCGATCGAATTAGCGCCCTAAAAAAAGTTGAGTTTGTACAAAAACAAATTCTGCCTGCGGCTAGAACAACTTGTGTCTTTATATCTGGTTAACTCTCCTATCGGGCAAGAAATCGATCGACCTTTCCGCGCCGCCAGAGTTGCCATGCACCTGATAACCGCACAGCCCGGATTTTGAAGAGAATATAGGCAAATGGCTGAAACTGCGATCGTCCGCTTGCTGTAGAGATCGATCAGAGACCTTGCAGCAGCAGTAATTTGCCCTCATCTTACAAAAATCTCAATTTGCATCCCCCCACTTCTAATTCCTTGTGTTATTCTAATAATTGTGACTACTGGAATGATACTCAGAACGCAAGTTCTTCTGGTAACGCTGGCAATGGCTAGCGCACAAATCATCACCTTAAATCTTGTATTTAGGTGATGTGCGTTCAAATATAAAGCCATTTAGCTAAACCTGGAGGTGATGCCCATGATAGAAAGTAGTAAACGCATGGGTCATCAGATTGGAAACTACCGGCTGTGCGCCGGGGCCGCTCACTAGCAGTCAGCCGTCGTCTCCAACGGGAAACGACTTCCACGGGGAACCAGGCTGAGCTAGGGATTCTCCCGGCAGTCAGGTTCTAATCTGAAGACCCGCTAGACCGCTCTCACCTCAAATAGTGTTAAATCTTGAGTATTAAAACTTGAGACTAAACTCTATTGGTGAGAGCGGATAGTTTTTGGTCAGGTTTTCTACAGGTGGGCAGTTAATCTGCCATTGCTAATCCCAAAGAAAAAAAATTATGGCTGACCTACTTAACAATACTGAAATTCAAGAGCGCGCCAGTCAATTGTCAGGCTGGACGGTTGAAGCCAAACAACTGCGCTGTACCCGTTTATTTAAAGATTTTATCGAAGCGATCGCCTTTGTGAATAAGTTGGTCGCCCCCTCAGAAGCCGCAGCACATCACCCCGATATAGAAATTTCCTACAACAAAGTTACACTTAACTTGACAACTCACGATGCCGGAGGCTTAACTGAGAAAGACTTTGCCCTAGCCCAAGAGATTTCTACGCTAGATTAAAAGAGTGCTCGCTGGCCCCACAAGAACCACTGCATCTAGTCACAGTCCCCGATCGCGGAAAGCTCGCAAATAAAAAATCTACTTGGGGTTAAAATCTGGTGTGAAAAAGTCGAGAGGCCCAACGTTCAATGTATAAAAGGCTATTCCCCATCATCCGACCATGATCGTATTTGAAAAGCCAGAGTTCAAGAACGAGTCTGCGGCAGAAAAAACCGATCTGATAGAAAAGCTTTTAGATATTGGCGCGGCTCTGTCGAGCGCCCAAGATTTGGGCGACTTGTTAAACTTAATTTTATCCAAAAGTAGAGAAATTACCTACAGCGATGCTGGCAGTGTTTACTTAGTAGATCACAGCGACGAAACACCTAAGCTGCTGTTCAAGGTAGCGCAAAACGGTTCTAAACCCAGCCTGTCGTTTAAGGAGTTTGCCCTGCCACTGACAGACAAAAGCTTGGCGGGATACGTGGCAATTACAGGTCAAAGTTTGAACCTGTCTGATGCCTACGACTTACCCCCCGGCGTACCCTACCGGCTAGATACCAGTTTTGACAGGGATATTAATTACCGCACTTGCTCGGTAATGGTACTGCCGATGCAAAACCGACAGGGGGAGACAATAGGTGTACTGCAACTGATCAACCGCAAAACAAAGGCAGATACGGTGCTGACTGCAGACAATGCCTGGGAATCGACGCAGCAGTATTCGGAGTGGGAAGAAAGGATAGTTCGATCGCTCGCTTCTCAAGCAGCAATCTCGATCGAGCGCAATCAACTCCAAGACAGCATAGAACATTTGTTCGAGGGCTTCGTCAAAGCCTCGGTGCAAGTCATAGAAGCCAGAGACCCCTGTACCTACGGCCATTCAGAACGAGTAGCAGCCCTCACAGTACGCCTTTCAGAAGAAGTAAACACCGTCAGCAGCGGAGGACTGCGCTCTATTTACTTTAACAACCGCCAAATTCAAGAACTTCGCTACGCCGCCCTGCTGCACGATTTTGGCAAAATAGGAGTCCCCGAAGCAGTTTTGACCAAACAGAAAAAGCTTTACCCCGCACAGCTAGAAATCATTCGCCACCGCTTTGGCTTAGCTCAGCGGACGATGGAAATGGAATGCGTTCAGTCTAAATATAAATACTTGCTGGAGCATTCAGCCTACCGAAAACACCCCAGCCAGCAGCCCGAGTGCGCTCAATGCCAGGAAATCGAACAGCTAGACACTAAGCTAGCAGAGGCGAAAACCAGATTAGCAGAATACTGGGAAGTGCTGCTAGAGGCAAACGAGCCTCACATTTTGGCAGCAGAACCGCTAGCTCAACTGCGAGAAATTTCTCGACAAACTTACAGAGATATAGATGGGGCAAAGAAACCCCTGCTGAACCCAGACGAGATATTGCAATTGATGGTGTCGAGGGGCAACCTGACGCCGGAAGAACGATCGGCAATAGAATCTCATGTAACTCACACTTACGAGTTTCTGAAACAAATTCCTTGGACAAAGGATTTAAAAAATGTTCCAGACATTGCCTACGGACATCACGAAAAACTCGACGGCACAGGCTATCCGCGAGGTCTAAACAAGTCAGAAATTCCAATTCAAGCCCAATTGATGACGATCGCCGATATTTACGACGCCCTGACAGCAGGCGATCGCCCCTACAAGCGAGCTCTGCGAACAGAGGCAGCGATGAAAATTTTGCGGCAAGAAGCAGCTCACAACAAAATCAACGCTGATTTGTTAGAATTGTTCGATCATCGCCAAGTCTTTAGCGTCCTCGGGCACAGCTTGGAGGTTAAAGTCGAATCAGCCTAGACGAGTCGGGCGTGCTGTGCTAAAAAGTAGATAGGCGATCGGGCGCTATCAAGTGTCAGCCGTCAAATCAATCCACAACCCAAGCCTGGCCTGGTTTTGACGCAGTTGAGTAAAGGTTAAAAAACAGGCTCTGTGCAGCCGTCAGTCACATCTATATACTCGGTCAGCCCGAAAGAATCAAAAGAAAAAGTGAATTTTAGGTCTCTTTTTAGAGTATGCTAGTTGAGCAACGACTGACCACATAGAAGACTAGAAAAGTTTCTCTGTAATCGGTGTGAGGATGAGAGTGAATATGTCGAAATTTTTGTGGAGTTACTTACTAATCAGCCCAGCAGTCTTAGGAGCTACCCTAGTAGTTTCTTCGAGCGCGATGGCAGCAGACGCTCAGCAGGCTGCTGATGCGCTCAATCCATCTGTCGCAAAAGCTGAAACCGCTGAAACCTCCGAAGCGAAACTAAATGCTTTAGCTGCTGTTTCCGAAACAACGGCAGCCTCCGAGCCAGTAGAAGAAATTTCCCAAGTCGCTGGCACCCAAACCCAGGCAGCGACAGCAGATTTTGCTACGGCTGCAATTGAAAGTGCGATCGTCGGAGCCAACACAGCCCCAGCAGACGCAAATCCCCAAGCGGCATCACAACCTACAAGTGAATCTTTAGCCGCAGTTGAGCAAACAGTCGCTCAACCAGTAGAAAATTCGGTCCCAGCGGCCCAACTAGAAATTCCAGCCGCGGCAGCTACCGCTGTCCCAGAGGAAATCGGTGCAGTTCAATTAGAAACTCCAGCCCCAGCAGTGGCAGAGTCGGCAGTGGCAGAGTCGGCAGAACAAAGTTTGCCACAACCGGCTGAATCTTTAGCCCAAACTGCCGCACCACAAGAGCAAAATCCAGCCGCCACATTAGAACAGCTCAACCAGTACAGCAGCGAAGGTGCTGCCGGCGGCGAAACTCAAGGTCAAGTCACCTCTGTTTCCCAACTTTCCGACGTGCGGCCCACAGACTGGGCATTCCAAGCACTGCAATCCCTAGTCGAGCGCTACGGCTGTATTGCCGGGTATCCCGACGGCACCTTCCGTGGCAACCGGGCAATGACTCGCTACGAATTCGCAGCCGGTTTAAATGCTTGCTTAGACAAGGTGAGCGAGCTAATTAGAGGTGGCACTGGCAACTTCGCTACGAGAGATGACTTGGCAGCCCTGCAACGGCTCCAAGAAGAATTTGCAGCGGAACTGGCAACCCTGCGCGGTCGCGTCGATGCTCTGGAAGCTCGGACATCCGAACTCGAAGCCAACCAATTCTCCACCACTACTAAGCTGACTGGGGAAGCTATTTTCGCTCTCAGCGATGACTTTGGTGGCAACGTTGGCTTGTTTGGCACAGACAACAGAAGACTAGGCAGCGACAACAACGAAGCTGTCTTCCAACAACGGGTGCGCCTGAATTTAAATACGAGCTTCACAGGCAGAGACTTACTGTTGACACGGCTTCAAGTCGGCAACGGTGGCAACTTCAACCTTGGGGCTACAAGCGAAGGCACTCAAACTTGGAACGTAGTCGGCAGAACCGACAACGTTGTTGCCCTCGACACCTTGCTATATAAGTTCCCCGTCGGTCAGCGACTGAACGTTACCCTTGCAGCAAACAATGTTGTGTGGGACGACATTATGCCGACTGTCAACCCTTACTTTGAAGACTTTGACGGTGGCAACGGATCACTGAGTGCCTTTGGACAGCGCAACCCCATCTACCGCTTGGGCGGTGGCGCAGGTATTGGCTTTGACTATGCCTTCGGCGGCAGGGGCTTGCTGGGCGGCGTGTTCGGCCCAACTTCTTTGTCCTTTGGCTATTTGGCGTCAAATGCAGCCAGTCCGGCTAGGGGTGCAGGCTTGACGAACGGCGACTACACGGCGATGGGTCAGTTGACTTTTACCCCCGGACGCAACTTGCAAGTTGCTTTCAACTACAACCACGGTTACTTTAACAGAGGTAACTTTGGGTTTGACAACGGTTTCGGGGCCAGCGTCCCCGGCGGTTTCACCGGTACCGGCGTGGCTAATTCTCTCAACGGTTTGAGCGAAGGCTTTGAGGGCTTCAATGCTCGCAAAGTTGTCAGCAACTCCTACGGTGCTCAGGCTTCGTTGCGACTGAGCCCGAGGTTTATCCTTGGTGGCTGGGCTGGTTTAACCAATGCCCGCATTCTCGGCATCGGCGATGCGAGAATCTGGAACTACGCTGTCACCTTGGCTTTGCCTGATTTAGGGAAAGAAGGCAACTTGCTAGGGTTCGTGGTAGGTCGTGAGCCTTACTTGGATAAACTTGAAGCTGCAAGCAGTTTGCGGAGCTTCCGCAACGATGATTCCTATCACGTTGAAGGGTTCTACAAGTTTCAGCTCTCGGACAACATTTCTGTTACTCCGGGCGTGATTTGGGTGACAAATCCTAATCAAGATGACCGTAATGATGACATCATCATTGGTACTCTGAGAACTACTTTCACGTTCTAAGAGCGGGTTAGAGGAGGCAGGGAGGTTATAACCTCTCTGCTGGCCACTCTAAAGGCCAAGTTTAGCCCTGCCTAGCGCAGGGCTTTTTTGTTGGCGGGAGGAAGGGGGCGCCAAGAATATATTAAAAATTAAAAATTATCAGTCAGAGAGGCAGACAACCAGGTTTCTTGAGGTAAGGCTGTGGTGGAAGGGGAGGAAGTCGAAACGAGAAACTGGGTTTGTTGGGTTCAGATTGCCGATCGTTCCAAGGATGAAGTGATGAAAGTCGCTCAAGTTCAGTGGAAAACCGGGGTATAATAAGAGGTAAAGTTAGGAGTTAGAATTTGAAACTCAACATTGATGAGAATTTTAATATCTGAACTTAGGGGTTGATTATTCTGATATTTGAAGCAATTATGGTAGAACTCTCCTGTAAAAGCGAATACGCAATCTTAGCTTTGCTGGAGCTTGCCGATTGCTACGATGAAGGCGAGCCTCTGCAAATTCGCCAGATAGCGGCTCAGCAAAATATTCCCGATCGATATCTAGAGCAGTTGCTTGCTACTATGAGACGCTGCGGGCTGATTCGTAGCCAGCGAGGAGCTAAGGGAGGTTATATCTTGGCGAGGGAACCGTGGAAAATTACCCTCCTAGAAATTATCAACTGTCTCGAAGGCTCAGAGTTCGATCGATCTGAAAAAGACTCGCCTGCTCAAACTGTAGAAAGTGCGGTAATTTGGGAAGTTTGGCAAGAAGCTCGATCGATTGCCAACTCAGTTTTGCAAAAATATACGCTACAGGATCTGTGCGAAAAGCGCAATGGCAGACGGCAGCTCGATATCATGTATTACATCTAGTTAAAATATTGCAAACTAGGAATTAACATTTACTTTCAACCACAAACTGACAAAGATTATGCGTATTGCTGGCGACATTACAGAATTGGTAGGGCGGACGCCCTTAGTGCAACTCAACCGCATTCCCCAAGCTGAAGGCTGCGTGGCTCGGATTGTGGTAAAACTCGAAGGCATGAATCCGGCAGCATCGGTGAAAGACCGCATCGGTGTCAATATGGTCAATCAAGCCGAGGCCGAAGGGCTGATTAGTCCAGGGAAAACGGTTTTAGTTGAACCGACTTCTGGCAATACCGGAATTGCTCTGGCAATGGTGGCGGCGGCTAAGGGCTACCAGTTGATTTTGACCATGCCGGATACGATGAGCACCGAACGCCGATCGATGCTGCGAGCTTACGGGGCCCAACTAGAACTGACTCCCGGAATTGAGGGCATGAGTGGCTGCATCCGCCGCGCTCAAGAGATTGTAGACAAAACTCCCAATGCGTATATGTTGCAGCAGTTTCGGAATCCAGCGAACCCCCAGGTTCACCGTTCGACCACGGCTGAGGAAATTTGGGAAGATACAGACGGCGAGGTGGATTTCCTGATTTCGGGAGTCGGCACCGGCGGTACGATTACGGGTGTCGCAGAGGTGATTAAGTCGCGGAAACCCGAGTTTAAGGCGATCGCCGTTGAGCCGGCCAATAGTCAGATACTGTCGGGCGGAAAGCCAGGGCCTCACAAAATTCAAGGTATCGGTGCTGGTTTTGTGCCGCCGGTGCTGAATGTCGATTCGATCGACGAAATTATAGTTGTTACCGATGACGAGGCGATCGCCTATGGCCGCCGCTTGGCCAGAGAAGAAGGACTTTTGTCCGGTATTTCCAGCGGTGCAGCACTATGTGCGGCGGTGAAAGTCGGCAAGCGTCCCGAAAATGCAGGGAAATTGATTGTGATGATTCAGCCTAGCTTCGGCGAACGCTATCTCAGCACTCCCTTGTTCCAAGATCCAGAACTCAATCTGGCGATGGCCCTTAACTAGGCTAGCCTCCGGCCCAAGTCGCAGAAATAGAGAGCAGGGCGTATAGTGTACGCCCTGCTTGGCTTTTGAGTTTAAAGAATAGCCATAGGTTGTAGTGGGCGCAGAGCGTTCTTGTGGCGAAGGAAGAGAAAAGAACAGAAGGATCTAACTGTTGGTGGGAGCAGGGCTATAGGAGTCCTCAATGTCGATCGGCTTACCACTTCCAAAGCCTCAATGTTTTTCTAAATTAGATTTATGATAAGTTGAAAACTGAGGTTTTTTACTGACAATTTTTGACATTTATATCAGATAAATACTTAAAAAATTAGCAAATCATGATATTTTTGTCAAGCACTTTTTCACAGATTATCCAGATTTCAAGGAAATAACAGCGTGTCTTCCGTTATCAATCACTACAAAACCCTAAAGATTAGCCCAACCGCAACACAAGCCGAGATTAAACAAGCATACCGCCGTTTAGTCAAATTATTTCATCCAGACAGCCGCAGCGACACAGCGGGTCACGAAGAAATTGTCCGCCTCAATGCAGCCTATGAAATATTAGGAGACGCCCAGCACAGACAATCATACGATCGCCAACTTTCCCAGGAAAGTGAACAGGAATCACCCGGCGCACCAAACGTCAGCCGCCAGCAAAAACAAACAGCAAGGGACGCGGATGAACTAATGGAACAGTGGCTGATTAAAGTATACAAACCAGTCAATAGAATGCTCAACAGCATCTTGAAGCCGCTTAAAAAAGAAATAGACGAATTGTCAGCAGATCCGTTTGATGACGAACTGATAGAAAAGTTTCAAGTTTATATCGAAACCAGCCGCGAGTTCCTCAAAAAAGCTCATAACTTTCTTACATCAATGCCCAATCCATCTAATGTAGCCGGAGTTGCCGCCCATCTCTACTACTCTATCAATCAAATCGGAGACGGCATAGAAGAATTGTATTTATTTACCCTCAATTATGACGATCGCCACTTGCACACTGGTCAAGAACTGTTTAGAATTGCCGCTAGACTGCGGCGGGAAGCGCAGGATGAATTAAAAATTAAAAGTTAAAAAAGCAGATTGTTCCCTCTTCCCTCTTCCCTCTTCCCTCTTCCCTCTTCCCTCTTCCTTCTTCCTTCTTCCTTCTTCCCTCTTTCAAATTCCAAAAAGAACTTGAATTCGCTTGCGAATTTTAATAAAAGGAGTTTGTCCCAGAGAGTCGCCATCTAACAATCCCAAATCTCTCAAAGCTTGCTGGCGTTCCGACAATTTTTGAGCAATCTGATCGGCTAAATTGGGTTGTTCTCTTAAAAGTTTTTGCAAATCGTGACGTTCCACCACAAACAAAATTGCATCTTCGCTAGTTTTAACAGTCGCCGTTCTCGGAGTACCCAACAGCAAAGATATTTCCCCAAAAAACTCGCCCTCATGAAGCGTAGCAATATACTGACCGGCTTTTTGAGAAAGAACTTCTACAGTACCCGACAGAATAATATAAAAAGAATCGCCAGGGTCATTTTCTTTACATACCACCTGTCCCGCTGGAAACAGTTGTCGGTAGCCGTATTCAATTAACTGCCGCAGTTCTAAATCCGTACACTGTTCAAAATAAGTTACTCGCCGCAACAAATCTCGCAGTGTCCAATTATTAGGGGATTTAGGCCCTGGATTTTTATGTTCAGAAACGGGGAGATTAGATTTGATGTCGGCTGAATGTTTGGCATTCTGCGGAAAAACTTGGCCGTTGGAATTATTGTCTTTGTTATTGTGAAAAAGTTGAGTTAACTCTTGCGGGTTTCGCAGCCACAAATCGCGCTGGGGAAAGGGAATTTCGATATTCCGGTGGCGCAATTCGTAATCTATTAAAAAATTCACGGCACTTTTAATAGCATCGCTTTCCTGCGGCTGGTCAATCCAAACTAAAAGTTCAAAATTTAAAGCGTTATCTCCAAAACCGTGAAACCATACTTTAGGAGAAGGATGGGACAAGACATTCGATTCCATCCGCGCCGCAATTAACAGCGCTTCCGTAACTATTACGGGGTCAGATCCGTAAGCAACACCGACGGGGATGTGGATGCGGCATCTGGGGTCTTTGTAACTCCAGTTAATAATGTTAGTTTCTACAAACTTAATATTTGGTATGATTACAAATAGACCGTCAATTGTTTTAATAATTGTGGAACGGATCGAAATTGTTTCTACTGTTCCTAATAAGTTGTCTATTTCAATAAAGTCTCCGACTCTAATTTGGTGCTCGAATAGCAGGGTGAGACCGCTGATAAAGTTGCTGGCGAGATTTTGCAAGCCGAAGCCAAAACCAATGCCGACAACGCCAGCTAAGACCGCGAGAGAAGTGAGGTTGATGCCGGCACCTTGCAGGACGAATATACAGCCAAGCGTTGCTAAAATATAGCTAATGATGGTGGAAATTGCTTCTCGACTGCCGCGATTCAATCCCATCCGAACTAGGACGCTGCGCTTGATGCCTTCGCTGATAATCTTAGCTATAATGAAGGCAAATATAGCTAAGATTATCAGTTTGACGATCGCACTGATGGACAGATGAGTGTCCCCGATATAGAATAGCGGGGTTGTCATCGCACCCCAGAAATGTTCAAAAAAGCGATCGGCTCGTGCAGTAATCGAATTCATTAATATTGGGTAATGGGTAATTGGTGATTAGTTTTTAGCGCAACTGAACGGCCAACGGCTAACTATTGCAGAGCTTAGGCGAAAAACTCGAACTGTGGAGTGTCCTGTGTGGCAAAAAAGTCGATTCCCTACCCTTCGGGAACGTTCCGCGAACGGAATAGCTCAGCTTCACCCACTCTCTCAAAGACTCGTAACTGATGGGTTAGTAACTGATGGCGAAAAACTATTTTGTAGCGGTATTTTCTGCCGGGTATCTGTGTTGTGGCGTAAAATGGGCCCTGCGGCGCGATCGGCGACTTGTGACCAATATTGGGAAAATTGGTAGAAATTCATTTACAGCACCCTCAAATAATCGAAAAATTCCAGCAAAAATTAGTTTATCCTTAAGAAGTAAGTCCTTTACAGAACTTAACAAGCTTACCCTAATTGACTTTTATGCAGTGCATCATCAATCGTCGGGCACAGTTTTCGGCGAGTCACCGGTACTGGCTACCGGAGTTGAGCGAAGCCGAGAACTTTGAGCGTTTTGGCCCAACTGCCCGCGCACCGGGACACGGACACAATTACGTCCTTTACGTTTCCATGATAGGCGAACTCGACGAGTACGGCATGGTGCTCAACCTGTCTGATGTCAAGCACGTCATCAAGCGGGAAGTTACCAAGGATCTCGATTTTTCCTTTCTCAACGAAGCATGGCCGGAATTTGAGCAGACTCTGCCAACTACCGAAAACATAGCACGGCAAATTTGGCTGCGGCTAGCCCCTCATTTACCTGTGAGTAAAATTCAATTGTTTGAACATCCCGAACTTTGGGCTGAATATTTAGGAAACGGAATGGAAGCTTATTTAACTTTGTCCACTCATTTTAGCGCGGCCCATCGGTTGGCTCGTCCCGATTTGAGCTTTGAAGAAAACTCGGAAATTTATGGCAAATGTGCTCGTCCCAACGGTCACGGTCACAACTATCATTTAGAGGTGACTGTTAAAGGGGAAATTGATGCGCGGACTGGCATGATTGCTGATTTGGGAGCTTTGCAAAAAGCTATTGACGATTATGTTGTTGAACCGTTCGATCACACTTTTTTAAATAAGGATATTGCTTATTTTGAGAACGTTGTGCCGACTGCGGAGAATATTGCAGTTCGGATCGGGCAATTATTGCGATCGCCCGTTCGGGAATTGGGCGCCCAGTTGCACAAGATTAAGCTGATGGAAAGTCCGAATAATAGCTGTGAAATTTTTGGCGCTGATTTAGAGGAAGTGGCGGCACAAAGTCAGCAGCCGGAAGCGATTTTAGCTGGGGTTTAAAGCTAAAAATTGGGTCGGTTGGGGCGGGTTCACCCGGATATTGGGCTAATTGTGCAGATTGGTAAACCCGCCCTACCAGCCTAATGATGATTCCGAGGGTTATTCAACCGGATTAGGCGCGAGAATATATTTTTGGACAAAAGTTCCACAGCCAGAATTCTTGGCACTTTTCCTGAAAAGTCAGGCGGCGCGCGTATTTTGGAGATAGTTAGTCAGCATTCCTCATGTCAGCTATTCTAACTGCTGAGACTATGAGGCCGATCGCCCGATCGCTGACAACCAAGCACCAATTTCTCCTAAATGAGTTGACGTTTATGCGCGTCTCTAATCTAGCTCTCTTGACTCTGGCCGCCCTCGCATCCCAGAATTTAACTGCTAATACTAGCACCAATCCTGCTGCACCTCCTATTTCTCCTCAGACACCGCAAGCTAGCAACTTTGTTGATGCCGTTAATACTGAATCCCGTCGGGCTGAGTCAATTAGTGAGCCTGAGACGATCGCCCACGAACAATTTTCCCCAAATACTACCGTATCTCGTCGGGCTGAGTCAATTAGCGAGCCTGAGACGATCGCCCACGAACAATTTTCCCCACGAATTGCTGTAAAATCGCCGACAGGTTTGCTGGTAGCGGCCGCTCAACCCGATTTATCTGCTAGTGCAAAAACCAAGGCGAATACTCCTGCTGCATCCGGCGATGAACTAACAAAATCTTTACAAGAAACCTGGCTGGCTAAATTAATCGAAACAGGGGTTGAAAGCAATCCTCAAGTTCGCGAGGTTTTCGCTTTTATCTCCCCGTCTAGTGGCAGTGAGGAATCGGGATATGGTTTTAATAGTACCATAACTCTCCTCAATATTTTGCTAATTCTTGGTACTGTATTTCCACCAGTGACAATTGCCTTTTTTTGGATGATGCGACGGCTGATCGTCAAACAGTTGGTTGCTGATGCCAATAAACGATTGCAGGGCATTGGTGTATTGGAATCCGAGCTCATAAATTCTAGCCAACTGAATCAAAAGTTGAAGGATGAATTAGAAGCGCAAATGGGTGCAGCTAAACAATCTATTGATTTTTTAACTAGAGAAACTGAACTTTCCAAATCTTCCGTGGAGCAAATTGAGACTCTCAAATCTCAATTTATCATGCACCTGCAAGTTTTGCTGAGAGAAGTTGACGAGAAAAAATCTCAAATTGTTCAAGAAATTGCCCAAGTTCCCGCAGTTGTTGCCAAAGAAGCTCTCAAAATCGCACCTCAACCGCCGTTAAACAATTCCCAAAATTCGCAAACTGCACCCCCTAGCGACGCAAATTTCATTGCGGACGATTATATCAAGCAAGGCGAAGGGCTTTATCTTCAAGGCAATTATGATGAAGCAGTAGTCTGCTTGGAAAAAGCTATTTTAACGAATAATAATTTGGATGAGGCTTGGTATTGGCGCGGAAATGTGTTAATAAGATTGCAGCGCGAGGAAGAAGCACTCGCCTGTTACGACCAAGCACTATCAATTAGACCGGATAACTACGAAGCGTGGTATAATAAAGCGATTTTGCTGGGAAAATTGCAGAGGTACGAAGAGGCGATCGCCTGTTACGAGCGAGCAAGTTCGAGCGAGTCCATAAAATACGGTTGTTGGCACAGCATAGCGGCTTTGTTGGGTAAATTGCAGCATTACGAAGAAGCGATCGCCAGTTACGATCGCGCCCTCGCTATCAAAGCAACCGACAGCGAAATTTGGCACAACCGAGGTGCAATGCTGGCCAAAGTACAGCAGTACGCAGCAGCAGTCGAATCTTACGATCGCGCTCTTGAACTCAATTCCAAGAGATATGAAACTTGGTACAATCGAGGCAATATGCTGTGGAGACTGCTGCGCTACAGCGATGCTATTGATTCTTACGATCGGGCGATCGCCATCCGGCCCGATAAATACGAAGTTTGGTACAATAGAGCCGCTGTGTTCGGAAAAATGCAGCGATATCAAGAATCGATCGAATCCTACGACAAAGCAATCGCCCTTAAACCGCAGGATTTTGAAGTGTGGCACAACCGAGGCGCAGCTTTCGACAAACTGTCGCAGCACGAAGCAGCAATTGCCTCTTACGAATCCGCAATTACCCTTAATTCCGAGTGTTACGAAGCTTGGTTTGCCAAAGGCGAATCTTTGGCCAAATTGCAGCGCCATGAAGAAGCGATCGCAGCTTATGAGAAAGCGATTGCTATTAAGTCAGACTCCTACGATGCTTGGCGTCATGTGGGGATAGCTTTGTCAGAATTAAAGCGGTATGAGGAAGCAATGGCAGCTTACGATCAAGCTATTGCCATCAAACCAGAAAATGCCGAAGCTTGGCGCGATCGCGGCGCAATTGTATCAGAATTAAAGCAGGATACAGACAAAATTGATTCCGGGGAAAAAGAGACTTAAATTTACTCCAAATCCGGTTGTTCAAAATTCATAAGTGTCAGGTAATTGGAAGGCAAACCCTACTTTTTAGTTGGGAATGGATGAGAAAATTTTGCCTGTATATCGAGAGAAACTTTGGCGATGACAATCATATTTAGCTGTATAAATTGTTGAAAATAAACCATTTATACAGCTATTTTTTCGGATTTAACAAAGTTTAATAGCGGAAACTTAAAGGCTTTTTGTCTGAGGTTTCTCATCTAAATTTTTCCTCTTTTAGCCGCTCTGTTTGGGGCGGTTTTTTTTATGGTAAATTTAGGTAAGCTGCAAACAAGGAGAATAGTTATATGTCTGTTCAGCTTCAAAAAATGTTATTTACAGTAAAAGAATATCATTTAATGACTGAGGTTGGTATTCTCTCGGAGGGCGATCGAGTGGAATTGATAGAAGGAGAGATTGTTAAAATGGCTGCAATTGGAACTCGTCATGCAAGTTGTGTGCGACGACTGATCCGCAGTTTTAGCGTGATTCCACAAAATCTTGCTATTTTGGGTGTCCAAGACCCTATCCAGTTGACGGAGCGCACTGAACCTCAACCGGATGTTGTATTGCTGCAATCTCGTGCTGATTACTACGCCACAGCCCATCCAGTACCGTCTGAAGTTTTGCTGTTAGTGGAGGTTTCAGATAGTACGGTTGATTATGACAGAGATGTGAAAGTATCCATTTACGCGCGATCGCTAATTCAGGAAGTTTGGCTGGTAGATTTAGTTGAAAATTGTTTGGAAGTCTACCGTCAGCCCGGCCCGAACGGTTATGGTTTAATGCTCAAGTTTTGGCGCGGTCAACAAGTTGCGCCGCTGGCTTTTCCCGAGTTTGTAGTGAGTGTTGATTTTATATTGGGTTAGAACTATCGCCGATGATATAATAAGAGCTATTGCTAAATTTAGCTCTGTCATCAAAACAAGAGACGGCTAAGAATGAGGTTGGTATAATACTTCATTTATTGCATTGATTTTCTATCAACTCAATTACCTCAATAGCCCGATCATAGTAACTTTTTATCTGACTGTAGCTGATTCCAACTGAACCACCATGTGCAATCTGATTCCTGTTATTGGCAATACTATCAACTGCATCTTTTAGTTCACCTTCTGTTTCGCGCCTCAGATCATTTTCCCACTCTTTGCTAAACAACCCTGTTAATTGAAGAATTTTCTCCATCTTAGGATTCTGAAAATCCTCTAGCTTCCCCTCAACAAAGTTAGCCACTTGTGGTATGGCTTTGTTTCTAGCATACTCTCTATAAATTAGACGCACAGAAGTCTCTAAAAATCCCGATACTAAAATACATAAATATCTAGCCCAATGAGATTGAAGATCGGTATCTCCCGAGAAAGCTGTAATTTTTTTAAACAAATTGTCAAGTCTCTGCTTATTGCTGATGATATCTCTGTTTTTCATTACAATGCAGCAAAAACTTTGGTAGCAATTTCAATTCTACTATTAACAGCATTCTCCTCAGTAGTACGAGCTGTATCAACTGTAAAACGACGGAATTTTTCGTCATCCAAAAGATTTTGATAGATATCTTTTAATGTGTCACTCTTATCAATTTTACCTTGTTCTAATCTGCGGGCTATACCTATCATCACAGCGTCAAAAACAGCAGCATTAATCAATTTCTTGGGTTTAAAAGCTCGCTCACCTAGAGATTGATGAATAACTTCAATAGTTTGCTCAAATGCTTGTCTTATTTGAGGCGGTGAATGTAAGTTCAAACGTTGATTTTTACCCATGAATTGATTGAGAAATTCTTTCATGGGCTTATGATAATTATCACCATTAAAATATAGTGCTAAAAATCTCAGAATAAGTTCTTCATCCCGCATTCTTGAGTCATATTTTCCAAAAATGTCTCGCCATGAATTATTTTCATTTAATTCTTTAAGTAAATCTTTGAATTCCCCATGATAAATACAGGCTCTAATTTCTTGAGACGTGAGTATTTTACCCCCTGTATTCAACCGTTCAAAAATATAATAGATGCTACTGTTATCATCAGAAGGCTCATCTTGCTTGACAATCGTAGCGTGTAATATGGAATCATCCAAACTCCGGCGATATTCTGATGGCAAAGACTTGTATGTAGCCCCCTCCAACTTGGACTGCACATTCTTGAGGGCAAACTCTCTTTTGGTGGGCTCAAAGATTCCCTCATAAAAATACTGAAGTGTACGTAACCTCTGCAATCCATCAATTACTAACAACTTGTGCGTGTCTTGCTCTTTTGAGAGGAATATTCCGGGAACCGGAAGACCTAGCAAAAGAGATTCGATAAAACGGGAGGCATCATTAATTTTCCACACATAAGCCCTTTGGAATGAAGGGACATATATGCTGCCGTCTTGGATGCGTCTAACAAGACTATCAAGGGTATAGTCCGCTCCATAACTGGTGATGGAGTATCTGAAGATAATTTTTTCATCTGGCTCCTCTTCCAGAGTATTTTCAATCAAGTTTTCCTCCTTGATAGTTTCTTGCTCTTGTGTCGTAATTGTCTGACCTCGATCTGACATACCGCTTTACCTACTCTGAATTACTCTATTATAGCCAATACTCTTTCTCCCTCGCTCGCTCCCCTCATCTATCTCTCAATATTAAGATTTCCTTAGTGGCTGGCGTCGCGACCAGAAATCGGTGATACAATCAACAGCTTAGCTAGGGGTGCCCGAATATCCGGGCTGAGAAAACACCCTTAGAACCTGAGTCTGGGTAATACCAGCGGAGGGAAGCTGTTTATCAAGGAAATTAAATATGCGTACCGAATGGATCGCTAAGCGTAGCGGGCAGAGCAATGTATCTCAAATGCACTACGCCCGCCAAGGTGTAATTACTGAGGAAATGCACTTTGTTGCTAAGCGAGAGAATCTCCCGCCAGAACTGATCCGCGCCGAAGTAGCGCGGGGACGGATGATTATTCCCGCTAACATCAATCACACGAATTTGGAACCGATGGCGATCGGCATTGCGTCTAAATGCAAAGTCAATGCTAATATCGGTGCATCTCCCAACTCTTCCAATATGGAAGAAGAAGTTGACAAGCTTAAATTAGCAGTGAAATACGGCGCTGATACCGTGATGGACTTGTCCACCGGCGGCGGCAATTTGGATGAAATTCGCACTACGATTATCAAAGCTTCACCGGTGCCGATCGGTACTGTACCAATTTACCAAGCTCTAGAAAGCGTTCATGGTAATATGGAAAGTCTGACGCCCAATGACTTTCTTCACATCATTGACAAACACGCTCAACAAGGTGTTGATTACCAAACAATTCACGCCGGAATTCTGATCGAGCATTTGCCGTTGGTAAAAAATCGGTTGACTGGGATTGTCTCTCGCGGCGGCGGCATTTTGGCGCGGTGGATGCTGCATCACCACAAACAAAATCCCCTCTACACTCACTTTAACGACATCATTGAAATCTTCAAAAAATACGATGTTTCGTTTAGTTTGGGAGATTCTCTGCGCCCCGGTTGTACTCACGATGCCTCGGATGAAGCTCAATTAGCTGAACTCAAAACTTTGGGACAATTAACTCGCAAAGCTTGGGAACATGACGTGCAGGTAATGGTGGAAGGCCCCGGCCACGTGCCGATGGATCAAATTGAGTTTAATGTCAAGAAACAAATGGAGGAATGTTCGGAAGCACCCTTCTATGTTTTGGGGCCGTTGGTGACAGATATTGCGCCTGGATACGACCACATTACCTCAGCAATTGGGGCCGCGATGGCTGGTTGGTACGGTACTGCAATGCTGTGTTACGTGACGCCGAAGGAACACTTAGGATTGCCGAATGCTGAGGATGTCAGAAACGGGCTGATTGCTTACAAAATCGCGGCTCACGCAGCAGATATTGCACGGGGCCGTCCGGGTGCGCGCGATCGCGATGATGAACTCTCGAAAGCGCGTTACAATTTCGATTGGAACCGTCAATTTGAGCTGTCATTAGATCCAGAACGGGCAAAGGAATATCACGACGAAACTTTGCCGGCGGATATCTACAAAACTGCTGAATTCTGTTCAATGTGCGGGCCTAAGTTCTGTCCCATGCAGACTAAGGTTGATGCCGATGCTTTGACGGAATTAGAGAAGTTTTTGGCTAAGGAACCTGTAGCCCAAAGCTAATTGGATTAATTCGTAGGGTGCGTTAACGCCGTGTAACGCACCGCCAGCCTCATGCACCATTTTAGCTAAGTAAAAGATTTACCTGGAGATGTTAGCTCGCGCTGTCTGTTGGCACGTTGAAAGAATGCGCCGATCGTTTGAGCTAATTGTGCGAATAGAATGCAGATTTGTTAGCTGAGTATTGACTTCAATTGTTTGAACTTTTCCGGCTGAGATTGCCTTCCCGTACAATGTATTTCCCTGAATTTTACCAGTGAAGCACGCAAAGTCCGATCGCGGCGCGTAGATTGCACCAACGACGCGATCGTTCTGGCGTTGAAACACGATATAGTTTTGAAGAACTTGGTTGGGCTGTGGCGAATCTCCGTACAGGTAAATACCATCTGGCAAAGCAGCAACATTAGTCTTAGATGGATTTTGTTGTGCTTGAATCGGTTGTGGCTGAATGCCAACACCAATTAGTGTCAGAGGACAAATAAAGGCTGTTGCCAGTTGTTTCCATTTTGTTTTAATAGATGCAGGTAAAATCATTACTGCTTCTCCTTGCGTCGTCATGTAACATATTAAAACAATCTTCTCTAGTTAATATCTCACTCAGGTTATAATTTCGCTCTGCTAAAATCAGCCGATTGGTAGAGATTGTGAACCTGAAAGCTTGCGCTTGCTTAGCACCGAAAACTTTATTTTCCATTGTCCTCCAATTACGGGAGCTGATTTTGATAAAATTAGAGCGGGCATAGTTTCTAATCCCACCCAATAAAACACCGATCTAAGGTTGATGGCGATGCTTTGGCGGAATTAGAGAAGTTTTTGGCTAAGGAACCTGTAGCGAAAAGCTAGTTGCTAGGGTGAGCGGAAACACTCAGCCACCCTTCCCAATTCACCAGGCGCTAACTTTTTGTTTGGTAGAGCACAAAACATTCTGGATTACTTCTAGAGCAACAGCTTTAACTACATTAATACTTACACTATTACCCAGTTGATGATAAGCTTTATCATCATTAGGATGCAGCATAAAACTATCGGAAAAACCTTGTAACCGCGCCGCCTCGCGGGGAGTAATCCTGCGGACTCGGTTATGATAGTAAACTCCTAATCTATTAGCATCACTGGCAACTATTGTTACAGAAATTTTCTGCGGATCGAGAAATTTATAGACTTCAAAGGAAAAGTTACCGGATACAGGTTTGTATTGATTGTTGTTGCGTTGCAGGTACTTTTTTGTTACCAAAGAATCCAGCATTTTATCGAGATTGGGATGAGCAAAAAAAGTAGCTATTTGCTCTTTAGTTAATAGCTTGCCATCTTGGTCAGCTCCAAATTCTTTATTGCGCCTTTTCAATATAAAAAGATTCATTAATTCAATTTCGTCTAAACTGCACTCGCCTCGCAAACCCAGTTCCCAAGAATGAATCGAATTGCCACCGCGATAGTCAATTAGCCGCCTACCGTGCAGTCGGCTGAAATCATTGTTAACTATTTGTTTCAAGGCATTAACAAATTCTGGCGAACAATCATATTTTGGATCGGGATTGTCTTCCAAGATATCTGCAACTGTGACAGGTTGACTGAACGGGGAAAATAACGATAGCTGTTGATGACTAGAGGAATGCGAATCTTTTGGGCCTAAGTCGGAAATTAACCCAAATTGGGGCGAAGCATTTAAAATTCCTACTAGGTAAACTCGGACACGGTTCTGAGGTAAACTAAAGTTAGAGCTGTTGAGCAAGAAATAATCGAAGCTGTAACCTCGGCTTTTGATTTCGCCCTTAATAGTTTCGAGGGTTCTGCCACCGTCGTGGCTGACAAGCCCCCGCACGTTCTCGAAAATAAATGCTTGAGGTTTAAAGGTATCAATTAACCTTGCAATCTCAAAAAATAGGGTGCCTCTGGTGTCTCCAAATCCCTCTTTTTTGCCAGCATAGGAGAAAGATTGGCAGGGAAATCCTGCTAGTAAAATTTCATGTTCAGGCAGTTTGTCAATTAATCGGATGTCGCCTAAAGGTGTGTCGGCAAAGTTTTTCTGGTAAACTAACTGAGCATCGAGATTGATTTCGCTGCTTAATACGCATTCTGTTTCCAGATTCAAGGAACGAGCGGCGGATTCAAACCCTAATCTCATGCCGCCTATTCCTGAGAATAAGTCAATAAAACGGATTTTTGGCATAATAATTTTAGTTAGTTTAGATTTTAACAGCATTTCTTCAGTATACCATCTCTTTACTCATTGTTAGGCACAAAGTAATCCCTCAAAAAATCACAAAGTACATTAAGTTCATTGTGGGAAAATGCAACAGTGCAATGACTATACGTACACAAGGTTCTGATTGCATTTTCCCTCTCAAAGTTACCAGCGCCATCAATGACATAAGCCATTTTATAACCTGCCTTTTCAATCTGCTCAAATCTAGCTCTTGCTTGTCCAGCTTTACGTTCAATTACACTATTTGTCGTTACCTGAAAGCTAATCTCTATTGCAACAAACTTATCTTCTTTAGAAAGAACCAGATCAAATGTTGTTAGTCCTTTTTCGCTTTCTTGGTCAGTATGTCTAACGCCGGGTAAATGACCGTTAGGTCTAATAGCTATATCTATAACCCCTAAATTATCTTGTAAGTATTCTTTGACAAAATTTTGAGCGATTTGACCTAAAGTATTGGCTTGTGACCCAGAGGTTATCCGGCTAACCCAGATATATCGTTGTTTAATAAACTTATTTAATTTATCGGGTTGACCTAAGTAATTACCAATTTCACATTTAGCTAAAACCTCAGCGCTTTTTTCATTCAGTGAACTAGCGCCGAACAAAAGAATTGCTATTAAATCTTTATGTGCCAAAGAGAGAGATTGATTTTGGAGTATTTTTTTACCGTCAATCCCTAGTTTATTATTGGTTAGTTGACCTGATGCTGGTAGAAAAGTGAATTGATAAGAGTAAGTTTGCAGGTTCCAAAGGTAATCTAATCTCTTTAAGGGAAACATAGAATTAAACTGACTATTCACTCTTTTTATCATTTCTCCCCCAAAGTCCGCCAGTACAATTAAATGCTTCAGGAACATATTTGCAGAAAGTGTTGAAGCTTCTACTATTTGAAATAATCCGCTTAACTCTGAAACTGGGACGCTAAGAATAGCAATAAATTGCTCTTGAGTTTCTATCAATTTTGGTATGACACTGAGTTCTGCTTCCTTTTGAGATAAGTCGGAAGGCCAAAACATAGAAGCTAACTCACGGATTTCTTCAACTGTTCTTCTGTAATTTTGAGTTGACATTTTTGGTTTTGTGTGATATGAAGTGCTGTGAGTATGATGAGATCGCCCGCCCTTCTCGCTATTAAATGTTCGGCGGCGGTTGACGCGATTCTTCTGGGGAGGAGGCTGGCGATCGCACTTTTGCCTATTTCTTGCTACTAATCCATTCCTTAAGATTCTGAATGGTAAAAATGGCTTGAAAATCCAATCCCGCCTCGCGATATAATTCCCCTCCACCTTGCTCTCTGTCTATCAGCGACAGCACGCGATCGACCTTATAACCAGCCGCCCGCAACCTCTCCACCGCCTGCATCGCCGACTTACCCGTCGTCACCACATCCTCCAAAACCGCCACATTCGTCCCCTCTGGCAACAGCGGCCCCTCAATATAAGCCATTGTCCCGTGTCCCTTCGTCTCCTTTCGGACAATTAGCGCCGGAATCGATCGACCTTCGAGAGCCGAAACTACGCTCACCGCAGTTACAATCGGGTCAGCACCCAAAGTCAAACCGCCCACAGCTTGCACCTCCGACGACAACATCGACAACAACAAACGTCCCGTTGCCAAAGCACCTTCAGCGTGCAGCGTCACCGGTTTGCAGTTAATGTAATAAGAACTTTTCTGCCCCGAAGACAGCACAAAATCGCCTTCGCGATAGGCAAACTCGCACAACAAATCTAGAAGTCGATCGCGCAACACCTTCAAATCCGCAGCATCCATAACTCACACCGTGTAAAAAACACTAATAATCCGTCGATAATCAGTTTATATTGGAATCGGAATTAATTAAGGAGGCCCAAATATATGAGTCAAAAGTTAAAAAGCCTGAGCGGCGCGTTGATTCTCGCTGTCGCCTCTGCCGCAATGGCATCCGTCAAACCAGCTCAAGCACAAACAGAGCGATTTCATCCAATTGCCGACGACTTCAACCGACAATTTTTTCAAGCTTCAGGAGACTTTTACCACAACGTCAGCTTGCAAGGTTACTTTGGCGACTATTTAGGCATCGGTTCCCCCAGCGGCGTCGTTGCCTTTCCCGAAAAAGAAATTGAGCGGGATGCTAGTCGCATCAACGGCCTCTACCGACGAGTAATGCAGCGGCAAGTTTCCAGCGATCCGATTTTGCGCGTGCCAGATGCCGTCAATCCCTTCGATGCCTCAATCATGGCACTGCCTGCAGCTTGCCAGCTAGGACCTCAACCAAGCGGCTGTTTCCCTACTCCCGCCGGACTCCAAGATCAGTTTACACTTCCAACACAGCAAAATTTACAGCCAGATCAAGGGCCCGTTAGAGGACTTTATCAAATATCGCCCCCTGGCCAAAATTAATCGATCGACAGTTGCGAGTTTTTAGCCGAGGCGGGTTTACTAAATCTCGGCTTTGTTGTATTCGAGAGAAAGCCTCAACCCGCCCCAAAAGCTCATGTTTTGGCAATCCTTTCGGTAAACCCGCAACTGGCTTTTTTTAACTATCGCCGTTATTTCACAGGAATAAATATTATCCAATATTTATCAAACAATGCTGCCATCAGGCATGATTGTTCCTTTCAAAATAGCTTCACCCAAATTAGCTCCCGCCAAGTTCGCTCCCCTGAGATTTGCCCCGGTCAAATTCGCCCCTCTCAAATCAGCTTTGCCAAGGTTTGTCCACCGGAAATCTGCCGCGCTCAACTGTGCAAAACAGAGATTTGCCCGGAAAAGATATGCTCCAGTGAAGTGAGCTTCCCCGAGGTTAGCTTTAGAGAAATTAGCTGCATAGCAATGCGTTTCAATCAATTCGGCTTGAGTCAGATTAGCTTGACTGAGATTAGCAAAGTTGAGGTTCGCGCCCATCGCATTAACTCCAGACATCACCGCACCGATTAAATTCGCATCACCGAAATCTGTTTGTTGGAGATTGGCACCCGTGAGGTCAGCCCCAATTAAATTAGCACCGCTCAAATCAGCTCCCTTGAGGTCTGCCGCTTGGAGGTTGGTTCCAGTTAAATTAGCTTTAATTAAATTAGCTTCGAGCAGTTGCGCTCCGGCAAGATTTGCTAAACTAAAATTAGATTCGGCGAGGTTGGCCGCAATTAATTTAGCCTTAAACAAATCTGTTTTAAAAAGGTTCGAGCGCCAAAGATGTGCACCTCTGAGATTTGCTTCCGCGAGGTTAGCTTCGCTAAGATCCGGTTCTATATTTGGATTGAGACTTCTCCATTCAATCCAAGTAACTGCACCTTTTTTTAACAGCGCTAAATGCTGTGTGTTTGCCATAATTACATCTCCTTTAACGGCTATTCCTTGCGGCCAAAAATTGCTGGATTTTCTCTACCCGTCACGTTTTCCACCGCCGCAATTGCTGCCTGGGAACCTGCTATAATATCTCGTTCTGCGCCGCCGAGGTAAAGCCGTCCGAAACTACCTACAGCCTGAACCTCTAAGATGTTAATAGATGCGCCTTTTTCTGCTTCATTGGCCGCCAGCGCTGCATAGGCCGCCGGTTCTACTTCTAAGACGTAAAGCGTTTGTCCCGCCAGCAGCAACTGTCCGCGGCGGGTGCGGTTGATTAATTGTGTTTGATGGGGGTCAATGTTGCGAATAATTTGACTGGAAATCACTCGCGGTTTGATACCTTCTTCTCTGCGGACTCCCATGAATTCTAGAATTGCTTTACCTGCGGCCCGCGTTTCCCCCTGCTGACTCGAGTGTACTTCCAGAAGGCCGTACAGGCGTTCGACTATCTGCACTCCTGGGCGCACGGAGGCTGATTTGAGGGCGACATCGGTAATTCGGTTAATTTCGATACCGGGCGAAATTTCTATCCACAGCGACGCATCCCCCGGCAGCGGCAAGAATCCGGCGGCGATTGTGCCGATGTATGCTGCGTGCTGTGGCTGCAAGTTGTCTAGAAATACGTAGCTGCGTAACTCTATTCCCAAAAGTTTTGATCTCCGTCGATCGAGTTCCAACACTTATCTGTGCAATATCTGAGTTTACCTTTTTTTGTCAACAACACCTTGTCTGTATGATTGTTGACTGTTGTCTGTATGACTGTTGACTGTTGACTGTTGACTGTTTGAACAATAGCGATGGGGCCGGAAACTATATGAGACACCCCAGAGTGCCGTTCCGGTCACAGCGAGCAATTTTTAATTTTGTGCGCCTGCTAAAAATTTGATATCAATCTGTAGTTATACGTGGAACATAACCATCTTTACTGCTAGAGGTGGATTTAACTTTAAAAGCCAATTGATATAGTTTTGATAGTTAAAGATTTTAGCCAACAGAGAGCATTTGAATTATGAAAGGTTCTGATTTATCCAAAGCAATCGGTGCAGGTATTATAGCTGCTGGGTTAGCCATAGCACCAGCTCATCTACCTGCTTCAGCTCAGACAGATACGACTGGCGGTACTAACAACACTACAACCACCACCACTCCTCGCTCCGATGTCTACAATGCTGAAACAGATCGCGATTTTGATTGGGGATGGTTGGGATTGTTAGGCTTGTCTGGTTTGTTGGGTTTGATTCCCCGCAAACGTGAAGAAAATGTCCGCTATACCACTACAACAGCCGATCGCGACCCAGCAGTCCGCACTGACTACCGCTAAGAATTGAGTCTTAGGGCTGTGGGCATCATGCAGGGACAGGATGTTTTAACCTGTCCGATCAGTACCAATAATCATCAAAAAACCTCCCTCTGTGAGGTTTTTTTATTGGATATGATGCGCGATCGAACGACGATTAAATTGGTTACATCTGAGATATTGCACCATTGTCAATAAGCTTTTTATGAACAGGCTTTTCGGCCTGTTCCACAAGAAAATTCACTTTTTGTGGAACAGGCCGAAAAGCCTGTTCCTGACAATGGTGCAATATCTCAGATATAACCGGAATTGAGATTATTAACTTCTTCCTTTCTTCTTCCTTTTTTCCTTCAAGTTCTTAGCGCCTTCGCGGTTCATTAAATAAAGAATTTTTAGACACAAAAAGACCTTAAAAAATATTTTCGCCCGATCGATCGAGCAAATCCAAAATCGCCTGCACCAACTTGTCGGGGTCTAAAGGCTTACAAATGTGCCGCTGGAACCCCGCAGCCAGGGCCTGCTGATAGTCAATTTCTCCAGCATAAGCCGTGAGGGCGATCGCCGGAACCAGTCCCCCTTTGTCGGGCGCCAGAGCCCGAACCTGGCGCATCAACATATAACCGTCAGTATCGGGCATTCCAATATCGCTCAACAGCAAATCCGGCACAGACTGGGTTAAAACAGCCAAGGCATCGGCGGCGTTAGCAACGGCTGTAACGCTTGCCCCACAATCCTCAAGCAGAAAAACCACCAAATCTAGCGCATCAGCATCATCATCAACCGCTAACACCTTAATACCGCTCAAATTAAAGGATTCGTCCCGCGACGCAGTTGCTGCAGGACTTGTCTGAGATTGCACGGGCATCAGGGGTATCCAGACGGTAAATGTTGCACCTTTTCCTTCGCCGGGACTGTCCGATTTCACCGTGCCGCCGTGGAGTTCTACGAGATGGCGGACGATCGCCAATCCTAAACCCAATCCGCCAAACTTGCGCGTCATCGAGCTGTCAGCTTGCCGGAAGTAGTCGAATACATAGGGCAGAAAATCAGGTTCGATACCTTTTCCCGTATCAGTTACAGTAATTTGGGCCTTGGTGTCAACCCGATCGAGAACGACTTCGATTTTGCCTCCCGGCGAGGTGAACTTGACGGCATTTGACAGCAAATTCCAGACTACCTGCTGAAGCCTGCCCGCATCGCCCAACACCGGGCCCAGATGCGGTGCCAAGTGAGTGCTGATTTGAATCGATTTGACTTGGGCCGCCAGACGCACCGTTTCAGTGGCAGCGCCGATCACCTCGGCTAAATCCACAGGTACAATATTCAAGCTGACCTTACCTTGCAGAATCCCCGACACATCGAGCAAATCTTCGATAAGCTGGGTTTGCAGTTTGGCGTTGCGCTCGATCGTCTCTAAGGCATAACGCTGCTTTTCCGGTGTCAGAACGTTCGATTGCAGCAGCTTCGCCCAGCCCACAATCGGGTTTAAGGGAGTCCGCAATTCGTGGGACAAAACAGCCAAAAATTCGTCTTTGACGCGGTTAGCGCGTTCTGCTTCTTCCCGCGCTGCCTTTTCCCGTGCTAGAAGGCGTTCCCGTTCCGCTTCTGCAACTTTTTGATCTGTAATGTCAGTGTTGGTGCCACACCAGCGCAGCACGTTGCCTCCATCGTCGCGAATCGCCACGGCGCGGGAGAGAAACCAGCGGTACGATCCGTCTTTACCGCGCAAGGGGAAAGTATCTTCCCAGACTTCGCCTATTTCAAGGCTGCGCCTAAATTTTTCCACAACGCGATCGATGTGTTCCGGGTGGTGCACTTTTTGCCAGCCCCAGCCTTGCATTTCTTCTAGGGTGGTGCCGGTGTAGTCAAACCAGCGCTGGTTATACCAGAAAATCCCCCCAGCAGCATCTGTCATCCAGGCCAACTGAGCGATGTTGTCAGCTAGAGCGCGGAACCGAGCCTCGCTTTCGTGCAGCTCATGCAGGGCTCCCGCGTGTAGGATCACCGTCCAGAGGCGAGCGACCACTTCTTGCATCAGCCAAACTTCATCGGGCCGCCAGTGCCGCACAGCCTTTGATGTCACTACCAAAAGAGCCACCCAGCGCCCTTCCTGAAGGCAGGGAACATCGACCAAAGCCCGAATCGACAGGGCACCGTAGTTATCGAATAAATGCCCTGTATGGGGGTAATTAGCGATATCTGAGATGACAACTGTTTGACCTGCGATAGAGAGAGCTTTCAGTTCTGGCGTCTTAAAGTCTGAGATTTTATAGATGCCGACGGTGCTGGCAAGGTCGGACTGGTGCCAGTCTTGGTGGACAATTGCCCGATCGGCTTCTACATCGATTTCGTGCCATATACAGCGATCGACCTTTAAATATTCTCCCAGACTGTTCATCGCTTCCCACAACATTTCTGCGGGGTTGATGCGCTGCCGCAAGCGGACTTCGAGATCAGAGAGAAACTGCTCGTTGAGTTGGGCTTGTTTGCGCTCGTGAATATCGGTGTTTGTGCCGATCCACTCGACAATCTGGCCCCCCGCACCGCGAATTGGCACGGCGCGGGACAAATGCCAGCGTTCCATTTGGTCTACTGCCCGCCGCAGGCGCAGCTCGAGTTGATAAACTTCTCCGGTGATTAGACATTCTTCCCAGCGGGCCCAAGATTCTGCCAAATCCGAGGGCGGGATTAGGGATTCCCAATTGTTTTGAGCGGCTTCCTCGTAAGACATCCCCAGATATTCCGACCATTTTTGTTGATTGGTAAAGCGAATTTCTCCGGCGGAGTCTACGTTCCAAATCAGGTGGGGCAGCGACTCAGCCAGGAAGCGGAATCGGCGGTCGCTTTCTGCTAAGCTTTCTTCTGCTCGTTTGCGATCGTCAATATCAATGCCGATCCCAGCCCATTGCACCACCTTTCCCCCCCTGTCTTTGACGGGCACAAGTCGCGCTAGATGCCAGCGGTAATTACCATCAAACCTGCGTACCCGACACTCAAATTCGTAGGCTTCCCCTGCTTCAATCGCAGCAGTGCGCGTGCCGACAACTGCTGGCAAATCATCAGGATGAAATAAGTGCAGCACCGGCGCCGGCAGCGGCAATTCTGGCCTCATGCCCGTATAGCTTTTCCAGTGTTGGTTGCAAAACTCTAACCTGCCGTCGGCTGTGTTGATCCACATTAATTCCGGGACGCCATCGGCGAGGGTGCGGTAGAGATTTTCGCTTTGCCGCAGTGCTTCTTCTATTTGCCGGCGCTCGGTTTTGTCCTGCATAATTTTCAGGAAACCTTGCACCTCGCCGGCTGCGTCACGCAGGGGCATCACCAGCCCACTGCCCCAAAAGTGGCTGCCATCTTTGCGGAGGTGCCAGCGCTCGTTTTCTGCCTTTCCCTGAGTCAGGGCACTGTGCATTTCTGCTTCCGGCATTCGGGCTGCTGAGTCTTCTGGGGTGAAGATGATGCGTCCGTGCTGCCCGACGATTTCAGCTTCAGAATAGCCCAGCAATCTCTCGGCCCCTGCGTTCCAACTGGTAACGTGTCCGCCGATGTCGAGGGTGAAGATGGCGTAGTCTTTGGCGCTGTCGAGAATCAACTGCAGGTGGGTTTCACGATCGCACAGTGCTGCTTCTACTTGCTTGCGCTGGGTAATGTTGCTGGTGAAGCCGACTATTTTGGTCACTTCACCTTGCTGGTTGCGGATCAAACAGCCGCGTTCCCAAACATCGATCCAGCGCCCGTCTTGGTGCTGGACTCGGTACTCGATTTCATAGCGATCCGGAATATTAAAGATTGATTGCCCCCCGGCTTGGATGCGTGCCAAATCGACGGGATGGATGCGTTCTCTCCACCACTCTGGTGTTGCCGGTGCATCCTCTGGGTAGACACCGACGATCGAGCACAGTCCCTCGGAACGGTAAACTGAGTTTGCTGCCAAATCCCACTCAAACACCATGCCGTCGATCGCCCTTGTAGCTGATTGGAAACGGTTGTAGCTTTCTTGCAAGGCGAGTTCGGCCATTTTGCGAGCGGTAATTTCCTGTACCACGATATGAATTCCGACAATCTCTGGGCCCCTGTCTCGGAGCGGCCACCAATTCTGCAGCCAAGTGCGAACAACTGTGGGTTGATCCCTAGTTTTACCCGTGAGTTCAAAATTCCGGATCGGTTCTCCGGTGTCTAGAAGGTGGCGCAACAAAGGTTCGGCTGTATCTGCCCAGTCGGGGACAATTTCGCGCAGGGTGTGGCCGATGTGCCTTTCTACGGCCAAGCCGTTCATTTGGGCAAACCGCTGGTTGATCCGCACGAACCGCAAATCTGTGTCTAAAACGGCCAAACCCACGGGAGTTGTTTGGTAGAGCGACTCTATCTCTACAAGTTGACGGCGCACGGTTTGTTCGCTCTCTTGTAGGGCGAGTTCGGCTTTTTTGCGATCGGTAGCATCAAATAATACTCCGATAAACCGCACTGCTTCGCCTGCGGCGTCGTAGAGATAGCGCCCGAACGCGCTCAACCAGCGGATTTCTCCGTTGTCGGCACGGATGATCCGGTATTCGGGGGAGTAGAGCGATCTCGTTTGCCGAGCTGTTTTGGCTGCTTGCATGACTGGCTTTAAGTCGTCTGGATGCACGCAGTTTTCCCACACAGCCACGGTTGTTTCACCGTCTGGTACTGGTTCGCAGCCCAAAATGCTGAAATGGGTCGCCGACCAAATTACTCGATTTGTTCGCACGTCTAAATCCCAGGTTGCCATGCCTGAGCCTTCGATGGCGACGCTCAAACGTTCTTCGCTTTGTTTTAAGGCAATTTCAGTTTGTTTGCGATCGCTGATATCTGTCACGGAACCGACGGCCCGCAGGGGATTGCCTGACTCATCCCAAATTGCTCGCCCTCTGACTAAAATCCATTTGTAGCGCCCGTCGGGACAGCGAACGCGGTACTCGCAGCAGTAATGTGAGGTTTCTCGGTGCAAGTGCTGCTGCCAATTGCTTTGCACGATCTCCAAATCATCGGGATGAATGTAGCTCAAATATTGGCTGAAGTCCTTGACTTCTTCGGGCCGACGTTCCAAAATCTCTAAACCGCGATCGCTCAGAATCTGGCAATGGGTTTGCAGGTTGTGATCCCAAATCCCGTCGTTGTTGCCCTGCAAGGCTAGCTGCCAGCGTTCTTCGCGATCGAACAAAGCTTCTTTGGTTTGATGGGCGCGATCAATTTGTACGGCGGCAACGGCAAAGTCTGCTAGGGCGATCGCGATCCGCAAGTCTTCGGCATCGAATTGGCGATCGTCCTCGTGAGATACAATCCATATTGCCCCCAGCGGTTGATTTTCTGCTTGTAGCGGCACGACTAATGCTTCGGCGATCGGCAATTCTACTAGCTGCTGTAAGTCGGTGAAGTATTGTTCTGGAGCGAAGTAAAGCTGGGGAATTTGGCGATCGCTCGGGGTTCCCGACCAACGCCATGTGCGGGGTGTGTTTCTATGTTCTGCTGCTTCCCACGCGCCCGCGAAGGCTTCCCAGCGAAATATTTGTTCGGAAGTTGCATTTTCTTCTAGCAAGCAAACTCCGACGCTTCCTGCGCCGCACAAATCTTTAGCGATCGTCACCAGTGTTTTGAGCAGCGTGTGGGGTGAGGTTGCCAATTGTCGAGCCAGCGTTTGCAGCGATCGGTTTTCTGCTTTTTGATCGTGCGATCGAGGGATGCGGCGCGACAGTTCCTCGGCGATCGGAATGTCAGTTAAATTAGTTTGTGGGGTTTGCCAAGCTTCCATCAATTAGTCGTCTCTACGTCTTTCGGTCTGAGCTGGCGAGCGTATATTATCAGCGCGCTATTAAAGTATCTGCTATATTATATTATCTACCGACAGACAGAAGATGTTATCTATCTTGGGAATTACTTTTTAATTTTCAGGCTAGTTAATTGCCTTGGTTGCCTATGCTCTTGCCGCTACAATATGCACAATTTTATTCCCGAATCGCGCTTTTTTCCCTATCTGACTTGGAGAGAAATTCAGTCTATGCTGGATAAGGAAAATACTGTGATAATTCAGCCGCTAGGTGCGATCGAACAGCACGGCCCCCATTTGCCTTTAATTGTAGATGCGGCAATTAGCACAGCAGTGCTAGGCAAAGCCCTGGCAAAGTTAGAGGCAAATATTCCCGCCTATGCTTTGCCGCCTTTGTACTATGGCAAGTCGAACGAACACTGCCATTTTCCCGGTACAATTATGCTCAGTGCTCAGACACTTTTAGCAGTAATTAGTGAAATTGCGGACAGTATTTATCAGGCTGGATTTCGGAAATTAGTGTTAATGAATGGTCACGGCGGACAGCCACAGGTGATGGAAATTGCGGCGCGGGATATTCATCAAAAATATCAAAATTTCTCTGTTTTTCCGCTGTTTGTTTGGCGCGTTCCGAATGTTGCTGCTGAATTATTAACTGCGAAGGAGTTGGAGTTTGGGATTCACGCTGGTGATGCAGAAACGAGTTTGATGTTGTCAATTTTGCCCGAACAGGTGAAAATGGAACTGGCTGTTTGCGAGTACCCGCAGGGTTTACCAACAGACAGTTTGCTGAGTATGGAAGGGAATTTGCCTTTTGCTTGGCTGACGCGAGAGTTGACTGAAAGTGGTGTGTTGGGCGATGCGACGGCGGCGACGAAAGAAAAAGGATCTCGGATTCTCGAATCTCTCTCTGACGGCTGGGCACAAGTTATCAAAGATGTTTACAAATTTCGCCAGCCGCGTAGTAATTAAAAATTAAGAATTAAAAATCAAAAATTGTTCTAATTCGTGTCAAAATGAGTCTAAGAAATTTTTTGAGTTGGAAAACTAACGATGAGTGTAAATTCTAAATTGCAGCGCGCTTTTGAGCAAGGCCGCGCCCTGAAAATTATCAGCGGTTTAAATAATTTTGATGCCGCCAACGTTGCTGCTGTCGTCAAAGCAGCGGATCTCGGCGGTGCTTCCTTTGTTGATATTGCTGCCGATCGAGATTTGGTATTGATGGCAAAAAAGTTGACAAATTTGCCAATTTGTGTATCTGCGGTGGAACCGGAAAAGTTTGTGCCTGCAGTAGAAGCTGGCGCTGATTTGATTGAAATTGGCAACTTTGATGCTTTCTACGCAGTAGGCCGCCGCTTTGAAGCTGAGGAAGTTTTGCAGTTGACTCGCGAAACTCGATCGCTATTTCCAAACATCACTCTTTCTGTGACAGTTCCCCACATTTTGACACTCGACAAACAAGTGCAATTAGCAATTGAATTAGTCAAAGCTGGCGCTAACATCATTCAAACTGAAGGTGGCACCAGCGCTCAACCAATTCACGCCGGCACCTTGGGATTAATTGAAAAAGCAGCGCCTACTTTGGCTGCAGCCTTTGAAATTTCCCGCGCCGTATCCGTCCCCGTACTCTGCGCTTCCGGTATCTCCAGCGTCACCGCACCCCTCGCTATTGGAGCCGGTGCTGCGGGTGTTGGTGTCGGTTCTGCTGTTAGCCAACTTAATAGCGAAGTGGCGATGATTGCGGCTGTTCGCAGTTTGGTTGAAGCTTTGGCTTTGGTTTCGCGATCGCACTTGCCAGCTTCCATTTAATTAAGAAGGAAGAAGGAAGAAGGAAGAAGGAAGAAGGAAGAAGGAAGAAGGGAGAAGGAAGTTCGGCAACGGATTCTGTAACGGATGTAACGGATGTTAGGAAGAAGGAAGATTTTTCCCATCCCTCACTCTTCCCCTTCTCCCACTCTTCCCCTCTTCCCTTCTTCCCCTCCCCCACTTTTCCACTCTTCCTTAATAGTTGATAAACCACACGGCATAATCATCTAATAACTGATTGTTTCGGGAACTTGCATCAACTGATTCTAACTCGAATAAAGGCAACATAAACTTTTGGCGGTCGCCGACGCGCTGCACTTCCACAAATATGCCTTCTTCCTGAAGCACCAAATCCTCCAACCGATTAATTGTGAATCTATCACTATAAGAAGGTTGAGTTTTTTTGAGCCGTGCATATTCTTTTTTGCTGCCCGAACCCATTGTATATTCTTCTTCCCATTCAAACTCTTCTATGCCGGTAACGTGGCAGGGGAGTTGAATATTTTGCTTGATGTACTCTAGATATTTGAGTGAATTTTTTAGGCTGAAATCAATATTTTTTGACCCCAAAATCTTACTGATTTTAGTTTCAAATTGCGTGGTATTAAATGGCATATTTTTATCGAGATGCGCTAACATTTCTGGATCGAACCCCGCTCTCAATTCGGATAATTCCTCCAGCAGGCTCTGAAAGTCGTTTACCGGTTTCGGTCTTCTGCCTGCTACAATGGTTTCATCAAGCTGAACTGGAGGAAGTTCGGATTGTGAAGGAAGGGAGTTGCTTAGATCGGGGCGATCGTCCACTTTAGACTTGTTAACTTTAGACTTGTTAACTTTAGGCTGGTTAAGTTTAGGCTTGTTAAATTTAGGCATCGCTCGGTCTCGCTGGCTCGGTTTATCAATAAAGTATATCTTGGCAGAAGTACATTGTGTCTGATAGGAGGAAGCTATTATGCAACTACTGAAATCACCTGATGAATCGCCAGTCTATCAAGGACAATTCGGCGAATTTACGATTACTCAAAACGATCGCACGGGAGTGTTGATTTACCGCGCCGGATTGGGGGTGGCGGCGCTGTGTTTTGCGATCGGCACTACTCTGGTGCTGCAACAGGGCGACAACCCGATGGCTATCCAAGCTGTAACGCCTGTTTTTGCTTGTTTCTGGATAGCTTTAGGCGTCAGCTTGGCAACTATTCACATTTACATGATTGCGCTGCACCGAACACTACAGGCGTTTTGGGCGATCGGCGGCGCGGCAGCATTGTTTGTCGCCCTACAAAGCAGCCAACCTCTAGCTTTAGCAGTGTACGAACATCCCGCCACGTTGTGGGGAATTGGCTTTACTTTTGCCGCCTTAAATGGCATTTATTTTAAGGAAGCATTCTGCTTTAATCGCCTCGAAACTAAGTTTTTGACTCCGGGAGTTCCTCTCTTAATTTTAGGACATATTTTCGGCTTTTTGTCAGCCGAAAATGAACAATTTTTGCTAGCTATTTGGGCGGCTTTGTTTATCATCTTTGCTGTACGTAAGTTTTTTCAACCAATGCCGCAGGATATCGGGGATAAAAGCGTTTTTGAGTACCTGAAACACCAATAATTTGGGAATGGGGCATTGGGAATGGGGCATTGGGCATTGGGAAATTCTATCACTTTCCCACTATTTCCCTCTTCCCCAGTCTCGCCTAATCTGCCTCCATACCCGAAAACATCTAGATCGAGTTAAAATGAGAATTCGTCTAATCCGTCGTCGAGAAATGTGGGTAATTACCAGGGAAGGTTGGGTAATTGCAAGCACGGGATTGATAATTTTAATGCTCTTAATTCTCACAAATATCCATCCATTTTTGGCGGTTAATGCGCCGATTAAAGCAGATATATTGGTTGTCGAAGGCTGGTTGCCGGATTATGCGATCGAAAGTGCGATCGCCGAATTCAAAAAAGGGGAATACAGCCAATTAATTACGACAGGAGTTCCTTTAAGTAAAGGCTTCTATCTCGCTGAATATAAAAATTATGCCGCACTAACTGCCGCGACTTTTATTGCGCTAGGATTTGATAAAAACCAAGTAGTAGCAGTACCAGCAGCGAGTGTTGTCAAACACCGCACTGCTGCTTCTGCGATCGCACTTCGCGATTGGCTGGCTGCTTCTGCCATAAAAGTTGACTCAATTAATCTTTATTCTTTTGGCCCTCACGCCCGCAGAAGTTGGATTGTTTTCAAAGAAGTGCTGAATCCTGAGATTAAAGTCGGGATTATAGCTGCTGAATCGCAAGATTACAACCCCCACGAATGGTGGAAATCGAGCGAAGGTTTTCGGACTGTGATCGGAGAAATTATTGCTTATATTTACGCCCGTTTCGTTGATTGGAAAACCTAGCCAGTAATTGTCAACATCCCTCTTAATTCCCTTCGCGCCGCTTCGCTAACGCGCCTTCGCGGTTCGTAAAAAAATCTTTATATAGCAATCCTTGTAGGAATCGTAAATTTTTTACCCCACCCCAACCCTCCCCTTACCAAGGGGAGGGAGTAAGAAATTAACAAATGATTTAGGATTTCTATATGTTAAACCAAAAATGATAAAATTATTCTCAGATAAGTTGAGGGTAACTCGTTGCTAGAAGAACGCGCTTACTGGTTAGCATGGTCGCAAATTAACGGTATCGGGCCGATTCTGTTGCAGAGATTGCACCAAAATTTCAATAGTTTGGCAGAAGCTTGGACGGCAAAACCAGTTGATTTTATGCGAGTCGAAGGGTTTGGTAAGCAGATAATTGAAACTATTTCCCAAGAACGAACTAAACTTAATCCTGAAGAATTTCTCGAAAAACATCTTATAAAAAAT
The DNA here is from genome assembly GCF_036701635.1 of Microcoleus sp. N9_B4. Lineage (NCBI taxonomy): Bacteria > Bacillati > Cyanobacteriota > Cyanophyceae > Oscillatoriales > Microcoleaceae > Microcoleus > Microcoleus sp. N9_B4. The sequence continues at coordinate 1,620 of NZ_JAUBRC010000059.1, read as the reverse complement.
CCCTGTTTTTGGACGCCAGCCGATTCAGATTATCCCCGCTTATTATTGGAAATTCCCAATCCGCCACCAGTGTTGTATTATCGTGGTAATGTCGATCGCAAAGAGAATCAAGGAATTACGCCGACGGTGGCAATGGTTGGTACTCGCAGCCCTTCGGAATACGGCAGAAGGTGGACTCACAAAATTAGTACGGCATTGGCTAAAAGTGATTTTACTGTGGTTTCGGGATTGGCTGCTGGTATTGATACAGAGGCTCATATAGGCTGTTTGGAGGCGGGAGGAAGGACTTTTGCAGTGGTGGGGACGGGAGTAGATATTGTATATCCTAAACAAAATGAGAGATTGTGCGATCGCATTTTGCAGCAGGGATTGGTAATTAGTGAATATCCGGCGGGTACTCAACCGAATAGAACTAATTTTCCCCGCCGAAATCGCATAATTGCTGGTTTAAGTCGCGCTACAATTGTGATAGAAGCTCCCCATAAATCTGGTGCTTTAATTACTGCTTATCAAGCGAATGATTTTTGCCGAGATGTGTATGTTTTGACGGCAAGATTGGATGATGAGCGTTCGTTTGGGTGTTTGGAGTTGCTGAGTAAAGGTGCTCATCCGATTCTGCCGAGTAGCGATCGACTCTTAAGCGAAGACAGGCTGTTGGAAATGCTCGGAGCTATGCCAAAATTGGATAGAGCCGAGCAGTTGTCGCTATTTCCTCCAAATCCGACGGTTGAGAAGCAAGGGCCGCTGTTGGAGCCGGAATTGGCTAAGGTGTTAAGTGCGATCGTATCTGGGTCGATTTCTTTTGATACAATTGTGGAAGCAACGGGATTAGAAGCGGGGACGGTTTCTAGTATACTTTTGCAGTTGGAATTGTTGGGATTAGTTTCGCAGTTACCAGGAATGCGCTATCAGCGATGCTGATGTGAAAAGTTAGGTTAAACCGGGTTTTATCTCCTTGATTATTCGGCGGTTTCAACCGCGTGTACACAGACAAAATCCGCCGGCGCGGATTGAAGATTATTCGGCGGTTTCAACCGCCGAGTGAATATGGCCAGGGGATAAAGGATTGCTCCCCCGGCGCATTCAATCTCAAATCAATCCGAAATTAGCAGCACTGATACTGCTAGCAGAAACACCTGCCAGAGAAGCTAAAATCTCCCCTGTTTGTGCAAACCGGATTAATGTTGAACCGCTATCTTGAGCAATCGCCAATTGCGAGAAACTCAACCCGTTACCCAATACTAATAAGTCTTGACCGACTTCAAAGTCATCGATTGTATCAATACCAGAATTGGTAGATAATAAGAAGCGATCGCTCCCTACATCCCCTACTAAAGTATCATCCCCCAAATCACCACTGAGGAAATCGTTACCCTCACCTCCTACCAGAAAATCATTGCCTTGACCGCCGTAGAGGGTATCGTCGGCTTTTTCACCAATTAGGATATCTTCACCTCGATTGCCAGAAAGGAAATCACTAGCCGCACCACCAGTCAAAGTATCAAAACCCTTTCCGCCGTAAAGGGTATCGTCCCCAATTCCACCCCACATTCCGCAGATATTCAAGCAGAAGGAAAGGAAGATAGATTCGGAAACACAAAACTCCCAAACGATTGCACA
>NZ_JAUBRC010000058.1:0-37092 GCF_036701635.1 Microcoleus sp. N9_B4 | reverse complement strand
CAGTCAACAGTCAACAGTCAACAGTCAACAGTCAACAGTCAACAGTCAACAGTCATTCCGGTGCAACCGGAATTGATATAATCTAAAATCTAAAATGGTATGAACTATTTGGGCAATGCAAAATCAGTTCAGGCATTAACGGTTTATGAGGTGTGGCGCGATCGCTTCCTCCGAGATCGGCTGCGCCCTGCTGTCGGAATTGCCATCTTTTTTGCCTTCACAATAACTGTCTATTTTCTGGGCGAAAGATTCTTTGCTGGACAGGAGTTTAAAAGTGTTTATTTGTACACTAGCGCTGCTGTAGAATTGGGTTTGTTGACCTGTTTTGTGTTGCAAAAAACCTCCTTCGGACAGCGCTATCCCGGTTTGCTATTTTTGGGTTTTTCGTGGTCGCTGACGGTGGTTGTACAGCTTGGGCTAGCTGTCGCACAAGCCGGGGAATTACCAATTTTTACCTGGAGTTTAGCGTTTCTGATCCAAGCTACCCTGATGCCCGTCCGCTGGCGTCTCCACCTGATTTCTCAACTCGGCGTTTTGTTTTGCCACGTCGGGATAAATTTGGTTTTAAATCTAAGTTTTGCTAAGTATACTCCTTTTAAGTTGACCGGGTTGTACTTATATTTGTTTTGGTTTTGTTTGATTTGCGATTTGTCGGTTTATTGGTACGAATGTCTGCAACGGAAAGAGTTTAGTACCAGGCGTGAGTTGGAATCTGCTTACCAGCAGTTGGAGGCGGCGGAGGCGAAGTACCGCAGCATTTTTGAGAATGCCGACGAAGGGATTTTTCAAAGCACTCCCGATGGCCGTTATATTACTGCAAATCCAGCTTTGGCGCGGATTTACGGCTGCGATTCCCCGGAAGAAGTGACGGCAAAGTTTACTGATATTGAGCGGCAGTTGTACGTCGATCCGGCTCGCAGAAATGAGTTTTTGCGATCGATCGAGGAAAGCGGCACAGTATCGGATTTTGAATCTAAAATTTACCGCTCAGACGGCAGTATTGTCTGGATTTCTGAGAAGGCGCGGGCGGTACGGGATAGCACCGGCGCCGTACTTTATTATGAGGGTTTAATTGAGGATATCACGCAGCGCAAACAGGCACAAGAATCGCTGCGGCTGTTTATCCACGCTCTTTCTCACGACTTGCGAAACCCGGTAGCGGGAATGTTAATGGTGCTGAAAAATTGGCAAACGAAAACCGGGGATTCGATCGCAATTCCCCGTTCTATTTTGGAGCGGATGATTCAAGGTAGCGAGCAGCAATTACGGTTGATAAATTCGCTGTTGGAAGTTCACGCCGGGGAATTGCGCGGTTTGGTTTTACACTGCGAATCGGTTGAGTTGAGAACGGTAGTTGAAGCTGCGGCGACAGATTTGGAGCCTTTAATGAATGAGGGTAAAGCTACTTTTAAAAATTTGGTGCCGGATGATTTGCCAGCCGTGAATGCTGACAGAACTCAGTTGTGGCGTGTGTTCTCTAATTTAATAGCTAATGCTTTGAAACACAATATGCCGGGACTGAATTTAACAGTTTCGGCTCAAGTAATCAAGGCGGGGAAATTAACTATAAATCAAAGCACAGCAAAACAAGACATCCACAAATTACCGATTACCAATCCACAATCCCCCATTACCAATCCCCAATCCCCAATCCCCAATCCCGGAAGTATGATGATTTACTGTACCGTGGAAGATGACGGGGCGGGAATATTGCCGGAACAGTGCGAACATCTTTTTGACCTTTACGTTAGGGGCGATCAATCCCGAAACTCCGTCGGTTTGGGTTTGGGTCTATATCTTTGTCGGCAAATTATTGGTGCTCACGGCGGCCAAATAGGGGTAATTAGCACTCCCGGTGCTGGGGCTAGTTTTTGGTTTACTTTGCCGCTGGCTGAGAATTTCCGGTGATTTTTTGGTATTTAAAATTACATTTAATCGAGCAATCGTGCCAGATATTTAGAACGTTATTAATTGCTGAAACCCTTGCGAAATATGTTTCTTATTTCTGCCTGTGGCTATTCTTTTGTGGTGCCGTCGCAGGTGATTTTTGAGTGGTTCAAGCCAAATCAGTCGCTCAGACTATTTCGGTCGGACTATTGATATTAATTTAAAACCGTGGTATAATTAGCAAAATGTTTTTTAGAAAAAAATAATTTTCCGATATTCATATTTTCTTTAGAAACATCATTTGATCTAGAAAATCTCTAAAACTAGATAAAAAATATGCAATTTATGTTTATCGAGCAAAGCTCAGAAAATACACCTAAAGACGATGCAGCTAAGTACGACTCAGCTAAATATAACGAGCGGTCGTTCTCAACTTTAATTCGGACGCTCCGTCTTTCCCAAGGTTACTTTTCTTTCGTTTTAGTCAACTGCAACTCGCTGGCTTTGCGGCAGCAAATAGTCGATCGACTGCAAGTAAATTGTCCCGTGCAACCGCGGCAACTGTTTTTGCCCGAATCGGCGACAACTCTCTACAGGACAATCGCTGCAGAAATAGACGGGGAAAAGCCTCCAGCTTTAATGATCCTCGGTTTGGAATCAGTGGAGGCGATCGATCGATTGCTCGTTTCTACCAACCTACTATGCAGCGAATTCAGCAAAACATTTTCGTTTCCCCTCGTCTTTTGGGTGACGGATGAGCTCCTGAGAAAAATCATTCGCACGGCCCCGGATTTATACAATCGGATGACGACAATTAGATTCATCAGTAATTAGTCAGTTGTCAGTTGTCAGTTGTCAGTTGTCAGTTGTCAGTTGTCAGTTGTTAGTTGTCAGTTGTCAGTTGTTAGTTGTTAGTTGTCAGCAGTCAACAGTCAATCGATTTTAGATTTTAGATTTTAGATTTTAGATTTTTAACAGTCAACAGTCAACAGTCAACAGTCAACAGTCAACCGTCAACCGTCAACAGTCAACCGTCAACAGTCAACAGTCAAGTGTTAAATTCCGCTTCCCAAATCAGGACTAATTCCCGCGCCGCCGCAGTTCCCTCAGCAGGAAAACCTGCCAAAAAGTCTTTATCCGCCCCCACGTCGTAAGGCCCTTCCTTAAACTCCAAAATCACAGTATCCTCTGTCAAAGCTACTAACGTGTGAATAGTGCCCTCTGGCAGTTCGACAGCGCGAGTCGGGCCCGCCGCGCTGACTCGCAACGATCGCAGGATTTGACCGTTTTCGTTCAAAATAACAATACCGACTTCGCCTTGAATCACCACAAAAAACTCAAAACCGTTAACGGCAGGCGGGCGTAGGTGTTGGTGAGGGCGGACGTAAGTGCCTGGTTGCAACACGTTGACAAACCGCTGCACTTTTTCAGACAAATCGTGGAAATTGTAGTTTTGTCGCTGGCGGGGACTGCGACGCGAGGAAGCGGCAACTTCGTCTAGCAATTCTTGCGTCAGCAATTTGATGGGAGGGGGCTGCACAACAGATATCCTGTATTTTATAGTTTTTGAACAAATGGGCTAGTCTGGGATCATTGTTATCAGCATCTCTTGACACATGGAAATCGCAACTCAGGTGCGTATCACTAAGGCAATGCGTTTGTCAAGTATCTTTAGAAAAAGTATTAGCCCGATCGCCCTTTTGACTATTCTAGTCTGCGCCAATACCGTTTTTGCATCTGAACCGACGGCGGCAATGTTGGTTCAGCAGCAATTCTCACAACAGCAACTTAAAGAAGAAATTCGCGATCGAGTTCAAGAAGAAGTTGACATTGCTTTCGGGCGCACGGCGGTACTGCTTAACGGGCTGGTAATTGCCCTAACTTTGTTTCCGACAGCAGCCGGAGTCGGGGTTTGGTTTCTGTTGGGCAAATTGTCCAAGCAGACAACAATTGCTCGCCAAGAAATTGAAAGTCTGCATTACGATACAATCTCTCAATTAAAACTATTAATTTCTGACGCTGAAACTATCTTAGGCGAAATTCAACACCAAAATCACTCGGCAGAGGCAGAAACAGACCTTTTATTCCCCGATGCCCAAATTCAAGAATTTGCTCCGGTTAACTATGGCAATTACCAACAGCTATTGACTGCCGCCGACTATGCTAAACAGGGAGATGCTTGTTTCTTTGAAAACCGTTATGAAAATGCGATCGCAGCTTACGATCAGGCCCTGCAAATTCAGCCGGATTTAGCCGATACTTGGAACAACCGGGGAGTAGTGCTCACGAGAATGCAGCGGTATCCAGAGGCGATCGCCTCCTACGAACAAGCTACTACAATTCGCCCGAATTATCCCGACGCTTGGAACAATCGAGGCGTGGTATTGTTGGAGTTGCAGAAGTACCAGGAGGCGATCGGCTGTTACGAACAAGCAATTCAAGCCAAACCCGATTATGCCGATGCTTGGAACAACCGAGGCGTTGCTTTTTCCAAAATGCAGGAGTACGAACAAGCAGTAATTTCTTACAATCAAGCCCTACAAATTAAAAATGATTATACTGACGCTTGGAACAATCGAGGCGTTGCACTCTCCAAATTGCAAAAATACGAAGCGGCGATCGCTTCCTACGACAATGCTGCTAAAATTCGACCTGATTTTTACAGAATTTGGTACAATAAAGCCCGATGTTATGCCCTACAAGGTAAAATTGAATTAGCCATTGAAAATTTAAAGCGCGCCCTCAATCTCAATCCGAATGTGTGTAAAGAGTTGGCAAAAAGTGAAGCTGATTTGGAGAAGATTCGCGAACACGACGCATTCAAGCAGTTGATTAATTGAGCGAAACTAAGTAGATGAGTGGGAAAATACATACAGCAATACGCTTGGGTTAAAACTGTTTCTTCCCCGGAGATCCCCCTAAATCCCCCTTAAGAAGGGGAGTAGGGGTTGACTTTGAGTAATACCAATTTTAAAAAAGAATGCAACAGTATTCTTGTTCCCCCCCTTAGCAAGGGGGGGCTAGGGGGGGTCGAAGAGTGTTGCACGATTTTAGAGAAATGGTATAAGTTCTTGTCCCCCCCTTCTTAAGGGGGGCTAGGGGGGATCGGGCTTAACTGAACCGTATTGCTTCATAAACCGGGAATCTCCTTTAAGTAGTCAAAAGCGAGTCAAACGAAGCTATTGGCTTTCGGTTCGGGCAGTTGTACATTCGGTTATACAGCAAGGTTTATTTGTGCCTACCTACTTATAGCAATCCTAAATGATTATACTCGTTACCAGGCTCTGCCTGGTAACGCATATCCGGAGGCTCTGCCTCCATAGTCTGGGCCGAGGCAGAGCAAGAGTGACATCGGTTCCCAGGCAGAGCTTGGGAACCAGTTAACCAGTTATTGAAACTGATTTAGGATTGCTATATATCAAATCCGTTAGCATCGGAATAGTAAATTCGAGTTGACTGTTCACGGCGTCAACAGTCAACCGTCAACAGTCAACAGTCAACATCATAAGGAGTGTAACCGGAAATGATATTACTTCTGTTTAATTACAACCAAAGTAATGTCATCAAATACTTTTTGTTCCCCGATGTATCGCCGCACGTCGTCAATCACAGCTTCCTTGATTTCTGCTGCTGACTGTTCCCTGTTACGGACAACAACTTCAATCAATGGCTCGATACCGTATTGATTTTTCTTCATATTAAAAGCTTCGGTAATTCCATCTGTGTAGAGTATGACAACATCCCCCGAATTCAACTGTATTTCAGTAGAAGCAATGAAATCGGCAATATCTGCTTCCAAGGCGATGGGAAAGCCTAACTCGATGGTATCAATCCGCTCTACTTGGCCGCCGTCACGCACGACAATCACCTCTTCGTGCTGTCCGCTCAAATGCAGGGTGTTGTCCCGATATTCTAGCAAAGAAAGGCTCATATTTTTACCGGAATCCATGCGCTCTACGTTGTCAAAAAGCGTTTGGTTGACTGTCTGCAATAATTTAACTGGGTCGGTTTCCTTGTGAACCAGCAAAGTGCGAATTGCTGTTTGCGCCATAATCATTAACACGCCGCTTTCTAAACCGTGTCCTGTCACGTCGCCGATGCCAATTGTGGCTTTACCGCCGTGATTTAGTACGTCGTAGTAGTCGCCACCAACTTCATCAGCCGGTTCCATGAATGCAGCAATTTCTAGCCCTGCAATTGACTCTAATTCCTGCTGTTGAGGCAAAATCATTTGTTGCAGGCGGCGGGTTACGTCTAGTTCGGCACTCATACGAAGGTTTTCTACTTTTAGCCGTTCGTTCAAAACCAATATTTCTCTATTAGCTTGGGCTAATTGTGCGGTGCGTTCTTCTACTTTTTGTTCTAGGGTTTGATAAAGTTGGGCATTTTCTAAGGCGATAGATGCCTGGGAAGATAGGAGTTTTAAAACTTCTATGCGCCCTGGGGTGAATACTTTTTCTGCCAGGTTGTTTTCTAAGTAAACTACGCCCATGAAGCGACCTTGATTGATGATGGGAGTACAGAGTATGGATTTGGTTTGACGGGCAACAATATAGGGGTCGGCGGCAAACATTGCCTCGGTGGTAGCATTGTTTAAGACGGCAGGTTTTTTGGTTCTTTCTACATAGTTGATGACGCTGATGGGGAGGATTTCGGGGAGGGGCAGATGGGGGATTTGTGAGAGGGTGATGTTGTCGCCTTCGACTTGTCCGACGGCTTCTATGGTGAATGTGTTTGAGTGTTTGAGTAGCAAATATCCGGTTTGTGCGCCGGCATTTTCTATGGCGATTTTAATTAGTTTTGCTAGCAACTCACTGAGGACTATTTCACTAGAGATGGCTTGGGCGGCTTTGAAGACGGAGGCTAAGTCAAATCCTTCTGAATTGCCGCTGCTGGTGATGATGGTGGCTAAGGTGAGGCTGGTTTCTGGGGGTTTTTGAGCGTTGATTTTGGCGAAGAATTGCGGATATCGGGTTTCTAAGTCTTTGACTTTGGCTTTGGCTCCCCAGCGGATGTAGCAGTAGTATGCTTCTAGGAGGAAGAAGCGGGCGATGTTTTCTTGGCCGCGAGTTAGGTGAAATTCTCCGGTGAGTTCGTTGGCGAGGGCTTCTTCTTGGGTGTATTGCTGTTCTCTGGCCCCGGTGATGGCCGCATCGTAGAGGGTGATGGCTGCGGGGTAGTCTCCTAAAATTCGCGCTTTTTCGGCTTCTATTAGGTCGTATTTGTGTTGGTAGTTGGCGGGGCAATTGTTGGCCCAATGTCTCATTGTTTGTTGATTGGTGGCTACTTGTTCGAGATATTCTCTCTGTTCGGTTTCGCTGACGTGGGGATATTGAGCGAGGAGGCTGAGGGAGTAGTAAAAGTTGAGTTGTGCTGTAGCTATCAGACCGCTAACAGGTGCTTTATATTTATCTGCTTGTCGAGCATTCTCAACGGCAGCTTCGCGTTCTTTAAACAAATATGAAAGGAAGGTTTTAAAAGCGTATATAGAAAATAAGATATAATAATTATTTATTTCTAATGCAGCTTTAAGAGCCTCTTTTTCATTATATTCATTGCCAGTTAACTCAGTTGGTCGGTTTGAATGACCCAGCAAATTTAAAATACACTGGCGCGTCTTACTTAAAGTTTCAATAGAATAATCTTGTTTAAGATTTTGAATCACCAACAGATACTTTCGACTTTCAGATTCTAGAGATTCTAAGTCACATCCTGAATACAATTTATGATCGTGATACATTAAAATTGCATAGCAGCCACACTCTAAATTTCCGGTTTCTAAACCACTATTAAAAGCTTCTTGCAAAGAGTCTATGCTTTGCCTAAGATGGTCTTTCCAGTGTCTAATAAATGTGTTAAAGCACTGTAAAACAATTACTTTTGCTTTTATATTTTTGGCATTATCTTGCTCCAGTAATCTTAAAGATAACTCACCAAATCTATATCCTGAATCAACATCTCCAGCAGCAATCAAAAAGACACCATAATTAACGTACACAGCAGCAGCTAAAGGAGGATTTCCGTAAGTTAAACAGATATCTACCATTGCAGATAAAAACTGATATCCTAATGGCGGATTCATTATATGAGCAGCATTCTTAACAGTTAAAATAATCCGAATCACGGCAAACTGATAATGATCGGTCATTTCTGGAAGGTCGGCTAAATTCTCAATTTCTTTGTTTTTTTCGGTCATTTTGATAGCAATTTCCTGAATCAAATCTTCGGGAATTTCTGACATTTGAAACAGGAATAATCCTAATTTTTCTAGCACTTCTAGCCCTATCTTTATTGCTTCTGAAAGTCTATATTGAGAAATATAAGACTGTATTTTAACTTCGTAAACTTTTACTCGATCTAAAAGCGTTTTTCCCTCTTGCAGCACAACTTCTAAAAGCTGTTCCGCCTGTTCAAAATTACCGTTTAAATATTCAGCTTCTACGGTTTCCACATAGATAGGTAGGGTCAAGTCATAATCACTCTGCCAACTATCGGCAGCCAGCAGTCCCAAACTGAGATTAAAATAATTAACCGCCGCTTCAAAGGCGGCGGATGCTTTAGCTTTTTGACCGGCAATCAAGTTAAGTTCTGCTAACAGGTTTTTGTCTGACTGGGTGGTCAGTAGCGGTAATTCCTCTGTGGTTGTCTCTATGCCAAAATTCAATTGATTAACCAGGGCAAAAATATTGTTTTTGCGTTCTTCTGGTGTGGTATTTTGCAGCAGCAATTGACCGATTTGGAAGTGAGTTGATTTTTTTTCGGTTTCGGGAATCAGAGAATAGGCAGATTGCTGCACTCTATCGTGCAAGAATTTGTAATCTACTTTCACATCTTGCAGCCGCACTGATTCAGATTCCGACTCGACAAATACCAAGGGAATTTTGTAGGCTTCCGACAGGGGTAAAATCAAGCCCGCCTGAAGCGCTGGCCACAACTGCGCCCCCGTTACTAATTCTGATGCTTCGTTGACAATGGCTAAAATATCTAAGTTGAAAGTGTTGCCAATACAAGCGGCAAGTTTTAAGGCTTTTTGAGTAACCTCTGGTAGTTTTTGAATGTTTCTAGCAATCAGTTCGACAACGTTTAAATCGGTAATGCCAATGGCTTGGATTGCTTCGATATCCCATTGCCATTTATCGCTGCTGGCTTCATAATGCAGCAGGCTTTCCAAGGCGAGGGTTTTCAGCAGTTGGGTTAAAAAGAAAGGGTTGCCTTGGGTTTTGCTAAACAGGAGTTCTGAAAAGGATTGAATGCGTTTTGTGGCTGCGGATTCATTGAGAGTATCGGCAATTAGTTGGCTAACATGATTGATGGCTAAAGGTTGGACGGTGATGTTGTTGAGATTTGCCCCGGATTCGCGGATTTTTTCTAAGGTTTGAATTAAAGGGTGAGTGGGGTTGACTTCGTTATCGCGATATGCTCCAATAATTAACAAAAATTGGCTGTCAGAGTCACTCATCAGCAGTTGCATCAGTTTCAGGGAGGCTGCATCTGCCCACTGCAAGTCATCTAAAAACAGGACAACGGGGTGTTGGGGCTGACAAAAGACTTTGAGGAATTGTTGAAAAACTCGATTGAAGCGGTTTTGTGATTCTGTTGGCCCTAATTGTGGCACTTCTGGCTGCGAACCGATAATAAATTCTACTTCGGGGATGACATCAATAATGACTTGGGCGTTGGGGGTGAGGGCATCTAAGAGTTGATGTTTCCAACTGGCAATTTGTCCGGCATTTTCTGTGAGTAATTGGTTAATTAAGGCTTGAAAAGCGGTGATGATGGCTGAGTAGGGAATGTTACGGTTAAATTGGTCAAATTTGCCGGAAATGAAGTAACCGCGTTGGCGGACTATGGGTTTGTGAACTTCGTTGACAATGGCGGTTTTGCCAATGCCGGAATAGCCGGATACTAGGATCATTTCGGCGTTGGGGGCAGGCACGGGGGCACTGCCCCTACGGGCGATTTCTGCCGATTGTAGGGGCAAACCCCCCGTGGTTGCCCCATCCGGGTTGGCAGCATCGACCGATTGTAGGGGCAAACCCCCCGTGGTTGCCCCATCAGCGTTCGGGGCAGGCACGGGGGCACCGCCCCTACTAATTCTTTCAAAGGCGGCTAGTAATTCTATTACTTCCTGTTCGCGGCCGTAAAGTTTTTGTGGTATCAGTAATTGGCTACCTTTGTCGCGGGTGGCAATGGCAAAAGGTGCTATTGTTCCCGTAGCAAGCAACTGATTTAAACAACTTTCTAAGTCAAATTTTAATCCCGCTGCGCTTTGATATCTCTCTTCGGCGGTTTTGGCTAAAAGTTTCATTACAATATCAGAAATAACTTGGGGAATTTCTCTGATTTCACAAAGTGGTAAAGGCTGTTTAGCTAAGTGACAATGTATTAATTCCATCGGCTCGACCGTGGCAAAAGGTAACTGACCCGCCAGCAGTTCGTATAAAGTCACTCCTAAAGAATAATAGTCGGTTCGGTAATCTACGGAGCGGTTCATTCGCCCCGTTTGTTCTGGGGAGAGATAGGCGAGAGTACCCGCCAGTTCCGAGGGGTTGCTCACAGATTGATTCTCTTGTTGCAGGCGGGAGGAAATGCTAAAGTCAGTGAGTTTAACTTCGCCTGTGGTAGAGTTAATAATGATATTGCCCGGTTTAATATCTTTGTGAATAATCGAATGGCGGTGCAAATAATCTAAGGCATCTATTAAGACACTGGCAATTCTCAGAACTTCTGTTAAAGGGAAGGTTTGGTTAGTAAGTAACTGGTCGAGAGAGGAGCCGCCAAAATCTTCTAAGATTAGGGCAAAGCTATTGCGATAGTTTTCTAGGCTATAGACTTTGGTGATACTAGAACTGTCTAGGGGTTGGGCAATTTTGTATTCATTTCTGAGGCGGGTGACTTCTTCCAGAGTGGGGTACTCGGATTTGAGGAGTTTGACGATAACGGGTTGCTGGTCTGCTTCGCGGTAGCCTCGATAAACCAAACTTTTTACGCCGCTGTGAAGTTCTTGTACAATGCGATATCCGTTAAGTCCGAGCATAGTCCGTGCGCTAGTTGGTATTGTACTTGTTAATGATATTAACCTATCGGGAGTGAAAACCACTGTATCATCAAGAAAATCCGTAAAAATTCACATTTTGCACCACGATAAAAAAGCTGTAGGGGCTGGTTCGCCAACAATATATAACGATAACCAACAATCTAAATAAACCCGCCCAACCCCACCAATCGCCCACATCAACCAGAAATTTGCATCGAATATTACTATGTGGATGATGATTGTTCGTTGGGTGGGGCGGGTTTTCGAGATTGTTTGTTTTTGGCGATTATGGTTGGCGAACCCGCCTTTACAGCATTTAGGATGATACAATTCCCAGTCAAAGGCAAATGATATTATTTCTGTTTCTCAAAAAAGGGCGATCGCCAGTTTCCTAGACTCTGAAGTGTTGGGCTTTGGCGACTGTAAGCCAGGGCGCGGTCAATAGTTGCCGATCGAAACTGTAGAGAACGCATCTACCATACAATAAAAGCAAAATCTATATTTCCCGCAAAAGGGAGCTAGGAGAAAATTATGGCATTTCCCCAGGATTGGAGAAGCACTGGAACCGAAATATCTCGGTTGATTGCTCAGTCATGGTTAGAACCAGAACTTTACAACAGCTTGCTGACTCGACCCACCGCCACCCTCCGGGAGGCGGGATTAATTGAAGACTTCGTAGAAGTCCGCATCAATCAGGCTCCCGATGCAGTTCCCGTCCTTCTAGGTACTCAAGGGGAAACGGTGATTTATGTTCTACCCCTGCCTCCCAAACCTGACGATCTGACAGACGAACAGATTAGCAGTTGGATTGAGGGACGGACTGAGGGATTCCCACCGCTAACTTTGTGCGCCTGCTGATAAAGTCCCTTGAGCTTCCCCCAGGCTGCACCGGTAGCTTGCCAGTTTTTCGGCCCCGCTTGTCTAGTCGCAGCGGGACCGCTTCAGGAGAGTTGGTGTTTCTGGTGAGCGAGAGAGGGGTTGACAAGCGGATGGGACTGTTGTATCGTATCCGCATTAATTGCCCGAACAAGATTAGGTTGATCTAACAGAGGAATATAATTATGTCAGTTTTGCAACAAGATTTGACGGCAAGCGAACAGGAAATGTCAAAGGCGATCGCCCTGGCTTGGTTAAGTAGAACTCTCTAGTCACAGCGGGGTCGATCGAGGAGAGTTAGCTTTTCGGGCGATCGACTATATTTTATGTATAAGTTTAATTTTTTAAGATATGGAAACCGTAGGTATCGATAAAGATTGAGTGAGGAGGCGATCGCACAAATTGTTGATGAAACAAACGAATTGTGGTTTTCTGTTGCTAGTATTTGGGAAATAGGTATCAAAGTTGCGATCGGCAAATTGATTGCCACTGCCAGACCCGATCGATAGCTACATTAATGCCTATTGGTGTCAACTTAAGCTTTTAGTCCGCCAGTCCTCTCAGTCACCCGGTAGTCCGCCAGGGAATGAATTCCCTGTCTCATAGCGAAAGTCCTCTGAAAGAGGACTGAAGAACTCATTAGATCGGGTTCGGGTAACTGCTTGTAATATCATGTCCGGTCGATCGCTAGTAATACAAACCTTACTTATTGTAATTGTTCGATCGGACATGATATTAGTCCTCTTTGAGAGGACTTTCGCTTTGAGGCAGGGGTTTTAACCCCTGCCGGACTGTTGGTTGTACGTTAAGATCATTTGTTAATAATTATCAAGTATCTCAGCAAACCCGCCTCGGCTTTGATATTATCCTAAGATTCATTCAAAAATTATATTAAACACCCTTCAGGATGCTCTACCAACCAAAGTTTAAAAATTGCTTCACAGTCGAAATCGTCAAATCAGTCGGAGTATTCCTGATCTCCGAGTCAGATTCCTTCGTCCTCTCAGGCCACCTTTACGAACTATTAACCCCCTTAATTAACGGCCACAACACCGCCGACGAAATCGTCAATCAACTGCGAGGTCAAGCCTCACCCGCAGAAATTTACTATACCCTAGCCCTGCTAGAAAAACAAGGCCACCTGATCGAAAATGACACCTCCCTCCCCGATGAAACTGCCGCCTTTTACACCCTTTTAAACATCTCCCCCCAACAAGCCACATCTCGCTTGCAATCCCTGAAAGTTGCCGTCATTTCCTACAGCCAAATCCCCCCCGAAGCCTGCATTACCGCCCTAGAAACCCTCGGCATTCAAGTCTCAGCCAACGCAGATATCACCCTAATCGTAGCCGACGATTACCTGCAACCAGAACTGGGAGAATTCAACCAAAAAGCCCTTCAAACTGGCCAACCTTGGCTACTCCTAAAACCTACAAGTGCAACAATTGCGATCGGGCCGATTTTCCACCCCGAAACCACCGCCTGCTGGGAATGTCTCGCCCAACGCCTGAGAGCAAATCGCCCCACCCAAAGCTTCATCCAGCGTCAAAAACACTACTCAAAACCCTTATTAAATCCCCCATCTTACCTACCTTCCACCCTACAAATAAGCTTAAATTTAGCCGCCGCAGAACTAGCCAAATGGATTGTCCAAGGCAACAATAAAAATTTAGAAAATACAATAATTACCTTTGACACCAAAACCCTCAAAACCACCAACCACACCATAACTAAACGCCCCCAATGCCCCGAATGCGGTCAACTTCCGCCCCAAGAAATCCAGCCCTTTGTCCTCCAAAGCCAGAAAAAAACCTTTACCGCCGATGGCGGACATCGCGGCTTTTCCCCAACCGAAACCCTGCAAAGATTTGACAGCCAAATCAGTCCCATCACCGGGGTTGTGCGCGGTTTACTCAAAGTTCCCCAGACAACCAATGCTTTAACACCAAACTACATAGCCGGCCACAATTTCGCCACCATGTTCGATGATTTGTACTTCCTCAAAGAAAACCTGCGGGGAAGAAGTGCCGGCAAAGGTAAAAGCGACGAACAAGCCAAAGCCAGCGCCTTGGGAGAAGCCATCGAGAGATATTCCGGCGTATATCAAGGCGACGAAATCCGAAAAAAAGGCAGCTATCAAACAATGGGAGAAGCCGCCATTCATCCTAATGATTGCATGGGATTTAGCGAAGCGCAATACACAACTCGCCACGACTGGAATAGAACCTGTCCCAGCTTCTTTCAAAGAGTCCCCGAACCCTTCGATACCAGCCGAGAAATTGACTGGACACCAATTTGGTCATTAACTAATCAACGAGTCAAATATCTACCCACAGCTTACTGTTATTACGGCTATCCCAAACCCGAAAAACCCGACTGTTGGGCCGACTCCAACGGTAGCGCCGCCGGCAATACCAAAGAAGAGGCAATTTTGCAAGGATTTATGGAATTAGTCGAGCGAGATAGCGTCGCCTTGTGGTGGTACAATCAAGTTAAAGTCCCCGCCGTTGATTTAGATAGCTTTCACGATTCCTACATTCAAGAACTCAGAAACTATTATCAAAGTATAGACCGCACTCTGTGGGTTTTAGACCTCACCAACGATTTTAACATCCCCGTTTTTGCCGCCCTTTCTCACCGCATCGACAGAGAAATCGAAGATATTATTTTTGGTTTTGGCGCACATTTTGACCCCCAAATTGCCCTATCTCGCGCTTTAACAGAAGTAAATCAATCTTTACCCGCAGTATTAACTTTTAACAGCAATGGTAGCACAAATTACGGAGTTTCCGACGGCCTCAGCGTTGAGTGGTACAAAACCGCCACCCTAGAAAATAAATCTTATTTAACGCCCGATACTTCCGAACCTTTAAAATTACTATCTGACTATCCCCCCTTAGCCAGCGATGATTTAAAAGCCGACGTTGAAAAGTGCGTAAAAATAGCTGAAACATTAGGCTTAGAAACCTTTGTTTTAGATCAAACCCGGCCAGACATTGGCTTAAATGTCGTCAAAGTTATAGTACCAGGAATGCGGCACTTTTGGAAACGCTTAGCACCAGGGCGACTTTATGACATTCCCGTGAAATTAGGCTGGCTAGATGCACCAATCCCCGAACACCAAATCAACCCATTCCCGATATTCTTTTAAGATTAATTATGAGTGAAACCATCCCCCAAATCATCCTTTCTTTTAAGCCAGAAATTTCTATAATTGAGGATGCCGAAAAAGGCTTAATTTTAAAAGCCCCCTACATCGACTTTAACCTCAACAAACTCTCCCCCGGAATTGTCGCGGCGATTAAAATTATTTCTACCGCAGGCGCAACGGAAAAAGCCCTAAGTCAACTGGTAGTTGCTACCGATGGCAGTTCCGCCCTCGCTAAATTCTACTACTACCTAGAACAATTTGTCATCCTGGGTTTAGTTTACCATACTTTAGAAATTGACGGAAGTGCGATCGCTACAGCCGTCCCCATAGCCACACCCTATAAATGGCAATTATCAGAGACAATTACTGATAACAACTATCAACTTTCGCGCTTTGCCTATTGCCACTCAGAAAAATCCCATTTAGTTGTCGAATCCCCCCTTTCCAAAGCCAAAATTATCCTCAAAGATTGGCGCAGTGCAGCTTTAATCAACGAACTCTCGCAACCTAAAGCCATCTCCGATTTAACCACAATTCCGGGGATTTCTGAAGCCACCGCCCGATTATTTATCAGCTTTTTGTTAACTGCTGAACTGCTATCATCTGTTAACAACAATAGCAGCTTAGAACAAAGTGAAACTCTGACTCAATGGGAATTTCACGATTTATTATTTCACTCCCGCAGTCGCGGCGGCAGACATTCCAATCTAATTGGCAAAACCTTTCGATTTTTAGGACAAATCGAACCCACACCCGTACTCAAAGCCAAACCATCTAACGAGATTATCAATCTTTATAAACCAGACATCGACAGTTTGAAACAGACAGATACACCTTTTACCGCAATTTTAGAATCAAGAAAGACAATTCGGCAACATGGAGAAAAGCCGATTACTGTCGCACAATTAGGAGAATTCCTCTATCGTTCCGCGAGATTGCGCGAGATTGTCCCCAGAGATAACATGGATTGCAGCAATAGACCTTATCCAACGGGGGGCGCTTGCTACGATTTAGAGATTTATACTGCTATCAATCGCTGTGAAAACATTGATGCTGGGTTGTATTATTATGCACCCGAAGAACACCAACTTTGTAAAATTTCTGGGAAAACCAAGCAGGTAGAAGCATTGCTAAAAAGTGCAGGATTGTCAGTACAGATAGAGGTAGAACCACAGATTTTAATTCTGCTATCCTCTCGGTTTTCGAGAGTAAATTGGGGCTACGAATCAATGGCCTACAGCCTAATATTAAAGCACGTTGGGATTTTGTATCAAACGATGTATTTAGTGGCAACAGCCATGAATCTGGCGCCGTCGGGAGTTGGCGGGGGAAATTCGGAGTTATTTGCAGCAGCAGCAGGATGCGATTATTTTGCCGAATCCTCAGTGGGAGAGTTTATCTTGGGGAGTCGGTGATTAGTTTCCGTTGGTGTCAACAATCGCCTGAAAGCCTTGGTATCTCTCGTTCATAGCCCAGTCTAGATCCCCCTAAATCCCCCTTAAGAAGGGGGACTTTGATAAGACTCTTGTCCCCCCCTTCTTAAGGGGGGCTAGGGGGGATCTAGGGTTAATAGTCAAACAGCAGTCTGTGACAGGGTTTGATGTTAAGTTGACACCAATGGGCACGGCGCCCTGTCCCTACTACGGGGATTGACGAAAATTCAAATGAATTTTACGACCCCAAATCGTAACATGGTGGCAACCATGCAGGCCGGCTCAACTTAAAGTTTTCTTCTAACATTAATTCTGCACTATTCAACGCCCCTTGCACCCATCCTTGCATATTTGAATAGGCTTCGCCGCAGACATAAACATTAGCACCACGAACCGGATGCCGCATCTGTTTCATCACTTCCCAGGGCTGACAGCGGGGGTTCCAAGAGTGCCATCCACCCCCGTAGGGATCTTTTTGCCAGTCGATATAAAGGGCGGTATAAGGTTCTGGAATATCTGCTAAATTGTGTAGGGCTTTGAGTTGTCGCTGGGCCGTCCGTACCATATTCTGAGAAGGAACTAAGGGGTCTGTGGTAATAGAACCATCACTTTTCAGAAAAGCTCTCAATTCCCGTATTTCGCCTAGTTCTCCGCGAAAGGCGGGACGTTTTTCTGGTTCATCTGGATTATAGGCCATCGTTCGCCAGAAACCCGCCGCAATATTATCAGGAAAAACACTTAATAATAGCGAGTTGTGATTATTCGTATCGCCCCCTTGTGCGCTTTCTGTACCGAAGTAGTAACACTTTTGCATCGGCAAATCTGTAGCTGAAGTACCACCATGAATATCTAGTGCGTTCCACCAAGGATGATGATAACCGAGGAAAAGTTTGTAAGCGGGATCGCCGCTAACGGTTTGGATATTATCCTGAAAAGTTGAATTGCTAAATAGGAAATTCTGCTGATTGTTTACTGCCAACAGTTCTAGCGATCGCTTCGGCATTGCTAAAATCAGATGTTTCGCGAACACGGGCGGGAGGGAATGGCCAGCGCGATCGACAAAATTTAACCTAATCAGCCCTTCTGGAGTGCGATCGAAGGTTTTTAAGCGATGATTTAGGCATACTTCCCCACCCTCTCTCTCAAATTCTGTCGCGAGGGTTTTCGGTAATGTTTGGTAGCCATCGGCCATCATGTACCAAGTATCGCTGTAGGGAAGAGATATACTGGTTGCGATCGCACTAGCCGCATTCCAAGTACCCAAATCCGAATAGAAAAAGCCCGTATCCAAACAGAGATTGTAAGCCTCGTTGCTAATTTCCTTCAGCAACACTTCCCAAATACTCAAATCATACAAGTGTTGACCGTCAATTTTCAGCGTTTCGCGATCGCGCTTCCACTCCGGTGAAGCAAAATAGGCCGCAGTCAATTTTTTATCAGGAATCGCCCGCCCAACAGCTAAATCGAACAATTCCTCATAATTTTTACCTTCTTCATCCGGCCGTAAATTATAAGGTACTTTATCCGGTTGGTTAAATTCACTCATCAACAAATGGCGATCGCGAACATAGGCCCGTACTCCCGGACTGCTAAAGTCAACAACCGTTGTCTTCAGGTTCAGCAACTTAATCAATTCCCAGACAATAGCCTGAGATTCCGTCACATACATCCCACCCAACTCAGCCTGAACATGAGGCATCCCCGGCATTGTCATTGATAGTAACCGACCACCAATGCGATCGCTCAATTCATAGAGACGAATCTTAGAAGATTTGTGATGAGATGCTAACCGCCAAGCAGCGTAGACCCCAGAAACGCCACCACCCACAACTGCAACATCAATCATTTGATTTGGCTTAACTGCACTATTACTCATAAGTTCCTAGTAAAATTACCACCTAAAAAATTACTTATCTATCAATCAGCGTCAGGACACTCCAAGAGCCCATTAGCGTCTACTTAGCGTCAAATTACATAAAGAGAAAAAACCCTCGTAATATAATCAGTCATTGGCAAATAGTAATTCGCCTCAATTTGATATTGATTTTACGGCCTTGCATATTTTTGGGAGGACTCTTGTAGGGTGGACTATTATAGCCCAATACGGTTCAGTTAACACTGTTAATTCCCCGGAGATCCCCCTAAATCCCCCTTAAGAAGGGGGACTTTGAGCAACTTCTTGTCCCCCCCTTTTTAAGGGGGGCTAGGGGGGATCGGTCTTATCTGAACCGTATTGTCTTATAGCCACGCAGAAAAATAAGGGTTTTCAGCTTTGAAAAAATTCAAAATCATCCCGCAAATATGCAACGCCTCACTTTCAACTACAAATATTTCTGCAACAACAAACCCATTTTCTCCTTAGTTGCGATCGGCACTTGATCTAGCCGAGTCAGAATTGCATATTTCAAAGCAGAATGTGCATCAGAAACGGGGGGATTTTCTGTTAGTCTACGGACTGTTTCTTGAATGACTTTTTGAGCATTCTCTGCATTACGGTGCAAATTTGCTATTACCATTTCTACTGTTACGCTGTCGTGTTCGGTATGCCAGCAGTCGTAGTCTGTGACTAATGCTAAAGTTGCGTAGGCAATTTCAGCTTCTCTCGCTAATTTTGCTTCCGGCAAATTTGTCATCCCAATGACTGTGGCATCCCAACTGCGGTAAAGGTTTGATTCTGCTTTTGTGGAAAATGCGGGGCCTTCCATGCAGACGTAAGTGCCGCCCCGGTGGAGGTTAACGTCGGGGAGGTTCAAGGATTCGATCGCACTTGCTAACACTTTTGCCAATTCGCCGCAAACCGGATCGCCGAATGTGATGTGACCGACTATTCCTTCTCCAAAAAAAGTAGAAACTCGATTTTTTGTGCGATCGATAAACTGATCCGGGACTACCATATCTAAAGGTTTCGCCTCTGTTTTCAGGGAACCAACCGCCGACGCTGAGATTAAATACTCAACTCCCAAACTCTTCATTGCATAAATATTTGCGCGATACGGCACTTCTGAGGGCAAAAAAGTGTGGTTGCGGCCGTGTCTAGCCAGAAATGCTACCGGTGTACCGTCCAATGTTCCCACAATTGCGGCATCCGATGGTGATCCAAAAGGTGTATCAATTTTCACCTCTTCAATATCCTTGAGGGCCTCCATTTTATACAAACCGCTGCCGCCGATAATTCCGATTTTTGCTTGTGCCATTTTTACCCTCTGCTTGAGTTTTACAAGAGTAATTCTATTGGGCCATCGTTAAGTTGGGGTAAAGATAATTAAAGATTTGGTGACAACAGTCACCCCACATACACTATTTTGTCACCAAATTTATGTGATCGCAATCACAAAGTAGCTTCACAAAATCTTTAAAAATAAAGGTACACAGTTCTGTTACTTATTTTTAGCGTGTTAAGGTCATGACACTCAGCTCTGCTAACGTCCCCAAAATCTCGATCGAGGCGATCGTCGAGCGCATCTTTGCTTTTCGCCAGATTACCCCCCTTGACAGACGGCTGCTGAAATCAGCAATGCTAGCCCAGAAAGGTCTGAACGAAAAAGACCAGTGTCACATCAACCGAGTTTGTCAGGGCATCCAAAACGGCTTGATTTTAGTTGTAGAATAAATTTGCAGCACGATCTCTTGCGAGCTCAACAAGCTGTGTTAAAATTTGTGTCTGAGTTTGTATTTGCTGGAACTGAGTTCGGGCGGTGTTTTACTATTTTTCGGCGAGCGATTTATCAACATCACAAATAATATTATTTATATCGTTTCCGGTGGCATCGGAATAATAACATCGAGTCAACAGTCAACAGTCAGCAGTCAACAGTCAACAATCATTTCCCTCGTGCAACCGGAATTGATATTACGTCTTATCGATCAAAATTTAACAGCCAAAAGCCTGTATAAGTCATGCCACTATCATCGGGCTGCACTAACAAAAAATGTAATCCTTTACTTAATTGCTTGCGCTGTTGGTAAATTTGGGCCGCGGCTTTCACCTCGCTATCTTCAAAAGTAGCCACAACCCACCTCTCTACTAACCCAGCTTCCAATATCAATCCGTCTGGTTCTCCAGCAATATAATTCAAAGCAAAAGGTTTGGCATCCTGAAGCCATCTAGCCAACCGCATAGACTGGCGTCCACCGTCAATCACAACTCCCGGTACGGGTACTGTTGAGGCCAAGCCCAAATTCAGCGGTAACAGCAATTCTGGCATTTCCAAAATTGGCAGGGGACGCCCTTGGAAAGCATCTTCAATGTCGCCGGCGGGTAGGGAAGCAAAACGCCAGCCATCGCCCCAGAGGTTTTCGGGTAAGGGTACGGGTGGCGGCGAGTCGAGGGCGATCGCACTGTAAGTTTCACCTGTATAATTAGGCATACTCAAATATTCTTTTGCGCGCAGTTGCAGCAGCAATTTCAGAGCCGCAGTGCGCCGAGTCGCTTCCACCTTGACACCCAAAACTTTGCCCGCCGCTTCGATTAAGCCCAGAGACTGAGGCCTAAATACTTGAATTAAGTCCGGCAAATTCTGAGTTTGAGCTTGCTGCTGCAACTGCGAGGCTAGCCAATTAGAATTTGCGACCCCCTGGCGGCAAACAGCGCTAAATTGAAAACTGCCTTCCGAGTCGCAAATTAAGAGTTCCCACAGTGGTTTACCAGTTTCGTCTTGGAGAGGGCGGCGGTAAAAATCGGCTTGCCAAATACGCATAAATAATTAAAAAATAAAATCTACAACTCGATAATTTTAATATAGCCTGGTGACAATCCGATATAATACCGAACTTTGAAAAAAACTTCGAGCTATATATTCTTAGTTCATAGTTGAGTTGGATTTAAATATAGCAATCCTCGCATCATTTGTGAATTTCTTACTCCCTCCCCTTACCAAGGGGAGGGTTGGGGTGGGGTAAAAAATTTACTACTCCTGCAAGGATTGCAATATCTAACACCAGTCAAAAAAACGGCAACTGTAGGCCCCCGTTCCCAACCGTGATAGTAATCACTCATTTCCTAATCAAAATCTCAAATCTAAAATCTCAAATTTAAAATGGTATAACGGCTCGATTAGCCCTTCCCCATTCCTTCTCAAATTTATTTAAGATTGCGAACAAAATACATATCCAGCTCGCCCTTATTTTTAGCAGGAATTTTTCCTCGATATTCGCATTCACAAAAATCTCTAACTAATTCAAACGTTGCGTGAGAGATATTGATATTTCCAGGTAAGCCGGAAGATTCCATCCGAGATGCAGTATTCACGGTATCTCCCCAGACATCATAGGCAAACTTTTTATTGCCAATTACTCCAGCAAGTATTGGGCCTGAATGAATGCCAATGCGGATCTCCCAATAAGCAATATTTTGTTGAGATTTCTGCCTTTTTCGCAGCTCCATGAACTGTTGAATTTCTAGTGCAGCAAGTACAGCGTCAAAGGCGTGTGTTGGGCGAGGGGTAGGAATTCCCGCCGCGCACATATAGCTGTCGCCAATAGTCTTCAGTTTTTCCATAGAGTATTTATCCATCACGCGATCGAAATAAGAAAAACAATAGTCTAGTTCGTCAACTAACTCTCGCGGCGTCATGTTTTCAGATAACTGAGTAAAGCCTTTAAAGTCAGTAAACAAAACCGATACGCAATCATAATAAAGTGGTTCGACTTTGCCGTTATTTTTGAGTTCCTCGGCAATTTCATCCGGGAGGACGTTCAACAGTAGCTGGTCAGATTTGTGCTTTTCGGCATCGAGTTCGGAATACAGCCTATTTATCTCTTTAAAACGTTCAGCATTGCGGATGGCTGAGGATAGTTGCAAAGCCAAAAGATAGCCAATCCGCAAGTCTTCTTGAGTGTAAGCTCGCGGCTTGGTTGTGGCAAAATTAATTGTCCCTAAAACCTTACCTTCGCTTTCCAAGGGAATGATAATTTGCGAAGCGTAGGGGGATAAAATAGCAGTAGCACCCGCTTCTTGAATTAATTGAGGTTGACGTGTTTTGAAGGCCTTGTTAATAGGGCCGCCCTCTGGGAGGGCTGCAATATCTACAGGAATATGCGGGCCAAATAAGGTTGTGCAAGCATGAGTGCTGTGCAGGCAAACGCTACAGTGTTCAAAGTCGAGCAACCATTTGGCTTGCTTGCCTACTACCCGCAAAATCTGGTTGAGATCGAGGGTGCGGTTAATGGCAGTGGCAACTTCATTGACGGCGGAAATGCGGATGGAAAGCGCTTGAGCTTCTGCTAACAAACGGCGGGCTGTCAACAGAAGTTCTTCTCGATCTAGATCTTCTAGCCGCTCGCCCATAATATGGGTATAAAATATAGATTACAAAGCATCTATTTCGAGGGCTATTGCATCAGTATATCGGTTAACAAAGCTAAACAAGTCTGCTGTCGCAATAATTTCAAAGATTTCAGAATCATCTAGCCCTAAATCGCGCAGGTTTTGGTAATCAGTTTCTGTCATTTCCAGGGGTTTTGTAGCAGCCAGCAAGCCAAAGGTAATTACGGCTTTATCACGTTTTGGCAAAGGGCAGTTGGCAAAGTCGGAAACTAGGGTTCGCAGTAGTTCTTCGCTCATCCCCAAGGCTGACAATCCGTGCAGGTGAACTTGGAGAGCGTACTCGCTATTATTTGATTGGGAAATAGCGACGCCGACCATTTCTTTAAGCGTGCGGGGTAAGTCTCCTTGCAGAATGGTTCCCCGGAATTTTTTCCAATTTGCTTCTAATAAGTCAGGGTTGATTGCCATTGACTTGAACAGGTTGGGGACGATGCCAAACCCCAAGTCTGTCAATATTTCTTCGTACACTGCTTTGGCTTTAGAATCTGTAAGTTGCTCGTATTCTATAAGTGGAAAGTGTGTCATTGTTGTGTTGAATTTTACGGCATTTAATTGGGGTGGTAATTTACGTGTTTGTTATGTAATGCCACTCAAAGGGCGACCTTACGACCTATATTGGCTTTAGTCGGATTGATGATAAAATGCACCACTGTTAACAACCCGCGAATCATGAAAATGAGCTAGCAACTAATCTGATTTTTGAGGCTGGATTAAACCTGTAATTATAGCAGTAACAGGAGCCCCTAAAATTATGTTGCGATCGGGTTTTACGACTAATTTTATATTTTTCCAATGGTTGTTGTCAAGTGTCGGCAATTCATCTGGCGCGACGGCGTGAAATCTTACCACAACTCTTGAATTAGAGATTGCTGTTCGGTTCGCTAATTTTTAGGTAAAAAACACTGTTTGATCGATCGAACTCCACAAATGGCCACAATCTTATACTCCGGCGCGCGCACAGGGGAAAAAACAAAATGCTGTGCATCTAGTTTATTAAATTAGTCAGACGCTCGATCGACAACCCATGCCCCAGCCAAGCTACGCTAACGCCTGCGACTAGAGTTATTATGGGTAAACTGTAAACTTCTATCATTGTCGCTGCATTTGCTATGAACCCTGCCCTGACTCAATTTGGCGCTCAGATGTCCCACCTCACGGGAGTTCGGGCAATTATGAAAGATATTATTGAAACTCTCAGAGCCGGCAGCGGGCAGGAGTTTATCAATTTGAGCGCCGGAAATCCGGTGATTTTGCCGGAAGTCGAGCAGTTGTGGCGCGACTGCACTGCGGAACTTTTGGCGAGCCCGGAATACGGCGAGGTGGTTTGTCGCTACGGTTCCAGTCAAGGTTATCAGCCGTTTATCAATGCGGTTTTGGCGGATTTCAACCAGCGTTACGGACTGAATTTGACGGATCGCAATATCCTAATTACTCCCGGAAGTCAATCGATTTACTTCTACGCAGCCAACGCTTTCGGCGGCTACACCGCACCCCCCCCATCCCCCCCTTACCAAGGGGGGGCAACGGCCAATCAATCCCCCCCTTACCAAGGGGGGGCTAGGGGGGGTAGCCTTAAAAATATTGTTTTACCGCTGAGCCCAGACTACACGGGTTACGGCGGCGTTAGCTTGATTCCCGAAGCGGTAGTCGCCTGCAAACCCACCCTCGATATTGATGCAGCCGCCCACAGGTTCAAATACCGCCCGGATTTCAGCCAATTGTCGATCGACCAAAGCACCGGTTGCGTCATTTTTTCCCGTCCCTGCAACCCCACCGGCAACGTTCTCACTGACGACGAAGTTAAGAAAATTGCCGATTTAGCGGCCGCTTTTGACGCACCGGTGTTCGTGGATTCTGCCTACGGCCCTCCCTTCCCGTCCTTGAATTTTACCGAAATGACGCCGATTTTTGGCGGCAATATCGTGCACTGTATGAGTTTGTCGAAAGCCGGATTACCGGGAGAAAGAATCGGAATTGCGATCGGCGATGAAAAAATCATTCAAATATTAGAATGTTTTCAGACCAATATGTGCATTCATTCGCCAAGATACGGACAGGCGATCGCAACTCGTGCCATTGCTTCCGGCGCTCTTGCCGATATTTCCATCAACGTAATTCGCCCGTACTATCAAAGCAAATTTGCGATCGTAGAAAGCACTCTAGAACAAGCAATGCCGAAAGATTTGCCGTGGTTTTTGCACCGGGGCGAAGGAGCAATTTTCGCATGGTTGTGGCTGAAAGATTTGCCAATGACTGATTGGGAACTGTATCAAGAGTTGAAGAAAGTCGGCGTAATTGTCGTGCCAGGAAGTTCTTTCTTCCCCGGTTTGCGGGAAGATTGGCAGCACAAACATGAGTGTTTACGCATCAGTTTGACTGCCACAAATGAGGAGATTGAAACGGCGATGAAACGCTTGGCTCAAATGGTAGAAAAGGTTTATCAGTCAGTTGACAGTTGACAGTTGACAGTTGACTGTTAACATTCCCAATACTTCGGGTACGCGGTTCCTCAGCGACTCGTGCTGATCGTAGCCGGAGTAATAAGATGTTCTGCATTTAAATGGTCTGTAAAAAAACAATCAAACTCTTGTGGGTTGGGCGTCCCGCCCGCATCTAACAGGCAATTTAAATGCGCGACAGCTTATCGATTTCTTACTCGGATAGATTCGGATTATAGGTTATAGAAAACATTCCCCAGTCCCCATTTTTCAATTAAACCACCCGATAAACAAAACTCAGAGTTGCCCAAACATTCACATCCAAAGCCAAATCATCCGTCGATATCCCCACTTTCTGCACCCCCGGAATGCTAGCGGCGTGCAAATCTTCGAGTACCGCCCGCGCCACATTTAAAGGATTCAACAACACTCGAATTGGCAGGGCATCCCTCGTTTGCTGCATTTCGGCTTCTATTGCAGTCAGAGTTTGAGCGAAGGGACTCTCACTAAATATAATCATAATTTCTGCAAGTCCGATCGACCCCGATACCGCCCACCCGATCGCCCCAGCCGCCGGCACGGTCAAATTCTCCCCAGCAGCGATCGCCCGCGACATTCCCCCCACAGCATCTTTGCCCTCAGTGCCGAGCACGGACAGCCGTCCCGCGCTGTCCGTGCAAAACACCGCAAAGTAAACCGGGCGATCGCTGTCGTTATACAATCTGCACTGAATTCGGCTATTGTTGCTCACACTTAATATATGAGCGCTGGCGGATTTCTCACTTTCCCCGCTCAGCGGTTCCAGCCGATAATCACCGCCTGCCCGCACCGGCTCCCGCTGTGCCACGGCCCGCGCTTGGGGTGCGGTAGTTGCCAGAACCGCCCGCACCTTCAGGCGCGAAGACCCCTCATTGACTGTCAGCCGCAGCAACTTCCCCGCGTGCAGCGCTTTCAACTGCGGAGTCAAGCGCTGCACCGCCACCTTAACTGCTTCTCCCCCGTCGCCCTGAGTATCGGGAATCAGCGTTTGAGCCAAAGAAAACAAACCGTAACGGCTTTGAGACAAAGCAGGCTCGTGAGGCGAGACTGTTTCGGATAAAGTCGTTTCCGGGACTCTGCCGAACCGAAAGTCAGCCAATTGCTCGCTACCTACCGCCGAAACTTGCGGCACAGTCGCAAAGGCGCTGGTAGCGTCCACCCGCTCGATGCGTTCCAAACCTGAGTCCAAAGCTACTGTCAAACCGATGTTTCGCGGCAATACCCGAATTTCTTCCCTCACCACTTCGCCGACTGTTAATTGGCCGTCTGTTTGAGCAGACCCGTCTAAAACTTGGGCTTTAGCAGAGAGACCCGTGCGTCCCCGCAGCAAAAGCCTCGCGCCCTCCGAGGAATCCACAGCAAACACAGAACCCCCGGAGCACTCCAAAACCGAGGGCGACAACCCCCCCAGCCACAACTGCACAGTTTTGCCCCCCTCTTCCACGGCCGTCACAGCGCCGTCAGATGCAGGGGAATTCAACATTAAATTTGAAAAATTCACCGCCGGCGCGGTTGTTAAATTGTGATTGAGAATTTGCGGTTGCTGCGATAACCCCGCCATTTGCTCGACAGTACCCGCAGCGCGACTGAAATTGACGCTGAAGCTGCTAGCGGGAGTTGCCCACCACAAAGTTTGGGTGAGGGCGTAGGTAAACAAACCTGCGGTAAATCCGCCCCACTCTTGTTCGGCGGCGAGTTGGGAATCCGCACCCGCGGCAAGTACGGTGGCCGCAGGACGGAGATTTTTGCGGGTTCGGAGGCCTTCGGCAAACGTTAATTCTGCGAGGCCCGGCTCGCCGATGGTGGGGCGGGGGCGGGAGCGAATGCGAAAGTTGCCGTTTGTGGGGAAACCCCGATAGTGGTAGCTGGTGTCGAGGATGGCGATCGCATTTTCTGTCGCGAGCGATCGCATCAACAGCAACAGCGTTTCCTCTAAAATATCGTTCACCGCCCGGTTTGCTAACAGCGGCAAAACATCATCCGCCGGCACCAAACTGTTTTGGATTTTTCCGGGAGACTCGCCCAAACTGACTCGACTACCGCAGCCACTAAAGTGAAAAACTACCACGTCACCGGGTTTTGCTTGTTCGCCCAAGTGAGTCAAAAAAGCCGTCTCGATATTCTCTCTCGTAGCTTGAGCATCAGTCAAAGTCAAAATGTCCGACGGCACAAACCCAAACCGATATATCAGCAGTTCCCGCTGCATTTCCACATCCGTGACGCAGCCGTGCAGGGGCGAGTCTGGATATTTGTCAACGCCCACCAACAAAGCCAATTTCCTGGCTGTCGGCTGCGCTAAGGCTTGGAGGTAGCGCGAGCCCAACGGCAGCCACAAAGCCTCGCCGATTCCGATGGCGGCCAGCACCCGGCCAGCTTGCTGCAAAAATTCCCGCCGCTTGAGTCCCATTTTTAAATAGCTTTGAATTTTAAGTTTTGAATTTTCAGTTAAATTCCCCTCAATAATTTTAGGGAATTTAATTAACTTGTGAGTGTTTAGTATTAAGATAATTTTTAAGTTTTAACTTTTGAGCTTTAAGTTTAAAATTTCCCATTTAAAACTCAAAACTCAAAATTAAAAACTCTTCACAATGTCGCCGACACCCAAGTTCAAGATTTAAATCTCGTAATTGAAAATATTCATTGCCTTGGCTAATTCTGCGGCGACTTCCGGCCGGGAAAACTGCGGCGGCGGCAATTTTCCAGCGCGCAGCATTTCCCGCACTTTGGTTCCCGACAAATGCACCCGTTGTTCGGGACTGCTGGGGCTTGTTTTAGTTGTAGCCATTTGTTCGGTCAGCTTGCAATAGAAAGCGTGCTCGAATTTCATCGGCACAATCCCCAATTCTCCCGGCTCAAATTCGTCAAAAATATATTGGGCATCGTAAGTGCCGTAATAATCGCCAACTCCAGCGTGATCGCGCCCCACGATAAAGTGAGTGCAGCCGTAGTTTTTGCGAATTAAAGCATGAAAAATTGCTTCTCGCGGCCCGGCGTAGCGCATCGCCGCCGGATTAATTGCCAAAATTACGCGATCTTTTGGATAGTATTTTTCTAGCAAAATTTCGTAGCAGCGCATCCGCACATCAGCCGGGATGTCGTCTTCTTTTGTCGTCCCGACTAGCGGGTGCAGGAACAAGCCGTCTACTGTTTCTAAGGCGCATTTTTGAATGTATTCATGGGCCCGGTGAATTGGGTTTCGGGTTTGGAAACCGACTATGGTTTTCCATCCTTTTTCTGTGAACAGCATTCTCGATTTCGCCGGGTCAATTTGGTATTGGGGAAAGCGGACATCTAGTTCGCGTTCCAGCAGCCAAACATCGCCTGCGAGGTTAACGGGCCCGGATTTGTCTACTACTTGGACACCCGGGTGTTTGAGATCATCGGTGCGGTAGACGTTGAGGGCTTCTTCTTCTTTGCTGTAGTGGTATTTTTCTGCAAGTTCCAACAGGCCGACAAATTTGCCAGCCGGCGAGTCGAGGCGCACTAAAGTTCCTGCTTTCAGCGGGGCGGCGACTTCTTCTGTTACCGAGAGGGTGATGGGAACCGACCAAGGGAGGCCGTTGGAGAGGCGCATTTGTTTAACGACCGATCGATAATCAGCTTCGTTCATGAACCCTTTGAGGGGACTCAGGGCGCCGATGGCGATCATTTGCAGGTCGGAGATCGATCGATCCGACAACTGGACTCGCGGCAGGGACTCTGCTTTGTCGAAAAATTCTTGTCTTTGGTCTAGTGTGGCAATGCGGTTGACCAGGATGCCGCCGTGAGGGGCAATGCGGTCTGAATGCTGGCTCATGTCGATTTGAAGTTGTGGGTTTTAGCTGCCAGAGTACATAGTACCAAGTGCGGGCTGTAAATCTACATTTTTTAATTGTTCTGGACTTATGCAGAATGCTGATTTGGGGGCGCTGTAATTCTTGAACTGTCAACTGGCGCACTCAAAACTCTCAACTTTCGCGTCAAGTCTGGACTTGAAATTCTTCGGGATCTATTCCCCAATTTACCCAGCTAATCGCTTCTTTAGCCGTTAGCACTTTGGGCGGCACTCGCAAAACATGAAGGTGTCCCGTACTCGGACAAGTCATCTTTAACAAATAAATGGGCTCTATGTCAATATTATTCTCAATTTTCAACAAAGTATATTCTTGCCAAGTATCCAATTCAGTTGCTTGCAATTCTTGACAAATTCTCGGATAGCCGATCGCCTGAATCAAAACTCGGCGCACTTCAGCATTCTGTTCTGTTAACAGCCATAAAGCTTGCCAAGACTGCGGCGGAACTTGACCGATTATTTCCGGCAGTCGGACGCCACGATAAGAGTATACACTGAACTTGTCAGCAAATTCAACCGCTGGTTGACCTTCTGCGTGGAGCAAATATTCGCTGTCAAAATGAAGTTGTCGCGGGCGATCGCACACAAAGCACATTTTTTCAAACGGGTAAATCCAGCCGCAGTTTTCCACTAAAGATTTAAAGGCTGAGTATAAAGAGCGATCGATCTCCAAATTTAACACGCCAATACAAAAATCCACCCAACTTCCGTGACAGGCTGACAGTTCGGAAACTATGCTGTTATTATGATAAGCCTGATCGATCAGGAATCTCTGAAATCTCCCGCCCAACTTCCTTGCTAATTTGACGTAAACTTCGTCTTTAACATGAAGGTGGAGTTGATTCATCAGTTGAGCGTACAGCGGATTATAGAGTTGGCTGTAAATGTGATTTTCTAATTTCCTGTCCAGTTGACTTCTTAATATATCGTACAATTCATTATGAATTTTGTTTCTGATTTCGCTGGCCATTCCCAGACCAGAATCGCGTATCCTTAGCGGTTCAATTGCTTGCAAAGCTATGTAAGGGCTGTCACAGAAAATAATTTCCGGTTCAGGACAGTCGATGATGTTGTAGGCGGTGTTGATGGCGGCTGTCGCTTGCGGGCGATCGATCTGTGCGATCGAAAGTCCAATTGCTCGCCACTGCTCGCGATAAATAGGAATTAGCGCTGTTTGTTCTGGAGTAATTGAGATCATAGGTACAGCTAGATTATTTGATTTGCGGTCAAAATTTTTTGTTCTCGCATCCGGTAAAAAACTATCATTAAGTTTGTAATAACAACGGAATCTTCCCTGCCAACCTATTTTATTATAGTCGTCAAACTATTGGTATAAATTAACGATTGTTTGCAAAACACCTAAAATCATAGGAACATTATCAAGACAATAAACATCAACATCAATAATCAAATTATTTTTTTCTAATTTAAGAAACCGCCAGACAACGCCAGTAGTTACGCAGCCATATATTGCAGGTATAGAATTGTGTTCGCGTTCGTTAAATAGCTGAGCCGCTACCATTTGTGCTGCACACTGTGGCAGACAAGATTCTATTTCTGTGCCTGTCGTTTCTCTCAATGCAAAAACCGGAACTTTAATTTCAAAATCCAACGGCACCGCAGACAATAGAAAGTCGCATTCCCCATTCAATCCCTGCTCAACATCTACATCAAACGACCAACCAGAAAAAAGAGAAAATTGTCTGTTGTTCCTTTCTCTAAATTCTAACAGAATAGGAGAAATAATCCGTTCAGAACGTTCTTTTGCAGTTGTAACAGCAGTGTTAGAACTAATTTCGATTGCTCTCCAAAGCCATTCGGAGGGTTCTACAGGAACAACCTTGGCACTCAAAATAGGACTGAGTGATAGATCCAATCCAAATCGCTCTTCTAATTGTTGGAAAGTAAAGGATTTGTAAGACATATTTCTCAGATAAGTCGCTGAAACTCTAGATTACTGGGAGAGAGAAAGCGAGTTGACCGACGCTAAACTCGTTTGTATACAGGACTTACGCCTGAGAAACCCGGTTTCTGGGAGAAATCGTGGTTTTGTAGAGAAGTATCTAGGAAGAAACCGGGTTTCTCACCCCCGTGCCTAAGTCCTAA
The DNA here is from genome assembly GCF_036701635.1 of Microcoleus sp. N9_B4. Classification (NCBI taxonomy): domain Bacteria; kingdom Bacillati; phylum Cyanobacteriota; class Cyanophyceae; order Oscillatoriales; family Microcoleaceae; genus Microcoleus; species Microcoleus sp. N9_B4. Next base: position 5,968 of record NZ_JAUBRC010000058.1, on the reverse strand, counting down.
TATAGCAACCATTCGATAATTTGTGAACCTCTCTTTTCTTACTTATTCCTACTTCGTTTTCTCCTAAATAAATCAATCCTTCTTCCCTCTTCCCTCTTCCCTCTTCCTTCTTCCTTCTTCCCTCTTCCCTCTTCCTTCTAAACATTTAACCACTCAAGGAGTACCCTGGGCGCGGGTAACAAAATCATTAACAAAAGCCCGATCGCCATTAGCCCCAAAAAATCCCGCCGATTATCCAATTCACTGACATCATTCAACGCCGGTTCGTCGTTTAGTGGCGTGAAAAACAAAATAATTGCCCACAGCAGCAAACCCTGTTCCAAAAAAGAAAGCAGCAGCATACAAAGTCTAGCAACTTGCCCGATCGCCATACTCGCTCGCTGGCCGAACATCGCGTGTACAATGTGCCCGCCGTCGAGTTGTCCCACCGGCATCAAATTAAACGCCGTCACGATCAAACCCAAATAACCCGCCACCGCAACCGGATGCAAATCGATCGCAGTTTCCGCATTTAAAGCACCACCCAAGGTTAACTTGCTCAACAAAGTCATCAGCAGCGAAAAACTGGGTTTGAAAGAGTCAAAATTTAACATTCCCGACTTGTCTGACAGCGGTACAATAGTCGAATGATTCAAACCCCAAAGTAATAATGGCACTGTCGCCACTAAACCCGCAAGGGGGCCGGCAATGCTAACATCAAATAAAGCTCGGCGGTTGGGAATTGGACTCCGTATTTGAATGAATGCGCCAAAGGTTCCTAAGAAAAAAGGAATCGGTATGAAATAAGGCAAAGTCGTGCGAATTTGGTAAAATCGGGCAGCTAAATAGTGGCCGGATTCGTGAATTGCTAAAATTGTAATTAGAGCCAGCGAGTAAGCCAAACCCTGCAGCAACATTGATGGGTTGGACTGCAAAGCTTGTTCAGTAACTCCGGCAAGTCGCGTCCCGACAAGCGTAGTCGTAAACACCGTGATCAGCAGCAAAGCTAATGCAAAAAATGGCCTGGTTACAGATTCGGCTTTGACAGGAGTTTCCCCTGATTGGTGGCTGGGATTCGGAACTATAGCAAAAAAAGGTTGACCGCTCAAGCTGTTTTGAAATACGACTAAAAAGCGATCGCCAAAAAGCCTCTCCACATTCTCCCGAATTGCCTCATAAGCGGCCTCCGGGTTCGTCCGCAACTGTCCGCGACAAATTACAGCCTGTGGCCGAAATTCCAAATCTCGCAAAAAGTAAATTGACCAAGGAAAACAATCGCGCAAACTCGCTTCTTCTGCTGCATTGATCGGGCGCACGGGCGATTTTGGCTTTGTAGGTTCAGTCGCAGAGTCTGCTACCTGCTCTGCAGTTTCGGCGGTAATTTTCTTACGCCCCAACTGTACCAAAAACCAATACAAAAAAGGGCAAACCAGAAAAGGTATAATTACCAACTCCGGCGGTACAGTTTTGCTCGTGCCGTAAACTAAAATCCAACCACTCCAAATCAGCGCCGGCGCCATCATTACCAGCCACAGCAGCCATATCGGAGTCTTGGTGATGCGGCTGGTGCCGTTTTGCAACAAGTAGTACGAGATCAGCCCCAATACGAACAACCATAGTAAAAAGAACATAATATTTATCCCATTCCCTTCTGAAATACTTCCTTGAAACAACAGAGTTCAGTCTCCAAACAACCCAGGCCCGTGCTCGACAATATCCTGGCTTTCCCGCCTAACCGGGATACCCTGGGTGCAACAGCCTATTTCATTGTAGAAAACCAAACTAACATCCTGGTGGATTGTCCCGCTTGGGATGAGATTAACCAAACATTTTTGCGGGAACACGGCGGCGTGCGACTGCTGTTTCTCACCCACCGTGGCGCTATCGCCAAGGCGCGGGAGATTCAGGAAGCCACGGGGTGCGAGATCCTGATTCAAGAACAGGAAGCTTATTTACTGCCGGGTTTGAAGGTGACGGTTTTTGAGCGAGAATTTGTTGTGAGCGATCGAATGAAAGCATTTTGGACTCCTGGCCATTCTCCTGGTTCCTCTTGCCTTTATCATAGTGGCAGCGGTGGAGTGCTGTTTTCGGGTAGGCACTTGCTCCCCAACCGAGAAGCCGCCCCAGTACCGCTGTTGACAGCAAAAACTTTTCACTGGCCTAGGCAAATTAACAGCGTGAAGTCAATTATCGAGCGATTTTCGCCGGAAACTTTACAGTATATTTGTCCCGGTGCAAATACTGGTTTTTTGCGGGGAAAAGGATCGATCGATCGAGCTTTTGAGAAATTAGCCAATCTGGATTTAGCTGCTTGTTTGCAGGCCAAACCTGAACCCTAAATGTATGCTACAACATCAAAAAATGATCTGACGCGCTAATTATAGCGGTAAGGTGCGCCCGCCGCACCCTACATTATTCTTCAATCTCTTAGAGAGGAAGTTCGTTGGTGAAGTAGCGGTTTCAACTGCCGATTCTTACCGTGGAAAAAACTGTGGAAAAAACCGAAAAACAAAAAATGCTCGCCGGCGAATTGTATTTAGCTGCTGATGAGCAATTAATTTTAGAGCGCCAGCGAGCCCGCCGCCTCGCCAGAACCTACAATTCTACCCGCGAAGACGAACCAGACAAACGGTTAGAAATTCTCGCAGAATGGTTCGGTGCAGTTGGGCCAAAAGTTGAAATCGAGCCACCTTTCTACTGCGACTACGGCAGCAATATTTATGCTGGAAACGGATTGTACATGAATTTTGGTTGCGTGATTCTCGACTGCAATCGAGTTAACATTGGCGAAAATTTACTGTGCGCGCCCAACGTGCAAATTTACACTGCTTTTCACCCCACAGACCCGGAAATTAGACTTTCTGGCCGAGAACTCGCCGCTGAAATTAATATTGGCAATAATGTTTGGATTGGTGGCGGCAGTATTATTTGTCCAGGAGTCACTATTGGCGACAATAGCACGATCGGCGCAGGCAGTGTTGTTGTCAAAGATATTCCCGCAAACGTCGTGGCGGCGGGGAATCCTTGCCGAATCATCCGGCATCTACCTTGATGTGGTACGATCGACACAATCGTGCGATCGGCTCCTTGGAGCTTAACCAAAAAATTTTAGGTTTAGAACAGCCGGTTTGAGATTTTTCACGTAAAATCCCCGAAAAAAACCGTGGAATAAATCTAAAATCTAAAATCGCTTAATATCAAATCCGTTAGCATCGGAATAGTAAATTCGAGTTCACTGTAGAATGTTCGCGGCGTCAACAGTCAACCGTCAACAGTCAACCGTCAACCGTCAACCGTCAACATCATTCCGGTGTTACCGGAAATGATATAATTTCTCGTTCCCGGTTTCCACACTACCAAGCTTTTCTTATGACGACTGCAACAGTTTATCCCAACGCTCCCGATCTCTGCACCGACGACTACATAGCAGTCGGTGTAGCTACCTGCTTCATCAAAGAAGAAGGCGAAGTTTTTGAAGTGCAAGTAATCGAAGCTATTCCCTCAGCAGCTTTGGAAGCAATTTTGAAGGGAATTCCCACATCCTATTTAATGATTTGCGGGACGACTTTGGGAGCAGTGCTCGACGGCGAAACACCCAAAATGTTGCCAGAATTCCCGACATCAGCTCAGTTTAGCGAAGAATTTGGCTTTCGGGCGATCGCCGCTGCCCGCACTTACAAAATCCGCCCTCAAGCTCAACTTCACATTCCCTTGGGAACAGTTCGCAACGACTTTACTTATTCCTTAGAACGCAAAAGGGTGCTCAACTCCGAGCGCATCATTCGCACTGAAGACAATGTGAAACAGCACGAACACACTCACAAGGTTCTTTAAACAAATCGCGAAACTGGGGCAATTTGGCCGTGCCTCAGCCAGCGGATGCACCGAAAATAGTTTTGATTGTTGAGATGTAAATTAAAGATTTAACAACTTTTTCGTTCATCCTTAATGAAGGAAAAACTTTTAATATCTCGTTATTAAGCAATACTGCGGACTGTTTTTGATTACCCAGCGTAGAATAAGGGTTTCAAGGCAATTCGGCAATCGAACTATCAAGCAAATATCTAGGGTTTCAGAGTAGGAACTAAAAACAGTCTGGACTATTGATTAAGACACACACCAAACATCTCAACCTAAAATGTCTACTGCTCACATCACCTAAATAACATCAATTATTAACGACTGTAAAAAATAATTAAGTAGTTGATGAAACTTTTTAATTTCTCAAAAATGTGGTATGATATTTTTCCTCTTTAACAAAGTGATATCAAAGCGGGTAGCATCGGAATTAATATTACCCACTGCCAGGACACGGCACTGCCGTGTCCCTACAATTAATCTGGGTAGGGAAACGGCACTGCCGTGTCCTTTATATCATTCCCGTGCAACCGGAAACGATAGAAGCCGTTCGGGGGGAAATTTTAAAAAATCCCCGCAATTATTGAATGCTAGTAGTTTAAGACTACTGGCAGGCGGGCGAGTACATCGCAGGTGAGCTAAAGATTTCAATCTCACAAATTGGTCAAACCATGCGAAGCTTGGCGAGAGTAAAGTGGTGGAAATTAACTCGACTATTGCCAGCAGAATTAAAGGGCGAATACCATCTTGGGTACCAAACTGCGCTCTTAATTTTGGGGGTAACAATTCTGGCAACTAGCATCATTGGTTGTATCAGCTATCAAAGCGTTCGCCGCTTGATTATCACCAAAAGCGAGCGAAATGCTTTGTTAGAAGTTAGGGAGCGCGCCAACAAGATCGATCGCTGGCTCGGCACTAGAAAGGCTGAGATCGAAATCCTCGCCAATACTACTCCCGTTCGTTCGATGAATTGGTCAGTGGCAGAGCGTTATTTAAAATCGGAAGTAAATCGACTGCAAGAATTCCAGCACTTGGCATTAATTGATCCCGACGGTTCTTATTTCACCACAAAAGTGGGCCGAGCGTTGATTAATATGAGCGATCGCCCCCACTTCAAAAAGGCAATGGCTGGAGAAGTTTATGTTTCCGATCCTACCATTTCTCGCACCATCAAAGGACAAAGTATTGTTCCCATTTCGGCTCCGGTGTGGTCAAATTCGGCAAATTCTCTTAATAAAACAGCACAAAAGCCGATCGGAGTAATGAACGGCGTCATTAGCATCGACCGAATTGCCCAAGTAGTAAGAAAGCTGGAATATGACCCCGGAACTTACGCTTTTGTTCTCAATTCTCAAGGAGTGCCGATTGTGCATCCCGACGCTCGATTAATCGGAAATATCGACAATTCGGCTCCCAGTCTTTTAGAGTCCGCAGATGCTAATTTGGCAAATGTAGCCCGGGAGATGGTTTATCAAAAAACGGGCATTGTGCTGACTCAAATCAACGACGCCAGAGTTTATGTTGCCTATCTTCCTTTAGAACAAGCTGAATGGTCGATCGCCCTCGTAATTCCCCGCGACAATCTCGAAAAAGAACTTCTTCCTTTCAAGATACTAGCAGTAGCCGCCGGCGTACTTGCCGCCGCAGCTATTTTCTCCGCAATTGTGGCGCTCAAGCTGTTTGCCCTAAATTGCATTCGCAGTCGCACAGAAGCCCTTCTCTACCGCTTAACTGGCCGCATTCGCGCTTGCTTGCAGCTCGATGGCATCCTCCAAACTACAGTAGACGAACTCGGTACTTTACTTAAGCTCGATCGAGCAATTTTCGCCTGGTACGATCCCCGACAAGATACTTTAGAATTTAGCTGGGAATATTGCCGGGAAGGTTTGCCGGGGCGCTTGGGAATCTTTGGTGTTCCAGGAGGGCCCTCTGGAGATTTAGCTGCACGGCTTCACCGCTGCGAAACGATACTGCTACATAAAACCGCTGCCCCTGATGCCACAGCGTCTGAGGAACACGCCCATATCGAACTCACAAATAGTCACTACGCAGCAGGTTAGAGTCGATAGGAGCGTTACCACTCCTAACTCTCCTTCAGAACGGAACGTGATACTTTCGCATCATTCCGCTC
>NZ_JAUBRC010000057.1:0-39747 GCF_036701635.1 Microcoleus sp. N9_B4 | reverse complement strand
TCAACGGAAAAACTTTGGGGTTCCCACTTTTTACAACTGATAAAAAAATTCCACCCACATCTGCGGAATGTGGGTTACTCGATCATCTGTACTTCACTCCACAGAAAACCACAATAAAGTTATGCGTATTCTTACGGATAAGCGAAACACTCGCGGTAAACAATAATTAACCCTCGGTTGCGCTCAGAGAGTCTTGCTTTACCCCGGACGCCAGCAAAACAGTCTGAACAACCAGTGTTATGTTAGTAGTGCATAAATTCCCATCAAGATTAAACCTCACACTTGAGGATACCATGCGCCAGTTGATTTCTCGAATTCGGGCTGCCATCAGCCAATTAATTTACAAGCGAATTCTCCTTGCGGTGACAATTTTATTTTGTGTAGGTGTAGGAGTCGCGATGGCACATATGTCTCGTCTTTCCTCCACCCTAATTGAATCGCAAGCCCTCCAAAATGCCACCCTCTATGCCCAAGCAGTTAAAGAAGCCCGCACCCTTTACAGTTCCGATGTTGTCAATCCTCTCAACGCCACTAAAGCGATTAACTTTACCCACGACTACAACCCGACAAAAGTAACAGTTCCCGTACCGGCCACTTTCTTAATAGAACTGGGAAACCAAATTACCAACAAAAATCCCGAAGTATCACTTCGTCTCTACAGCGACTACCCGTTTCCCTGGCGGCGAAAAGAAGGCGGAGCCAGAGACGATTTTGAACGGCAAGCTATTACGTATTTGACGCAAAATCCGACACAAAAGTTTTTTAGACGTGAGGATTTTCGCGGCAAACCAGCCTTTCGATATGCCGAGGCGGATATTCTAACTCCTAGCTGTGTGGACTGTCACAATACTAACCCCTACAGTCCTAAAACTGATTGGAAAGTGGGAGATGTACGGGGGATATTAGAAATTACTCAACCTCTCGATACCATCACTCAAAATACTCGCAGCGAACTGAAATACCTGTTTTTACTGTTAGCAGGACTTTCAATTTTAGGGGTGACAGGATTAACTTTATCTATCAGCAGGTTGCGCCAAAATGCTAAACAATTAGAACAGCGCGTCAGGGAACGGACGGCACAATTGCAAGAAACTAATGTAGAATTGGTAAAAGAACAGGAAAAGTGCGATCGCCTGCTGCTCAATATTTTACCGGAATCCATTGCTGCTAAGCTAAAAGACGGTCAAAGCAGTATTGCTGATGGCTTCGCAGAAGTCACGATTTTGTTTGCAGATATCGTAGGATTTACCGTGCTTTCAGCACAAATATCTCCCGAAGAATTGCTCAAGTTCCTCAACGAAATTTTTTCAGCCTTCGATGGTTTGACGGAAAAGTATGGGTTGGAAAAAATCAAAACAATTGGAGATGCTTACATGGTAGTGGGAGGTTTGCCAAATCCCAGCACCAACCACGCCGAAAGCATTGCGGAAATGGCCTTAGATATGCAGGAGGAATTAGCAAAATTTAATGCCAAACATCATGCAGGAATTAACATTCGCATCGGCATCAATACCGGGCCTGCAATTGCGGGGGTTATTGGCACTAAAAAATTCATTTACGACCTCTGGGGCGATGCCGTCAATACAGCAGCCCGCATGGAATCCCACGGGATTGCCGGCGCGATTCAAGTCTCACAATCAACTTACGATATCTTACAAAATAAGTATCGGTTTGAAGACAGAGGAATTATCCACATCAAAGGCAAAGGCGATATGAATACTTATCTGCTTGCAGGCAGGTTAGTCAGCGCAGTTTCGGTTTAATTTGTTTATTATATTATTAAGGGGTCTGCTAGTTAGTCCGAAGTCATCAGCCATTCGTTGTTAGTCGTCAGCCAAGAACTAACAGTTAAGGGGTGCTGGCTGTTGACTACTGAAAATTACAGGAATTACACAGGGGATGTGAGAAACCCGGTTTCTGCGCGGTTGCTTCGTTGACACACCCAAAATTGATTACCAGAAACCCGGTTTTTTTTCTATTCCCTAAACTCGCCATTTGCCAAATAGTAAATTTTATGCCCTTGCCGATTTTATCATTCTGGAAATTTTTCCAATCTCGCTTGTCTAGGCAAATAGCTTTGTGGGTATTTGCTAGCATTCTTGTCATAGAGGGAATTATTTTAGTTCCCTCTTATTTTCGGCGAGAAAATGAACTTTTAAGCCAACTGGAACAGGTATCTCGGGCGACTGTTGATTCCCTAGAGTTTTTGCTGCAACAAGATATTTCCGATCGCACTTTCTTGCAAGAAGAAGTAAAAAATATTACTAAGGATTCTCAAGTAGTGTTAGGAGTATCTATTTACCAAGCTAACGGTGAGCTAATATATACACTTGGCGAACCCCCAGAAATCAGTTTAAAGCAACTAAAAAAAGCTCGTATAGTTCACAATCACAATTTCGATGGTAAGCGCTACGATATTGCTTGGACGGAGCGACATTTGGGAGGCGATTACATCTTAATTGTTCGCCACGATGCTTCCACCGTTCAACCGGAACTCTACGCATTTATCGGGCGGATTGCGGTTCTAGTCATCATTATATCAGCCTTTGTCACTTCTGTGACTATGTTTTTTTTAGGGGTGACAGTAATTTCACCTATCTTGAGATTGCGCGATGACTTGATCGCTGCTGGAGACGCTTTGAGCAAAGATCGAGAACAACCTGATTTCTACTCTCTGTCTGTCAAGCGCGATGACGAGTTGGGAGAACTCATGGTCGCATTCAATCAAATGTTTCACCGAGTATACAAGGAAATTGCACAGCGGAAACAAGCTGAGGAAGTATTGCGCGCCGAACAAGAAAAGTCGGAACGTTTATTACTAAATATATTACCGGTCATGATTGCCGATCGCCTAAAACAAGGTCAGATAAATATTGCGGACGGATTTTCTGAGGTTACGGTTTTGTTTGCTGACATTGTGGGATTTACCGAAATATCTTCGCGCACATCTCCTGAAGAATTAGTAGAATTACTTAACAAAATATTTTCAGCTTTCGATCGCTTAAGCGAACAATATGGCTTAGAAAAAATTAAGACTATCGGCGACAATTATATGGTAGCAGGCGGTTTGCCACTTCCCTGTACAAATCACGCCGAATCTATTGCCGAAATGGCCCTGGAAATGCAGCAAGAAATTATGAAATTCCGCGACGAATGCGGTAAACCTATCAATATCCGCATTGGCATTAATACTGGGCCTGTTGTAGCAGGTGTCATCGGCACTAAAAAGTTTATTTACGATTTGTGGGGAGATGCTGTGAATACAGCAAGCCGCATGGAATCTCAGGGGCTTCCGGGTAAAATTCAAGTTAGTAACTCAACTTATGAGTTGCTGTGCGATAAGTATTTGTTGGAAAAGCGCGGTAAAATTAATGTTAAAGGCAAAGGATCTATGACGACTTATTTCCTGAAAGGCAGAAAATTGTAACTGACAATTTTAACTATCGCCCGGGAATACCTAATATGGCGGCAGATGTTGCAGGGCAGCCGCCCTCAATACCAAACTAGATTTTTTTTAACGAACCGCGAAGACGCGAAGGACACGAAGGAAGAGAAGAAGAAGGAAGACAAAATAAAAAGTTTACAAGGGAGTTATTATTGCTATATTAAAATGTAGGTTAATATTAGTGACATGGGCAAAAATGACTGCGAATCAGGAACATAATTCTTCAATTTCACCGATTTGGCAGCCCTTCACGCAAATGAAAACGGCTGCCCCGCCGCTGAAGGTAATTCGCGGCAAAGGATCGGTGCTGGAATTAGCAGACGGGCGGCAAATTCTTGACTGCATTTCTAGTTGGTGGGTGACGATTCACGGACACAGCCATCCGGTTCTGGCTGAGGCTCTTTACAAACAAGCTCAAACTTTAGAACACGTAATTTTTGCGGGATTTACTCACGAACCCGCCCAGAAACTTGCTGATAAATTAATCGGTCACACGCCTGATTCTTTGACGCGAATCTTTTTTTCGGATAATGGTTCGACTGCTGTTGAAGTTGCTCTGAAAATGGCTTTTCAATATTGGCTAAATGTCGGAGAAACTAACCGCACTAGCTTTATTAGTTTTGAGGGAGGTTATCACGGTGATACTGTGGGCGCGATGTCTGCTGGCAGAAGTTCGCTGTGGTGGGAACCTTTTGCGCCTTTAATGTTTCCTGGGGATGTTGTGCCTTTTCCTGCGACTTTTGACGGCGATGCGGAGGTGGAAAGCAAGGAGGCGGAGAGTTTGGATAAATTGGAGTTTTTGTTGCAGCAGGGCGGCTGTGCGGGCATTTTTATTGAGCCTTTGGTGCAAGGTGCTGGGGGAATGCGAATGTGCCGCCCTGAGTTTTTGCGGGCGATCGCACAAATGGCCCGTCAGTATAATGTATTGTTGATTTACGATGAAGTAATGACTGGTTTTGGCCGCACGGGCGAACTGTTTGCCTCGGTTAAATCTGGAACTGCACCGGATATCATGTGTTTGTCTAAGGGATTGTCTGGTGGCTGCTTGCCACTTTCTGTCACAATGGCTTCGGAGGATATTTATCAAGCTTTCTGGCGAGATGAATCGGACAAAGCTTTTTATCACGGTCATTCTTACACCGGAAATCCGTTAGCTTGTGCGGTGGGTGTAGCATCTTTGGAGCTTTTGGAGCAAAACCCAAATGTTTATCAAGGGATGGAAAAACTGCACCACAAATATCTGAATCAATGGCTGAGAAATCATCCTAAACTAGAACGGATTCGGACTTGTGGCACCATCGCAGCAATGGATGTGAAAACCGAAAGCGTTTCCGGTTATTTTAATGACATTGCTCCTGTATTGAAAGCCAGATTTCTCGAAGCGGGGTTTTTGCTCCGCCCCTTGGGAAATACGCTTTACTTGATGCCTCCCTACTGCATTTCTCCTGATGAACTAGAATCGATTTATCGGGTGATTCGTCAGGTTTTGGATACTCTGTAAACCCTTTAATTTTAGTAATGAATTTACCCAATTGGAACGATTTGGCTGACGACGCGCTGGCGGGCAAATGTCTCTCTCGCGAGCAATCTTTAGCCGTATTGCGCGCACCGGATGAGGTTTTGCTGGAACAACTAAATGCAGCTTATCGGGTGCGCCGCCACTACTGGGGAAACCGAGTCAGGCTGCACTATTTGTTAAATGCTCAAAGTGGCCTTTGTCCTGAAGATTGCCATTATTGTTCTCAGTCAAAAATTTCGACTGCGGAAATTGAGAAATATCCGCTTTTAGCTAAGGAGAAAATTCTGGATGCCGCCCAACGCGCAGCAGATTTAAAAGCTGGTACGTTTTGTTTGGTGATTTCTGGCCGCCAACCTAGCGCATCTACTTTCGATCGCGTTTTGGATGCTGTTGAGACTGTGAAGGCAAATTATAACCTGAAAATCTGCGCTTGTTTGGGATTGTTGAGCGAGGAGCAAACTCACCGTTTGGCAAAGGCTGGAGTCGATCGCGTAAATCACAATCTCAATACTTCCGAATCATATCACACCGACATTTGCACGACTCACACTTTTGGCGATCGGGTGGAAACCGTCGAACACGTAAAAGCAGCGGGAATCACAACTTGTTCCGGCGGAATTTTGGGGATGGGCGAATCGGATGATGATGCGATCGATTTAGCGCTTTCGCTTCGCAAGTTGGGCGTTACTAGCGTGCCGGTCAACTTTTTCATTCCGATTCCCGGTACGCCATTTGCAGATGTGAACAGGTTAACTCCCCGCCAATGTTTGCGAATTCTCTGTTTGTTCCGATTTTTGCTTCCCAGTCAAGAAATTCGGATTGCTGGGGGACGGGAAGTGCATTTGCGTTCCTTACAACCCCTGGGACTCTACGCAGCTAATTCTATTTTTGTGGGCGATTATCTGACTACTCCCGGACAAAGCGCCAATCAAGATTGGGATATGATTCGAGATGCAGGATTTGCGATCGAATCCCCCGAAGGTTCTCTCTTAGAAGTTGATTCAGCAGTTACCAAATCCGAACAAAAAACCCTGGTTGTTTAACAATTATAGTAGTTTTCAATCGGATGAAATAGAGTAGGACACGGCCGTGCCGTGTCCCTACCCAATATCTCTACTTCACGCTTACGCATGGGCGGATAGAAACCGGGTTTCTGAGGTAGCAAATGCGTCAGCAGCAAGTTCTTAGATTGTAGCCATAAACCCTTATTCTACGGTTGACATTCTTCAATCTAAAATCTAAAATCTAAAATCTAAAATCATACAAGAGGGGGAAATTGTGGACAAACGCGAAGAAATTACGATCGCAGAATACCAGCTAACTGCCGAATCTTTCCGAGAAGGAACTTGGCATCACGACGTATCCCAAAATCGATCCGCATTGACGGCTGCCATGCCCCGCAATCCCGGTAAAATTCTCGATATAGGATGCGGGCCGGGACGAGATTTAGTAGCCTTCAAGAGCCAAGGACACACAGTTGTAGGCTTAGATGCAACTCCAGCTTTTGTAGAAATAGCAAAGAAGTTATCGGGATGCGAAGTTTGGCAACAATCTTTTCTGAATCTCGACTTGCCAAAAGCCGAATTTGACGGTATTTTTGCCAATGCTTCCCTGATTCACGTTCCCAGCGACGAGATGGTGAAAGTGCTGCAAGATTTGCACAAAGCCTTAGTTGTTAACGGTGCAATTGTCATGTCAATGTGTCGGGGAAATTGGGAAGGATACGACGAGAGACCAACGGGAAAACGCTATACTGCCGGATGGGAATATCATACTTTAGCGCCTTGTTTAGAACAAACAGGATTTGCAATTGTCAATCACTACTATCGCCCACCCGGCTTACCCCGCGAAGCTCAATCTTGGGTAGTAATGGTGGGCAAAAAAATCTAACGTAAATTGGAAATAGGCAATCGGTAAGTGCCAATCATTCCCCTCTGCGCCCTCTGCGCCCTCTGCGGTTAAATAAAAAAACTCATTCACCAATTGACAGAGGATTGTTGTATAATCTATATTCAAAAAAACCAATTTGTGAACGCCTTAAATCAAAATTGATATGACAGAGAAATTCCACATTTTTTTAGCTGGTGCTAGTCGAGGAGTCGGCTTAGAAATCGCGAAATGTCTGCTAGCACAAAATATGCAAGTAACTGCACTTTTGCGATCGCCCGCAACCAGCACCGAATTAGAAGCAATGGGCATCAAAGTCGTGACTGGCGATGCTTTGGATGCAGCAGCTATGGAAGCGGCGATGGCTGGCGGTGAGCCAATTCATGCCGTAATCAGCACAATTGGCGGCTTGCCCAAAGATAGGGAAAGAGCCGATTATTTGGGCAACAAAAACTTGATTGATGCGGCTGTCAAAGCAGGCGTGCAAAAATTTATTTTAGTTTCATCGATCGGTAGCGGTAACAGTGCCGCTGCTTTGCCGCCCCAAGCTTTAGAAACTTTGCGCCCGGTGTTAATTGAAAAGGAAAAAGCCGAAAATCATTTGATAGCCAGCGGGATGATTTATACAGTGATTCGTCCCGGCGGACTCAAATCGGAACCTGCAACAGGCAACGGTATTTTAACAGAAGATTGTCGAGTTTCTGGAACGATCCACCGGGCAGATGTAGCGCAGCTAGTTTGTCAGTGTTTAGTTTCTGAGGCTGCTAACAATAAAGTTTTGTCGGCGGTAGATAAACAGATGGTTTATGGCAATCCAGAATTTGAGGTATTAAACCTGGAGGGGCGGGTTTTACCAACAATCTCGGCCTAAGACGGATCATCTCGTAAACCCGCCCCCACTCCCAGGGCAAATTTCAAGAATCGAAAGGCTTAATCCACGATCGCCCGATCGCCCAATCCAAAACCAAACCCGCGATCGCAAACAATACTACACTCTCGACACCGCGAACCGCAAACGGCAATAACTCCTGTAGGGCGGGCATCTTGCCCGCCTCAAAAGAAAGTCCGGCATCAAAAAACAATCCCGCATCCCACTGTCCAAAAGCCCGCACCAACCCAAAAGCCAACACCACGCCCGATTTAAGCTGCGGGTTAACATCTCGGCGAATCGCATAGCGGTAAGTCACGCCGAACAAAAAACCGCCCAAAAGTGCGATCGTCCCTCTCAAGGCAAAATTTAGGTCAAATTCCCTTACCTGCAAACTCGCCAGAGAATCCAACCTATCCGCTAGAATTAAGCTATTACCAAGGGCGATCGCCCCAAAAGCCAGCAAACAAGAAAAAGCAGCAACACTCCCTGCCTTCAAAGATTCTACCCGTTCAGCCGCACTAAAATTTGACGAATCCTTCACAGCGCCCTCATTTCAAAAATGGCTCAAATTGACTTATCATAAGGGTTGAAGTCACTTTGTACAGTTTGTTCAATAAATAGCTATGGATATTTTGTCACTCGGTTGGGTTTCGGTGCTAGTTCTGTTCTCCTTCTCAATTTCAATGGTCATTTGGGGACGCAACGGTTTCTAGATTCCAGAATAGCTTGCGGGGCAGGCTTTTTAACTGCCCCGCATTTTTTATAATCCTATTTAACCCAATCAAAATAACAGGAGTTGTCAACATGACAGGTAAAAAAATATTAATGTTAGTCGGCGACTTTGTAGAAGACTACGAAGTAATGGTTCCCTTCCAAGCACTGCAAATGGTAGGTCACACCGTCCACGCCGTCTGCCCGGAAAAAGCTGCAGGCCAAACAATTCGCACCGCAATTCACGACTTTGAAGGCGATCAAACTTACAGCGAAAAACCCGGTCACAACTTCACTTTAAATGCCACTTTTGACGAAATCAACCCGGCCGACTACGATGCTTTGATGATCCCCGGAGGACGCGCCCCAGAATACATCCGCCTCAACGAACAAGTCCTGCAAATTACCCGCTACTTTGCCAACAGCAAAAAGCCGATCGCATCTATTTGTCACGGCTTGCAAGTTCTAACTGCAGCAGGCGTACTCGAAGGCAAACGCTGCACCGCATACCCCGCTTGCAGCCCCGACGTACTCCGGGCCGGCGGCAAATATACAGAAGTTCCCGTTACCGAAGCCGTAGTCGATGGCAACTTAATTACAGCCCCCGCGTGGCCAGCACATCCTAACTGGCTGGCTGAATTTCTGAAAGTTTTGGGAACGAAGATCGAACATTCAGAGAAAGTCGAAGTATGACTATTTTCACAGTCAAAGTTAAACCGAATTCCAAACAGCAAAGCATCGCAGAACAACCCGACGGCAGCCTCACAGTACATCTCAAGTCCCCGCCCGTTGATGGTAAAGCAAATCAAGAATTAATCATGCTGTTGGCTAAAAAGTTTAAAGTGCCGAAATCTGCGATCGGCATTCAATCCGGTTTTTCCTCCCGAAACAAATTTGTGGAAATTCCAATCGAACCTGTAACTGAGAAATAAAGGTAATAACAAATCTATCTAAAGAGAGATACAGACTCAACTTTAAAATCATATATTAGTAGTTGTAGAGTTAGAATATAAAATTATGAGCATTGAAAATAGAGTCGAAGCAACAGCGAAGAATATTGAAGGCAAAATCCAAGAAGCTGTTAGCGAAGTTACAGGCAATCAGAAAGATAAATTAGAAGGTCAAGCCAAGCAGGACCAAGCATCAGCAATACACCTGAAAGAAGACCTCAAAGATAAAGCAAAAGAGATTGTAGACCGAGCTTAGTAACAGTATTCGCTATAAGTTTCCTGCCTACTAAATCCCGCAAACATATCGTTTGCGGGATTTTTTTTATAATCAGCCTAAATCATTTGTACCAATATGTATGAGCGGGTTTTACCAACCATAATTGCCCAAAACTAACCATCTCATAAACCCGCCCCACCCAGCCCAAAATTCCGAATTAATTGAATTTAACGGTTGAGCGACGATGCTTAATCGGGGTTCTTTGTTGGGCGGGAACGGGTTTATCAACATTATTGGTGCGTGGCAAAATTCATCGGCGAACCGCCCCTATAGATTCTAGTAATTCATAATGCAAAAGCATTAATTTTGTGGCTGGAATTGTTTCCATTGCATAAGTTGTGCCATCTTGATGAGAAAATTCTACTTCAAAAGCACTGCCATCAAATTCCATCACAACTGTTCCTACTTGTCCTTTATATAATTTAATGATTTGTTTTGTTTCAAAATGGGTTGCTTCTAAATCTTCAGTTAAAGCAACAATATCTAGGTCTTTAATTGTTTTCATTGTTTTTACCTCACTTTTTGACTGGTATCGTCTTTGAGTTGGGGGGCGGGTTTATCGAGATTATTGATGGGTGGCAAAATTCATAGGTGAACCCGCCCCTACAGATTCTACTTTTCGGCTCAATTCCCCATGCTATAAAGGCTCAATTCCCCATTAATTAAATTTAACGGTTGGGCGACTATGGTCGATCGGGGTTATTCGTTGGGTGGGGGCGGGTTTATCAAGATTATTGGTGGGTGGCAAAATTTATCGGTGAACCCGCCCCTACAGATTCTACTTTTGGGCCCAATTCCCCAGGCCCCATGCCAATAAAAAAGCTAGGGATTGATATCCCCAGCTCGAAATAAAGCAGATCAAATTTTTAGAATTGGTGGGGCGGCTGTTTCAAAACCTCCCGCATCCTTTTCCAGTCTCAATTAAATCAGCACAATATCAGAAGCACTGATGCGCGGGTTATTGTTCAAGATTGCCAGCGTCACGCCCGCGTTTCCGCCAGCACCGTCTGGGTCGTATCCTAGACGGCCAGTATTAATTTCGTAGAAGATTAACGAGCTTGACGCAGACCCCAGAGGATTCCCCGTGTTGTTGTAAGCCGAGTTAATCTGCAAGAATTGCTCAAAAGCAGGTTGATTACTATTCGGTGCTGCATTCAAGCCGTTGAAGCCGTTGAACTGCAAGACAAACTTGTCTTGGCTGACCGTAAAATCGCCGATTTGGTCTACGTTAGTACCCACGGCGCCCTCGCCGAAGTTGTTGTAGTAGAAGCTGTCATTACCCGATCCGCCAATCAGGGTGTCAGCACCAGGCCCGCCGCCGAGAGAGTCGTTACCGTCACCCCCGATCAAATAGTCGTTACCAAAGCCGCCCAGCATGGTGTCGTTTCCGGCGCCGGAATTTAAGGTATCGTCTCCGGCTCCTCCGAGGGAGTCGGTAGCATTGAATGAGTCGCCGAACAGGATGTCATCCCCGTTACCAGTAGTGATCACATCAGTGCCGTTGCCACCAATAATGAAGTTGCTGCCTAAGTTATCAGTAATCACGTTTGGCGCTGTAAGACCGGCAAAGCTGACGCCGCTAGCGTAGGAGATGAAGTCGTTACCCGCAACGTTGCCAATCAGGCGATCGCGCGCGGTACCAAAGATAATGGTGTCACTTCCCTCGCCACCGTTCATGAGGTTGGTGACAGTGAAGCTGCTGCCGATGCCAGTAGTAGGATTGGTGTAGCCAATTAAGGAATCGTTGCCCAGCCCGCCCTCTAGAGTAATCAAAGCAGTACCAGTACCAGCAAAAATGGCCTTGGTAGCATTGATAGTATCGTTGCCATCTCCACCGGCTGCGTTAGTAAAGGTACCGCTCAGGCTGTCGTTGCCTTCGCCGCCGATCATTGTATCAGTCGCAAAAGCTGCAACGATCGTGTCGTTGCCCGTCCCGCCGTCGAGCAAGCTCCGACCGCCTGAACTCAACACTCCGGGTATCGTAGCCGTAGACGATGTAATGAAGTCATTGCCGGCACCTCCAAGAGCGGTATCCTGAGAGGCATAAACAGTTATGGTGTCGTTGTCGTCACCGCCGTCTAAGAAGTTTTTGCCGCTGTTAGCATCGCCGCCGTAACCCCCAGATAGAATATCGTTCCCCGCACCGCCAAGCAAGGTGGTTCTCTCAACGCCGACAGCGATGTTGACCGAGGAGCCAAAAAATGAGACGGTTTGGGTACTGTTGGTAATGAATAAGATGTCGTCGTCTAGATCGCCGGACAGGTAGCTGCTGCTGGCCACACCTATTAGGGTGTCCTTGTCTTTACCGCCAAAGAGACTGTCTCTTACATTGATACCTACAACCAAGTCGTCGCCCAAATCACCCCGCAAGTAGTTGCTGCCTTCATTGCCAGCGAAGCCAATAGCCAAGCCACCAGGTAAAGAGAGGTTGTTGCCACCGCCTGCGATGAAGAAGCCGATCGCGTCATTGCCCTTACCGCCGTAGAGGGAGTCTCTTCTCTGCGCCCCTCCCAGCATCGTATCTTCGCCCTCATTACCAAACATGAGGTTAGCTTCGACAGTACCTTGGAGGAAGTCTTCTCCCAAACCGCCGTACAGGCTAGCGCGGGCTTCAGCGACTATGGTGTCATTGCCTGCGTCGCCAAACAGCAAAGCCGGAGTCCGCTGAGATCTGATTGAATCTTCGTCCTCGCCGCCGTATATGGTATCGTTCGGGCCAACTGAAATCAGAGTATCGTTATCGGCTTGGCCAAATATTAAGCTGCCGCCCAGGGTGGAAGTTCTAACGAAATCCGCCCCTGCTCCGGCGAATACTGTATCCGGGCCTAGCCCCGGAAGGTTTAAATCTAGTTGATTAGGGTTGTCATCTAACGTTGTCATAAAGCTTCACTCCTCTACTTGTTGGTCATCGCTGGTGCGACTACAGACACTGCCTAGAACACCGAATGTTTGGATTCCGCTGTAGTTTAACCTGTTTGCCAGCCGCAAGTCTAGCCTACTGGCGTTAACCCTGTCTAGACTTTCTCCCTCGCGGATTTTTTGCTTGTAAGCTTTTATTTTCAAAGTCTTCACCCTTTAATAATCCTGGTGCACTGTTTCAGGTGCTCACGCTCTACAAGACGCGGCTCATATTCTTAATGTTCCATTCTGGGTTGGCGGTCGGGGATCGCGTCCGGGGGAGGAAATTAAAGATTAAAAAAGGCAGATCTGGGTGATCGGGAAGACAAGGAAAATTGGGAGATTTGTTACTTGGTAACAAGGCTTTGTGGCAATTTCCGGTTTTCCAGGCAGGGCCGTCATTTAATAATTCTGGCCGGGATTGAACTGGGTACCGCTCCGGGCTTTAAAAGTCTACGCCCCGCTTTAGTTCTACGCCCCGATCGCCGTAGTGTTTGTGACAGTATACCTCGGAGTGTACGCTTGCCAAGTCAAAGTAAGCGTGGGGTTTGTGGCAGCGCCCGGTGATAATAATTTCTGTATCCCGCGGCTTGCGTAGCAGGGCTTCGACGATCGGCTCTACCGGCAGCAGTTCTAAGTCTACTGTGGGATTGAGTTCGTCGAGAATAATCGTTTTGTACCAGCCGCTGGCGATCGCACATTTGGCGATTTCCCAGCCGCGTTCTGCTTCGATGCAGTCTAGCTCTTGCTGTTGCCCCCGCCAAACTATAGCATCTCGGCCGCACCGCTGGTGATCTACTAGCTGTGGGTAGCTTTGCCGCAAAGCTGCGATCGCCGCATCTTCTGTATAACCGCTGCCACCTTTGAGCCATTGCACGATTAACACCCGGTGAGATTGGTCTTGACTGATACCCCTACCTATTGCCTGCAAAGCTTTGCCCAAAGCGCTCGTAGACTTGCCTTTCCCCGCTCCAGTGTATATTTCGATACCGGAAATATGATGATCTGCCGCTGCGGGGTGATAGTGGGGCTTCATTTCTGAGTGTAAGTCGGCAATCTCCAGCAAAGCTTCCGGGGCCGCTCGGCCTGTGGCGATGACTTCTAAATATTCTGGTTTGTTTTTGAGGGTTTGGACTACTTCGTCAACTGGCAGCAAACCCAAGTCCAATACGGGGTTTAGTTCGTCTAGTACCACGACGGAATAGAGCTCGCTGGCGATCGCTCCTTTGGCGATATCCCAGCCGCGCTGAGCTTCTGCACGATCGAAGCGGGTGATTGCTTCGGCCCCAAAATATTCGGCTCTGCCGGTTCGCACTTGGTCGATCAAGTGCGGAAATGCCCGTTGCAAGGCTTCTATTGCCCCGTCTTCGTCGTAGGAGCGGCCGGGGCCTTTGAGAAAGCGCAGCAACAAGACTCGCGTGGGCGAGTCAGAATTGATACCCAGCCCGATCGAGCGCAACACTACTCCCAAAGCTGCCTGAGACTTGCCTTTACCAGCGCCGTCGTAGACGTGAATCTGACCCGCGGCGCGTTCCGAGCGGGATGAGGCTGTCCGAATACCAATGCCATTCCTTACCATAATCAGCAGTTATTTGAGTCTGTAGCGGGGTGGGTATTCGATCGCGCGCCTTGAATGTTTAATTTTTCCATTCTGTTGGCGGATCTCAACAGATTATACGATAAGTTCTAACCCCCAATCTTTTAAGCAACGATCTAACGCAATCAGGGGTTCAAACCTCCGGTTAAGATTATTCCGTTTGTGCTGTACAATTAAAATTTAACACGGACTGATATACCTAAAGGCTTATGATTGCGAGTGTTTTCCCATTTCGGACTGTTTTGGTACAAATTTTAATTATGTTTTTGGCGATCGCGATTGAATCGTGGTTTTTGCAAAAACTACTTAAACTCGGCCCCAAAACCAGCATTGAATATACAGCCATCCTCAATCTATCTTGCACTTGCGTAGGCTGGTTAGTTTTCTTCGGCATTGAAAGCGTTCTTAGCAAAGAATTGCGGGAACAGCTTATCGGTTATATTTTATTAGGACGTGGGGATAATGTTTACGCTCCAATAACTATGATAGCACTCTCAGTATTAGCAGTAACATTTGTAGCTAAATGGCAGGGATTAGAATTCATAGACAACATGGTTTCCGGCAATAAAAAAGCTTCCAAACCTCAGTTTTTAGGGCCTCCAACCCTCACCCGCCGTCCTCCCCAAAAAACTTTTCAAGTAACTACCCAGTTTGGGGGAATTTTAATCGCCCACACTGTTAGCAATCTCGTTATTTTAACCGTGTTGTTTTTGCAAAGCGTCTATTGAAATTTATGATGAAGCAATTTTTTGATGCCACTCAGCAACTCACTAAGCTGACGAACAACCTTTGGGAAACCAATAAAAAAATCCAAAAGGCGATGATTCCGCCTAAAGTTGTTCACTGGAAGACTCCTTTACTACTCAGCATCTTTTTAGCTTTGCTGACAGTGGCGGCAGTCACTGACTGGCGGACGAGAACTCTGCTTTTTGATATGAGTTGGTTATTTTTTACACTTTCAATGGGTTTGCTGACCAGCCAGCAACCTTTTGTGATTAAAGGAGTAAGTCTGAGTCCGTGGGTGACAAGCATCTTAATTGGCTTGTGGTTACTGATAAGATTGCCGTCGGATAGGAAGGAAATAGCATGGATAGCTGGCCCACTGATAGCAGTAGCAGTTCTTGCTACAATAGAGATTTGGAAGAGCGAGTCAAAACGGGAAGGTATCAGGTCGTTGGTGCGCCCTCAGTTTTTGATGATTACTCTAGTTCACATGCTGTTTTCCTGTTGGTTTGCTTTTCACTTTTTAATTCAAGGTTGGATACAACAGTATCCGAGCGTTTTATCTCAGGATTTAAGGCAAAGCGATTATGTGGTGACATTTCAACGGCCAACTATTAATCGCTCCCGAGGAGTTGTTATCCTCAATGAAATGGAGCGATACCTGCGAAATGAAGCCCGCACAAAACCGTGGGCGCAAGTAGAGCAAATGTTAATAGATATTGACAACGAGCGATTTTTTCTGCGGAATCAAGCGTTAAAAACAACTGGGGTAGTCGCAGAAGATGCGAGGTGGGATGTCAAAACTGCGATCGTCCAAGGAGAGTCCCGCTATCAGTTAGAGATGCAGGCAACTTGGCTGGGATTGGTTTTTAGACCGGAAATATATTCGTTTACGAAATCTTGCGAGGTGTTCGAGATAGCCAATAGGGCGACTGTAACCTGCGATGCCATCAAACGCTCTCAACCCGGACAGAAAAAAGATGGAACGGCGGGGGACAGTCAAGTTTGATTCTGTCTCTGTTAACTAATTGCGATCGGTATAGCGGGAGAGTGGGAGAGTCTGAAAGTGGGAGAGTCTGAGAGTCTGAGATGGAAAAAATCCTCTTTCTTCCCTCTTCCTTCTTCCTTCTTCCTTCTTCCTTCTTCCTTCTTCCTTCTTCCTGACACTAAAGTATGGCGAAAGTTTCCAGTGGGTTAATAACTAGATGAATTTGAGAAGAATCTTGACAGTCGCGACCAATGTATTTTGGGAAGTAATTCGCGATCGCATCCTTTACTTAATTATTATTTTTGCTCTGTTGATGGGCGCCTCGGTACGGTTGATACCGGAATTGGCGGCGACAACCGAGAAGAAAATTATTTTAGATGTCGGTTTGGCTGCTATGAGCATTCTCGGTTTAATTGCCACAGTCTTTGTGGCTACCGGACTGGTCAACAAAGAAATTGAAAAACGTACTGTTTACCTGTTAGTTGCTAAGCCGATAAGTCGGGCTGAGTTAATTGTGGGCAAGCACTTAGGACTGTCGGCGGTGCTGGCGGTGCTTGTAACAGCAATGACTGTTATCTATCTGGCTATTCTGAGTTTGAGCCGGATTCCTTTCCCTTTGGAAAGCATTTTAATCGCTTCGCTGTTTATCTGGTTTGAGCTGTGTCTGATGGCTGGTGTCGGGATTTTATTTGGGGTTTTTAGCAGTTCGCTGCTGGCAACTTTACTGACATTTGGCGTTTATTTGATGGGACATTCGACGCGGGATTTAGTGGCTTTGGGCAAGTTAACTAAAAATCCTGGCCTTGAACAATTGATGATGGGACTTTATCTGGTTTTGCCGGATTTAGCCAGATTCAATTTGAGAAATGATGCTGTTTACGGACAAGTTCCTTACTTAGCGGGTTTGATTACAGATGCTGGCTACGGTTTGCTGTATGTGGTGCTGCTGCTGTCAATTGCGATCGCCATATTTTCCCGCCGGGAATTTTAAAAGGCGCATTCCGCACCTTCAGGGTAATTGTTTGTAGGGAAGACTAAAGTCCTCACTACAAACAAATTTTATTATCGAATTAGCACGCTAAGATATAGAGAAGGTTATCGATCGCCAATTTCGACTAAAACTAAAATTTTTATTGGTAAAATGAGGTGACTTATGACTACTATAATTCACAAACCGATATCGCAGCTCAAGATTACTTGGCCGCTGCTACCCGATGATTTCATCCTACCAGACGACCCTGTAGACGATATAGACCATCCCTTGCTAGCTAACGGTTTGCGCCAGTCTATAGTGGATTCCCCGGAACTAATGCAAGACGCACTAATAGTTTCTAATTTTGCTTTGTGTGCTGCTGTGGACGATCGCACTATTTGCAAAGCCCCAGACTGGATGTACGTCCAGCCGGTTCAACCTTGGCCCCACAACTATCCCCGCCGCAGTTACACGCCTCATACCGAAGGAACAGTGCCTTTTGTAGTGATGAAATTTCTCTCAGCTACTTACGGCGATGAATACTCTGTTGAACACACAGAAGAAATCGGTAAGTGTTTTTTTTACGAACAAGTAATCAAAGTTCCTCGCTATGTCATTTTTCGACCGCATACAGGCAGCATAGAAGTTTATGCGCTAGAATCAGACCGTTATGACAATCAAAATCCTGATGAAAACAGCCGTTATTTAATACCTGGATTAAATCTATTTTTGGGCGTTTGGCAGGGCACTCGCGAAGGTAGAACGGGATATTGGCTGCGCTGGTGGACGGCGGGCGGAGAACTGCTGTTGTGGCCGGAAGAAAGGGCAGAAAATGAACGCCAGCGGGCCGATCGCCAACAGCAAGACAAAGAGTTAGCCGAAACGCTGCTGGAACAGGAAAGACAGCGAAATCAAGAGCTTTTGGGTCGATTGGCAGCCCTCGGTATCGATCCAGAATAGCAGTAATAAAAGTTGAAATCATGTTAGTAGAAAAACTCGAAGAATTAAAAAATATTTTCGCACAAATGGAACGGGCTTTGATTGCCTACTCCGGCGGAATTGACAGCACTTTGGTGGCAAAAATCGCTTTTGATGTGTTGGGCGATCGCGCTTTGGCAGTGACGGCTGTTTCCCCGTCTTTACTGCCCGAAGATTTAGAAGATGCACGGATTCAAGCAGCAGAAATTGGGATTGCCCACCAGGAAGTAGAAACTCAGGAAATGGCAAATCCAAATTACACTTCTAACCCGGTTAACCGCTGCTATTTCTGCAAAAGCGAACTGCACGATACTTTGAAACCCCTAGCACTAGCAAAGGGTTATCCTTATGTGGTTGATGGGGTTAATGGTGACGATTTGAAGGATTACCGTCCCGGAATTCAGGCTGCAAAGGAACGCGGCGCGCGATCGCCTTTAGCAGAAGTAGGCATGACTAAATTGGAAGTGCGGCAGTTGGCAAAAGAATTGGGTTTGCCTTGGTGGGACAAACCGGCTCAACCTTGTCTTAGTTCGCGCTTTCCATACGGCGAAGAAATCACCGTGGGAAAGTTGCAAAGAGTGGGGCGCGCTGAACGGTATTTGCGACAGTTGGGACTGAAAAATTTGCGAGTGCGATCGGACGGAGATACGGCGCGCATTGAGTTACCCGCAGAGGAGATTCAGGAGTTTGTGCTAAATACGGATTTGCCTGCATTGGTGGCGGTGTTTCAGGAGTTTGGTTTTGTGTACGCGACTTTGGATTTGGAGGGGTTTCGCAGCGGCAAATTAAATCAGGTTTTGCAGTCGCAGTTGTTGCAGGCAAAAGGTTGATTAATTTTCCCGAATACAAAAATTTTCTCATGATAGATGTAGTTTGGGACATGGACAAAGGGGAACAATGTCCATCGAACCTTTACCTTTGATGTAGCAACTTATAGCTTTCAAGGCTCGAATTGTTAGGATTACAGGACTTACGCAAAAGTAACGTATTTCTGTCGCCCAACGAACTCAGTGAAGCAATCTCAAAGTGGCATTGCTTAATCAGGGTATGAAAAAAATAACTTTAAAATCCAAAAGCTTTGTGGATACTCGTTTCTATGACGGTCATATTTAGCGTTTCATACCGTAAATCAGCAACGCCTAGGAAGTTTGCCGTAGATTTTGGATGTGCGATGTAATAGCAAATCCGGGTTTAATACCCTCTTTATTTCTTAGTCCACGTGGACTTCGTTTGACTCTATGCAGCGGTTTCAACCGCCGATTCATAAAGAGGGTGGCTAACTTTCAACGCCCGAGTCTGATCAAGGAGTAGTTGGCTGAATTTGCTGTGGCTGCATTTGCTGCTGCTGATTATCGAGCAGAAGTTGCTGCTCCTGGATTTGAATTTGCCGATTCTCAAGATCTATTTGCCGCTGTCTGTCTTCAAGCTGCAGTCTTCTGTCTTCAAGTTGCAGTCTTCTGTCTTCTGCTTGTTCCAATCTATCTTGACGTTGTTGCTCTCTTTCTAGCAACCGGTCTTCACGTTGCTCTTGTCTGTCTTGACGTTGTTCGCGAAGCTGTCTGATCTGATTTCGCCGCTCGAAATCCCCTCCCAAAAATAAGTTTTCAAAAGCGTTGATAGTTGCTTGAAACCCAGTAAAAACGCCGCTAACAGCGCTGATCCCAGTTGCCACTCCGGCGATCGGCTGCACGAAACTGTTGATATTGTCTGCTACCCTAGCATAGCCCGATCGCGCTACCAGAATCACATCGTCGTTGCGGAGAGTGGGGTTATTATTAGGATTCAACCCTTGAGCAAAATCCACCTCGATCGTGCGGCGAGAAACAGTACCGTTGGGGTTCAATCGCAATAGTTCTACCTTGTCTTTTTTAGCCCGCAATTGATTGAAACTGCCTGCCGTCAGTAAAGCTTGGTGCAGGGATGTACTAGGCCGCACCTGCAAAGCCCCAGGTCTAATTACTTCTCCTACAATATTGATGCTAATCGCGTTTGGAGAAAAACTGCTATTTGCGACTTGAGAAACTTCAGCTAAGTCTACAGTAGCTGCTGTCGGGATAATTACGCTATCTCCTTCTTGCAGCAAAATATCTTGAGTTGCGTCGCCTTTTTGCAGCAAATCCCACAGATTTACCATGATAGTTTGTTCATTGCTACCTCTGACTCGGCGGCGGATTTGCACGCGGCGAATGTCAGCTTCTGTAGTGATACCACCAGCAATTTTCAGTGCTCTAGTTATTGTTGGTAAGCCCACAACTGCTCCTTGCTGTTGGTCGATAGATACAAAACTCAACTCGGTTTGTTGGTTGCTCGATCGCACATCCGAAGCAAATACAGTATAAGGCCCCGGCCGGTTTACTTCCCCGACAATTACTACCCCAATTGGTTTAGTAATATCAGCGGAAAAATTAGCACTGGCTCTTTGACGAACTTCTTGAGTATTGAGGGCACTTGCTGTCGGTACAAAAATTGTATCTCCATCTCGAATGGTGACATCTTGACGCAAATTTCCCGTGTCTAAAAAATCCTGCAAATCAACATTAGTAACTTGCTCCGGCCCGCCTCTACGGGGACGGCGAATTTGAACATTTCGCATATCTCCTGCTGATGTCACCCCTTGTGCAAGTTGCAGCATTTCCATCAAAGTTGGGAATTTTACTCCTCCTCCTTCTCTAGTGGGATTAATCTTGTAGGAACCCGGACGAGTAATTTCACCCGCAAGACCTATATTTAGGGGGCGAGCGACCATCAGAGTCACGGTAACAACGGGAACATTGATGAAGGGTTCGTATCGCCTGGTAATTACGTTAGCGGCTTGTTCCAGCGTCAACCCTTGAATTGAGACGCTACGAATGATTGGCAAATTGAGCGTCCCGTCAACTAACACTTGATATTCCTTGCTGAATTCAGGGACGCCGAATATCTCTAAAGCAATGCGATCGCCCGACCCTAAAGTATAAGCTGCTTCTTGTGTCAGCGAACCAGAATTGCCGATCGGCGGCAAACTCGAACCCGGAGGTGGCGGCGGTACTCTCGGTTGGTTTGGGTTCCTAGCAGGCGCAGGATTTCTGACGGCAGGCAACTGAGCTCTACTGGGCAGAGAACTCAATAGCACCAGGAGTGCTGACAAACTCAGACTTGTAGCGGTTTGAACGGTATGTTTCATCTTTCTTCCCTGGTTGCCGCCTGGCAATGAACAAGAGCAATTTAGCTAGTTGATTTTAGTTTATTTTCCCTGCTGTCCAGTGTAGCCTCGCTTCGCTGCAAAATCCACAGGTGGAAGCATAAAAATTGTGCGATCGCACTTAACTATTTTGCCCCTTTTTTGTAAAGAAAGTGTAAAGCCCGCCAACTGTTCTCATGATTAGGCTCTCGTTTGAGCAAAATTCTTCATACATAACTCGCGATACAAATCAACCCGCCACAGAAAGGAGATAGGAAAAAACCACCCTAATTTGAGGTAAAATGTTAAATAATTCTCTCTGCAGGACAAAGACAAGTGTCACTAAAATTGGATAAAGTAATTCCCTGGGGGCGCTGCTTGGATGAATACATAGGAATGTTTAGCTTGACCTCAAGTGACCTCAAGCTAGCAATTCTTGATTGTGCAGGCGGCCCGGCGAGTTTCAATGCCGAAATGACTCGCCAAGGTAAAAAGGTAATTTCTTGCGATCCAGTTTATCAGTTTACTGCGGTGGAAATTGGCGATCGCATCCAAGAAACATATCAAACTGTGATTGACGGTGTTAAAGCCAATTTAGACGGCTACCTGTGGAACAATTTTGAATCGCCGTACCAGCTAGGCGAAGTGCGAATGAAGGCGATGCAGGAATTTTTAGAAGATTTTCCATCAGGCTTGCAGCAAGGCCGCTACCTGAATGCTGAGCTGCCAGTTTTGCCTTTCGAGAACGGTCAATTCGATTTAGCTTTGTGCAGCCATTTCTTATTTGCTTATTCTCACCTGCTTTCGGAAGATTTTCATCGGTCAGCAATTACAGAAATGTGTCGGGTTGCGAGGGAAGTCCGAGTATTCCCTCTATTGCAGAGTTTTAGCGGCGAGGAATCCGATCACTTAAATCCGATTCTCACAGAATTGAAAAAGAGAAGTTTTAGTGTAGAAATTCAAGAGGCTCCCTACGAGTTTCAAAAAGGCGGGAATAAGATGCTGCGAGTTAGGGGGCGAATGTAATTCGCGGCTGCGGAGGGCATGGCAATTTGCGATCGCTTATTTCAAAAAAATTAGATAAGCTAAGCATAAGGTCATGCCTCATCTTGGGGTTCGCCAATCGCACGCTGGACTGCATGGCGAATGTGGATAATCCTCACCGTTGGTATGGGTTGATCGTCAAAAATAGTGAAGAGTATGCGATACGTGGTTTTACCACTTCCATACAGAAGCTGGCGAATCTCTTGGCTGAAAAACGCGTTTTCACGGGCTAAAACACAACGACGCGGCATTTCTTTCAGTGAGGAAATCGCTTTAATCAAACCCTGATACCATGCTTGAGCGCGATCGGGAGTCGTGAATTGGGAAAAATTCAGAAACGCTGCATCAGCTTCAGATTGAGCTGTACTGGAAAAGTCAATGCGATAAATCATGCTTCCAAAGAAAGTCCGTATTTCTGGTTTTGTCTATCGACAAACTCTTCCAGAGTAGAAAACTGACCCCGATCGAAGTCATCAAGTCCGCGTTGAATCCCTTCTAATGCCTCGAAGAAATCGCTTTCATCAAAGCTAAGTCCGAACGCGATAACAGCTAGGGTAACGCTGGTTATATCTTGTCCTGTACTTTCCGCCCGTTGGCGCAGCAGTGCTTCGATTTGGGGGGGTAAGGTGAGTGTAAGAGTCATAAAAGTTATGATGAATGGTTAACTTTATTTTGGCATAGGTAGCCAAAACGATCGCTTCCTAAACTATCTGCCCATTGCTTAACCCGATCGCCCGAAATACCTGTCTTGTTTGTCTGGTAATCTTGCAAGGCTGCGAGACTGTTTGCGATCGTTTGTTCTTCGCTGAGAGTTTGAAACTCATTTGCTGTGTCAATTTCTCCCCACTGATATCCCTCCGTTTCCTCGGCAATTTCTGCGATTGTTCAAAGTCGCTGAGATTACCGTTGGACTGATTCAGCCATGAAAGCACGATCGCCTTAACCGAATCGCTGGGCATGGCTTGAATTTGGGCGTGGAGTTGCTTTATAGATTGAGCCATTGGACAATAGAGAGTGACTGATTTAATTTTAGCGCAGTGTCAAATAGTTGTGGACACGATAACGCACAGTTTCAGCATATTTTTGATAATTTTTAAATCCATGTTAGAGTGGATGCTTGAAAAAACTGCCGCACGGATAGAGGGACGAGCTTATTTCTCCGACACTACGTTTTCTTTAGTAATTCTAATCAAAAACCGCAGAGCTTCATTTACTGCTTCAGAATCGGGAAACATCTCTGCCACATCCGGTTCTAAACGAATATTTACACCACCAAAGGTCTTTCGTCCAGATCCTACCCTTCTTACACGCAACTTACTCAAATCATATTCCGACCGCAGCTCATCGTCCATCCCTGTTTCATCCTTCTTCATAAACTTCTCGCTCCACTCGTGTTACTTTTCGGGCGCTAATCAAACGAATAAAATCTGCTCTTTCTGTATACGACACTATCAATAAATTACCTTGCTGGGACTCTCCAACAATAATATAGCGATCTTCTTCATCAGAGTGATCTGGATCGTAGAAATCGACGTAGAGGCGATCGTCAAAAACCGTTCTGGCTTCCTCAAATGAGATCCCATGCTTGGACAAATTTACCGCAGCCTTGTTTTCATCCCACTCGAATTTCATAAAGATCCCAAATCAGCATCTTTGATATAATATTACATCAAGAAGCCAAACTCAAACCAACTCATGCAACAAACAGTCTGGATCGCACGACACGGAAACCGCATCGACTTCGTTAACCCGGACTGGTTTCTCACCGCAGAACACCGCTACGATCCCCACCTTTCCGAAGACGGTCACATTCAAGCTAAACAACTCGCAAATCGCCTCAAAGGTGAAGGAATTTCTCATATTTTTGCTTCCCCTTTTCTGCGAACTGTCCAAACAGCAAATCACGCGGCTGAAGCTCTAGATTTGTCAATTAAACTAGAGTGGGGACTGTGCGAATGGCTAAATCCTGAATGGATGACAGAAATGCCGGAAACTGAGTCCGTCGAAGCTTTGTGCAAGCGTTTTCCCCGGATTGATGCTTCCTACAAAGGCGCTATTGCTAATTATCCCGAAACCGTGGAAGCTTGTTTTAAAAGGGCGGGGGAAACTGCTAAACGCCTCGCGGCTGAGTTTCCCGAAGATATGTTATTAGTAGGTCACGGTGCGTCGGTTTTAGGCACTGCGATCGGGCTGGCGGGCGGTGCGGAAACGGAAATTAATGCTTCTCTGTGCTGTTTGGTAAAAGTGGTGCGGGGTGAGGGAGAATGGTCGATCGC
The DNA here is from genome assembly GCF_036701635.1 of Microcoleus sp. N9_B4. Classification (NCBI taxonomy): domain Bacteria; kingdom Bacillati; phylum Cyanobacteriota; class Cyanophyceae; order Oscillatoriales; family Microcoleaceae; genus Microcoleus; species Microcoleus sp. N9_B4. The sequence goes on along the minus strand of NZ_JAUBRC010000057.1, from coordinate 15,450 downwards.
ACTTAATGGCGATACTTCTCACCTGACTGACTCTGAAGCCGTTATCCGGTTTAATTAAAGTTGAGATTCGTGCGAAAAATCGCATTTTATGCTATGTGTGTAAGGTGCGCGACCGGGCGCACCCTACGTTAATCTGATCTGTGAGAATCTGGGTGTTATTGTTTAATCTCGATCGCACATTTTAAATCGAAAATCTCAAATCGGTATGGCTGGACACAGTAAGTGGGCGAATATTAAACGCCAAAAAGCTAGAGTTGATGCCGTTAAAGGCAAGGTTTTTGCTAGAATATCTCGCGAAATTATTGTCGCGGCCCGCAGCGGAGTTCCCGATCCCGCTGGCAATTTTCAACTGCGGACGGCTATTGAAAAAGCCAAGGCGGCGGATATTCCTAATGAAAACATAGAAAGGGCGATCGCCAAAGGTGCGGGCTTGGCCGGGGGAAGTTCGGAATTAGAAGCTATTCGCTACGAAGGTTACGGCGTTGGCGGGGTTGCTATTCTGATTGAAGCGCTGACAGACAATCGCAACCGCACAGCGGCTGACTTGCGAGAAGCTTTTACTAAAAATGGCGGCAACCTGGGCGAAACTGGTTGTGTGGGCTGGATGTTTGACAACAAAGGAGTTTGTACTGTACGCGGCCCGATTGATGAGGAACAATTGTTTGAAGCGTCGCTAGAGGCGGCTGCCGAATCTTATGATTTGATATTAATTGATGAGGATACTGAAGGTGCAGAGGTATTTACAAGCGTGGCTAATTTGGAACACTTGGCTGATGTTTTGAAACAAAAAAGTTTTGCTGTTTTGCAGTCGGAAACTCGCTGGATTCCGAGCAATACAGTGGAAATAGACACTCCTGAAAAAGCTCGATCGCTCTTGAAGTTAATGGATGCACTGGAAGATTTGGACGACGTGCAAAGTGTGACGGCTAATTTTGAAATGACAGATGAATTGATGTCTTTGAGTATGGTTTAATGCTCTAAATCACCAGATTTTGGCCATCCGCAAGACAAATCCCGGTAACTCTGGATCTGCGCTGACTGTTTCAGGATTATCTAAGATTTCAGGTTCGCGATCGGGACGGTAGATGTAGACTTTTCTGTTTTTGCGATCGAGCAAAAAGCCGAGCGATACACCGTTCTCAATATATTCTTGCATCTTGTTTTGCAATCCCTTGAGAGTGTCACTAGCAGACCGCAATTCAATCACAAAGTCTGGACAAATCGGTGCGAATGAGGCTTTTTGTTCTTCAGTTAAGGCATTCCAGCGCTCTAGTTTAATCCATGAGGCATCGGGAGATCGGGTTGCTCCATTCGGCAAGGTAAAGCCTGCACTGGAGTCAAACGTTTCACCTGTGCCATCTTCTTCTGCCCAGTTTGCAAGTTGCTGAAAAATCTTACCGTTTCGATTCCCTGTATCTGAAAAAGCTGGTGACATGATAATGACTTCCCCACTGGCAGTACGCTCAATTCTCAAATCGCGATTAACTATGCAGAATTCATAGAACTGTTCAACAGTCATCGATTGGATCGCAGGGAAATTGACCGTCAGTGGGACGCTTTCGGTTTGAATTAGCAGCGTCGTCATGGTTTTTCCTCAGTTGGTGCAGGGGTGATAGAATACCTTGAGCTTATCATATCTTAGCTTGGCGATCGCAAGTCTTAGTTGATCGGGGATTCGGAGGCTTGTATCCGTTTTTGGGCTGAGTCAATAATCTTTTTTCCCAGTCAGTAAATAAGTAACCATGTATCCCTTGCCCTTAACTTGAATAGCGCCGCGCTTCTGAAAAGTATATTTATCTTTTAATATCTCGTAAGTTTCGGCGGTGACTTGAATGCAGCCGGTAATCCCGTGAGATTCCATGCGCGAAGCAATATTTACTGTGTCGCCCCAGAGGTCGTAAATAAACTTTTTTAAGCCGATCACGCCGGCAACGACAGGGCCACTGCTAATCCCAATCCGAATGCTGAAAGGTTCAGAATGTTCTAAACTCAGGAGCCTAATTTCATGCAGCATATCGATCGCCATGTTCGCAACCGCCTCGGCGTGATCCTTTCGGGGTGTAGGCAAACCGCCAACAACCATGTAAGCGTCACCAATAGTCTTAATTTTCTCCAAACCGTGGCGATCGGCCAAGTGGTCAAAAGCCGAAAAAATATCGTTGAGCACTTCCACCACCGCCGTCGCTGAAATTCTCGACGAAAGCTCTGTAAACCCCACAATGTCGGCAAACATCACAGTTACTTCCGCATAACTTTCGGCGATATTGTGTTCATTGTCCTTCAAACGCAGGGCGATCGCTGCGGGCAAAACGTTCAGCAGCAATTGCTCGGATTTAGCTTGTTCGAGTTCCAACTGTAGGTAAGCAGCCTGCAACTGTTCGGCTTGGCGAATTCTTTCTCCGGCTAGCTTTTCGATTTGGGCGGTGCGGCTCAAAGATGTCAGCATATATGTCACCGGAATCAGAGTCCACAGCATCCCCATCGTCAGAGTTCCCCAAGAGCGCCAGTGCTTGCGAATCCTGCGAATTTCCGGCGTTGCCGACACGTACATAGACCACTGGCGGCCACTAATTTTCAGCCGCCTTCTGCAAGCTGTATATTTCGGGCCTGGATTGTCCAGAATCGGGCAGTTTTGCATCAGGGCTCGGTCAACAGCGGCTGATGCTGGAAGCACTTGTTGGGTCGCGGATTGGAACTGCACCGCAAATTGCTGAATTTGTCCGTTAGCAGGCAGATTTTTGAGAACCGGGTTCCCCGTTTGGGGTAACAGCGACGCTGCTTCTTGCTTGTCTGGAGCCTCGCTAACGAGATAAATATTGAGGTATTCGGTATTGCGTCCTTTTAAAGAGGTTTGGAAAATATCTTTGCCTCGAAATACGCCCAGAACAAATCCTTGTAGCAGTTGGCGACGGGATTCCAGAGTAGTCGGTTTACTGCTGTTTTCGTAAATCGGAACTATGGCTAAAAGACCCTGTTCCGGGGAATTGCCCTGAGTTAAGCCGATGTAGTTGGTGACAATCATTTCTCCAGTATCGCGTCCTCGATCGAGCGCAGCGCGGATTTCTGGGTGGGAGGCGAGGTCAAAGCCTAATGCTGTCTCGTTTCCGGCTGGTGGTTCGACGTAGAAAGCCGGGAAGTATTCGGAACGCTGGAGGGCCTTGCGGAGTTCTCCTCGCGGGCCGCGCTCTGTAATCTCGAAGCTGGGGTCGGTTTCGGTTCTAGCTTTGGTTTCGTAGTTGCGCCGCTCGGAATTGGGGACGCGGGGGGCCCAAGCCAGGAGTTGCAGGCTGGGGTGGACGGATAGGGGACGGGCGACAAACCGGGCAAAAGAGGAACGCTCGACGGTGCTGAAGGCTTTCATGTAGTCGCTGAGGGCGAGAACACTATCTAAGTCGGAGTTGAGCTGGCGTTCGATGCCGATCGAAATATCGTCAATGCGGCGGTGCATTTCGTAGTCGCGGCGCTTGTCTTCCCAGTTCCAAACCAAGGCGAAAGTCAGAAGCGATAGTCCGACACCAAAACCCAGCGTCAACCCGGCTGGAATGTAGCGAGACCAGGATAAAGGTAGTTTTTTCAGCATAATTGCCTAGCGAATAAGGGCAGCAGATTAGCACACCGCTGAGTGCGATTTGTTCCGGCCTCTGAGTGCGGTTAATTCAAAACCCTGATAACTCAAGCACCGACGGCAATTGGGAATTAAAAGTTAGATATTTAAACTTTTAGATTAATGGACGATCGCTCAGCAGGGGATTTCAATCCAGAATTCCGCTCCCTGTCCGGGCGCTGAGATGCACCGCAGGCTTCCCTTATGTTTTTCTACCACAATTTGATGGCTGATGGATAATCCTAAACCAGTTCCAGAGCCTACGGGCTTGGTGGTGAAAAAGGGGTCAAATAGCCGCTTGCGAACCTCTTCGCTCATTCCCGGGCCACTGTCGGCGATGCAAATTACAATGCGATCGCACTGACTGAGGTTGCTATTACTATGACTTTTCAACCCGGCTTTTTTGATGAGGGTGCGAATCACGATCGTCCGAGGTTGCGGTTGGTTTTCTAGAGCGTCGATCGCATTGCCAATAATATTGAGAAATACCTGGTTTAACTGCCCCGCACAACAGTAAATTTTTGATATTTTTCCGTATTCTTTAATAATTTCAATCCGGCTTTTTCTACTTGCCTGATGCAATCTGTGCTGCAAAATTAACAGTGTGCTGTCAATTCCTTCATGAACGTCTACCAACTTCATTTCTGATTCATCCAGCCGCGAAAAGTTCCGCAGCGATAACACAATTTTACTGATTCTTTCTACTCCTACTCTCATGGATTTTAGCATTTTTGGCAAGTCTTCCTTCAGAAAATCTAACTCTAAGTCCTTAACTTTTTCAGCAATCTGAGGAACTGGGGACGGGTAGCATTCCTGGTAGAGATTCAAGAGTTCTATTAAATCCTGAAAATAGTTGTATGTGTGAGAAATATTACCGTTAATAAAAGTTGCTGGATTGTTGATTTCGTGGGCTATCCCAGCCACCATCTGGCCGAGGCTCGACATTTTTTCTGATTGAACTAATTGGATTTGAGCGTTTTGTAGCTGTTCGTAGGCTTCTTGCAATTGAGCTGCTTGTTTTCTTAATTGAGATTCGGAAGCTTGGAGTGCGGCGGCGGAAATTTTGCGATTGGTTATATTTTCAATCATCCCTAACTGATAAAGAGGTTTTCCTTCGCCGTCTCGAATCAAAGTAGCTGTCACGTTTACCCAAACAATTTTACCTGTAGCTGCAATCTGGCGGAGTTCGATTTGATAGCTATTAATTTCTCCCTGCTCAAGAGAATGAGCAACTTGGATATTTTTGGGAGAATCTTCGGGATGCCCAAGTTCAATAAATGTTTTGGCGAGCAATTCTGCGGCGGTATATCCCAGCATTTCGCAGTAAGTTTTATTGACTCGCACTAACTTGTTATCATCTAAATTAGCTAAGTAGATAGCAATGGGTGCATCTTCAAAAATTGTGCGAAATAGTTCCTCGCTGGCCCGGACTTTAGCTGCTAGGGAAAGCCTATCGGTGATGTCTTCAAACGTAGATAAAATACCGACAACATTGCCGGAATTGTCGTGTAAAGGTATTTTATTTGTATCCAGACAGCACTGGGTGCCGTCGGCTTGCATTTTAGATTCTATGATGTGATATTCTGGGGTGTTGGTTGCCATGATGCGGCGGTCGCAGGCTCGAAAAAATTCTGTTTTTTCGGGCTTCCAGGGCATATCGAAGTCGGTGAGACCGACGATTTCACTGGGGTGATTAAAACCTGCGACTTTGGCAAAGTTTTTGTTGCCTCCCAAGTAAACTAAATCTCGATCTTTCCAGGCGATTAACTGAGGGATGTTGTTGATTACCGACCACAACATTTTTTGGGATGTTTGCAAGGCTTCCGTGCGTTCTAGAACGCGCTTTTCAAGTTCTTGATTGACTTGCAGTAGGGCGATTTTTGACTCGCTGAGGGCGATTTCTGCTAGTTTGCGATCGCTGATGTCGATTGTCACCCCCTCCCAAAGTATATCGCCGCTCGGTTGCAGTTCGGGGCGGGCGATGCCGCGAATCCATTTCAGTTTTCCCGATCGGGTTATGATCCGCCCTTCATATTTCCAAGGTTGTAAAGTTTGCCCTGAAATTGCGACTGATTCTAACAGGGGTTTTAGGTCTTCTGGATGCACCGCTGACCACATTAAAGCGGAGTTTCTTTGAACTTTTTCTGGATCTAATTCGTAGAGTTCCCAACAGCCGGAACTGACATAAATGAATTCATCAAAACCGTCGGGACGCAGCAAGTATTGATAAATCATTCCCGGCACATTGGCGGCCATTTTTAGGAATCTGGCTTCGCTTTGTCGCAGTGCTGATTCTGCAAGTTTGCGAGCGCTAATGTCAATCAACAAGCCGTCCCAAATAATGTCATTTTTTTTGCCCCGTTCTGGTCGAGAAGCCCAGCTAATCCACTTAATCCGATCGCCCGGGAAAACTAATCTGCCTTCCCACCGCCAAGGCTCTAAAGTTTTAGCTGAGATGGCAAAAGATTCGTGGAAGTTTTGCACATCCTCTGGATGAAGCATTTCGATCGCGGGAATAGCTGAATTTTGGAGTACCTCTGGTTCTAATTCGTAGAGTTCGCGGCAGCCGGAACTGACGTAGGGGAATGACACAGTGCCGTCTGCTGCTAACTGAAATTGATAAATCATTCCCGGAAGGTTGGCGGCTAGTTTTTGAAACCTCGCTTCGCTTTGCCGTAGTGCTGTTTCTGCTTCTAGGCGATCGGTAATATCGTAAAATGCCGATAAAATTGCGGCTTCGCCATTAAAATTAATCGCTCGCATCGACATTTTTACCCAAAAAAAACTGCCATTTGCTTTCTTGAGGCAGATTTCTTCGCGGTCGCTAAAGCCGTTTTGTTTGACTAATTCTAGCAATTGAATGTTGTCGTTGATATTGGCATAAATTTCATTTTTTTTGCTTCCGATAAGTTGTTCGGAACTTAAACCTAAACTTTCACCAAGAGCAGGATTTGCATACAAAATAACGCTGTCTTCTAGGCGCGTAATTAACAGGGGAACGGGAGTTGTACTGGCGATGACGCGCAATCTTTCTTCGCTTTCTTCCCTGGCTGTTTCGGCTGCTACTCTTTTGCTAATATCGTTCTGAACTCCGATAAAATGAGTTAATTTTCCCTCATTGTCTAGGATGGGGGAAACCATTAATTCGTTCCAAAAAGGAGTTTTGTCTTTGCGATAATTTTTGAGAACTACCTGAATTTCTGTTCCCGATCGCAAACTGCTGCGGAGTTTGTCTAATTCGGCGCTATCGGTATCGGGGCCCTGCAAAAATCGGCAGTTGCGTCCAATAACTTCTTCGGCACTGTAACCTGTCAGTTTCTCAAAAGCAGGATTGCAGTAGATAATAGGTGTGTCAGGTCTAGTAGCATCCGCGATGAGGATGCTGTTGCTCGACGCTGCGATCGCCCGCTCTAGGAGAGACAGGTGGAAAGAGTCTGTTGTCATCGGTGGCAAGATCCAAACTCCCGAGGAGCGGACAGAAAAATACAAAATTATCAATAGCTTGAGCCATTCTTATTCTATGATCTTATTTTTAATTTAGCCTTGTTAACAAAGTCAGCAGGCAAAAACAGCCGGCGGGGGAGACGAGCAATACATTTTAGATTTTAGATTGGCAATAACTTATTCCATCATAGTTTGGAGCGCGGGCATACTGTTGCCTTCTTGTTTGAAAGCAGTATAAGCGAAGGCATTCCGCATTTATCCAGAAAACAGAAGGTGAAAATACCGAAGCCGACAAGAAAATAGAAGGTGAAAATACTGATATTTTCAACTTTTTTCTTCTCCACCTTCCATCCGGCTCGCCAACCCTTTTAAATTGATAAGCTGATGCAAGAACCCTGAGCAGTTTTGCTTACTTCAATCCTGGCTTGAAAAGCTTCTTTCAGGTGGGGCATATGGGTAACGGTGAGAATGCAGGCGAAGTCGGAGGCGATCGCATTAATTGCAGCAATCAGCCGATCGCACCCTTCAGCATCCTGAGTCCCAAATCCCTCATCAATAATCAACATTTGCAAAGCCGTACCCGCCCGCTGAGACAGCAGTCTAGCCAGCGCCAGCCGAATCGCAAAATTAATCCGAAAAGCTTCACCGCCAGAGTAAGTTTCGTAGGCGCGAGTACCGCGAGCATCAGCAATTAAAATGTCTAAAGTGTCAATCAATTTAGTTGCTTTTTTAGAAGCAGCAGCCCGCTGAGTAATAAATTGAACGTGCAATTGATTGGCGCTCAATCTGGACAATATCTGATTGGTTTCAGCTTCTAGTTGAGGCAAAACATTTTCAATCATTAAAGCTTGAATACCGTTTTTACCAAAGGCTTGACCCAACTCTTGATAAACTCGCTGCTGGCGTTTGGCAACTTGCATTTGCTCTTTTTGAGCTACTAGCTGAACTTGCAGATTTTCCAGATTTTGCTGCTGCTGCTGGAGGCGTCCGAGACTTCCCAAATGTTGGTCTAGCTGCTGGCGGCGGCGACTGATTTGTTGTTCGATCGCACTTATGCGGGCTGTGGGATCGGGATGTTCTTGCAATTGCTGGTTCATCGCGGAAGTTTGAGCGCTGACAGCTTGCAAATCTCGATCGCGCACAGCGATGGAATTTGCTATTTCATTAACGCGCTGCTGCACTTGCGGATACTGCACAGTTGCCGATCGCAATTTTTCGGCGCGGGCGATCCAAAACTGCGATCGGCGCATTTCGCTGCGGACGTGTTCGTGCTGTTCCAAATTATAGCCAATTTCTGCAATGTATCTATCTAAAGACAGAATTTGCTGCTGTATTTCCGAGCTGTTTTTTTGCTGTTCTAACTGTTGCTGTACTGTAGCTAATTGAGTTTGCAAATCCGGGCGACGGGCATTAATTTTATTCAGTTTCTGCTGAGCGTCTTTGATTTGAGCTTGCTTAATTTCCGCCCACCGCAAGCGCTTTTCATCGCTGCGGGCGAGGGAGTGGCTGCGATCGCTATAATTGAGCTGTTGCAGTTGCTGTTCGATTTGCTGGAGTTCGCCCAAATCATCGGCTGCATACTCGCCAGTGCGTAGCAACCGCTCTATTTCTGCAGCGTCTTGACGCATACTTTGCAGTCGGTTTTCATCTTGACCCAGGCTATCTAATTGTGCTTGCAAATGGCTGCGGCGTTCCCGCAATTCTTGGTAGGGCGCTAATTCCTCTTCTAGTTCGCGGTATTCATGTCTGAGAACTTGAATTTCGCGCTCGGAGACGGCCAACTGTTCGCGCACAACCCACAGTTGGTTCCAGATTTCCTGCTGTTGGGAGTGGTGTTTTGTGACTACCAAATTCCAGTAGTGTTCGTCTAAAGGTCGATCGCACAAAGGACAATTGCCAAAATTTGCATCCCGCACCATTAAATGCGAATTCGATGGCTCGTTTTCCGCAAAATTCGAGGCTTTACCTTCGCCTGCGGTTTTTTCTCCTTCATGTTTCCGCAGCAGTTGCAGTTTTTGGTCGATCTCAGCGAGTCTGGTTTGATAGTCGCGGCTTTTGGCTTGCAGGTTTCCGAGAAAGTCGTGCCTTTCTTGACCTTTTTCGCGGACTCGCTGCTGATAAACTCGCTTGTTTTCCAACTGCAAAATTTGATTGGCGATGGCCGAGATTTCCTCCTGTAATCGCGGTTGTCGCTGCTGCTGCTGAACTTGCACCTGTCGGTTGATTTCCTCTAAGCGGGCGGTTAAACCGGCGCGGGCGCGATCGAGCTTTTGTTGCTTTTGCTGCTGCTGTTGTAGCAGCGGCGAAACTTGCAGTTGCAGTTGCTCTAGTTCGTTGAGGCGCGATCGAACTGCTTGCAACTGTGCGAGTCCTTTGTCAACCTCCGGCTGCTGTTTGAGAATTTCCAGAACATCTTTTTCATCCTGTTCTAAAACCTCTAATTGAGCTTGCAACTGCTGAATTTTGCTTTGCAAAAAGCTCAGTTCTTGCCGCTGCTGTTCTTGCAATTGTTGGCGCTGATTTTGGGCTTGTTGGTTAGCCTTGAATTTCCCCGCCAGAGTCTCTTCTGTGGCTTGCAAGCTGTGGAAATACGCGATGCCTGCTGTTATTTCATTTTCTTGCCCTAGAAGGGCTTGTAGCTCATTTTGCTGCTGTTTGGCTGCGCTGAGTTCTTGCTGCAAGCGGCGGCATTCTTGAGTGATATTGTAGTGCTGTTGCTGGTGGCCGGCGAGGAGTTTTTGCCAAGTTTGACGGTTGTGGTGCTGGAGTTGCAGTTGCTGTAACTCGGTTGTGTCGGCTTGCTGCTGCTGCTGAAGCAAATCGGTTGCTTGCTGCAATTGAGTTTGTTCGGAGGCGATCGTCTCTTTTTGTTGCAGTTGCTCTTGTACGGTTAGCAAACTCTGTTTGAGCACTTCGACTTGAGCTTTAAATTGTTTGGAGGTATCCTTGGCTTGGTCGGATAAAGTATCGTAGGAGTCGAGTTTGAGCAGGTTGGCTAAAACTTGTTTGCGTTCGATCGGCTTTTTGAGCATAAATTCATCAGCTCGCCCCTGCCGCAAATACGCCGAGTTGATGAAAGTATCGTAATCTAGTTTGATGTGTTCGAGGATTTTTTGCTGAGTTGTTCTCAGACCTTTGTCTGTGAGCGTGCGAAAATTCACCCCCCCCGCCCCCCCCTTACTAAGAGGGGGAGAAGAATTTACTTCTTCGGGTTCCTCTTTACCAAGGGAATAATTCACTTCTTGTGGCCCCCCCTTACCAAGGGAAGAATTCACTTCTTGTGGCCCCCCCTTACCAAGGGGGGGGAAGGGGGGGTTTGTTGCTACTTGAAATTCCAAACTTCCCGATTGTCCGCGTCGGCGGTTGCGAATCACCCGGTAGATTTGGCCGCCGGTAGAGAAAGTGAAATCAACGCGCACATCCGTTTCGCCGATATGGATGATATCGTCTTCAGTATCGCTGCGACAACAGCCCCAAAGTGCCCAGGATATGGCTTCTAAGAGGGAGGATTTGCCAGCACCGTTAGGCCCGCAAATGCAAGCGGTGTGCAGGCCGCGAAAGTCTAAAGCAGCTTCGCGATAGCTGAGAAAATTTTTGAGTGTAAGTTGTATAGGAATCATTTAGGCCATCGCGCCATACAATCTATCTATAAATAACACTATTTGTACGCTGTTGCCTAGTTATTCAATCTAGATCCAGAACAATTGTCAGTGCTTCTGCAATTTCTTCCATAATTGTCTCGGACAAGGTTCCGAGTTGTCGGACAAATCTTTGTTGGGAGACGGAACGGACTTGAAAAGTATCGGCGGCGGAGAGTTTCGCCAAGCCATTTTCTGAGGTCGGTTCGAGCTGCACCATCCAATCAAGCGGGGAAAAAAGATCGTTCCATGCTGTAATTGGAACAATTACTTTGAGCCGCAACTTTCCCACTTCATCATCGCTGACAACCACAACAGGTCTAGTTTTGCCGATTTCATCTCCCACCGTTGGATCTAGTTTGACGAGCCAAATTTCGCCCTTACGCATTAGTTTTTACCCCTGCGTTCAGGTATTCTTCCTCTGAATCGAAATACGGTTCGCTGTCGGGCGACCACAAATCGTGCAGCGGCCCTCCTGGTTCATACAAAGGAACTGCTGCTTCTGCTGCGGCTCTGAGTCTGCGTTTTCTCTCAGCTTTGCGCTGGGCTTTTTCTTCTATTTCTTCGCGCATCATCCGCGAAGCTGTTTCGATGATTTCTAGGCGTTCTTCTGCTGTCAGATTTTTGAGTGCTGCTAAGATTTCTGTTTTGGTCACGGTTTTTTCGGGTGGTTGGTGAGAAAGTACGATCGATCCGAGAGCATCCCGATACTCGGCTACAAACGAGATTTGTGCGGTTTTTACTGTACGGGCTTGCGACCTTACGGGTAGTTGTTGGGATTTTCAACTATCAAACCCTCACTTGTTGCTGCTGCATTCAGATCCCCGTCAGCAGATACAAAAGTCATCGCAGGCAAACTGTTAGCTGTGCAAAGGTTATTTATGCCACAGCCTGTTGCTAGCTGCACAGCATCATAGCCTCGCAATCCGTAGGTTTCAGCTAATGCCATTGCAGAGTTAATAATGCTTTCGGTGAATTCTACAACCTGATACTCAGATTGTATGTCACTCCTGAACTGATTGCACGCTGCTGTAGCATCTGTCGCATTGATACTTCTGCCGCGCGACCTTCTGGTAATTGCAGCAACAATTTCAACACTTGTAATAGCAGCAATCAATATATCGTTGTTAAGTGCAGAATCGCACAAACTAAAAACCCATGCCGAACCTATTTCATTAATGTAGCGTTTGACCAGCGCACTGCTATCTACAAAATAAATTGTCATCTAGCGGCGTTCCTCAATAATTGTCTCAGAAACAGGCTTGCCCTGTACCTGAATTAGTCGCCGTTCTATTTGCTGACTCCCAGAAGAATGCTTGATTTTTTTGACTAAACCAGAAGTTAACAGCGCTTGGTGCAATTTTGTCCGTTGAGCAGTTTGTTCTTTCTGGGCCAGATATATCCCTATAGCGCGCTCTAGTTGCTGTAGTTCTAGCAGTTCCAGAGTGTCAAGCTGATTGAGGATTTTGTTGAAGATTCCCTGCGGCATAGGATTCTACTTTTTACGCTTGGCTAGTCTGTCTATTATACAACTATCAGACTTGCACACTGTCACGAATATTCCGGCTTTTTGGACTTAGATTGATGGCTGAAACGACCTATTATCCTTCACCTATAGCAATCCTAAATCAGTTTCAATAACTGGTTAACTGGTTCCCAAGCTCTGCCTGGGAACCGATGTCACTCTTGCTCTGCCTCGGCCCAGACTATGGAGGCAGAGCCTCCGGATATGCGTTACCAGGCAGAGCCTGGTAACGAGTATAATCATTTAGGATTGCTATATCGGGATTGTGCGTCCAGGACGAGTAAAGAAACCTGGTTTCTACGAAGATTTCAAACCCTACATTATCGGTCTGTGCTTATGGCGAACCCTACATTGATCGCATAGGCAGATTTTCCATCATCAAAAAGGGTTGACTGTATTCCTACAGCCAACCCCGCGCCTATTTATTTGTCCTGCGTTTGCTCAAACAGCAACACTAACGGGCAATATTCGGGAACGTATAGCCGACACCGACTAACAATCCCACTTCAGCTCCGTCAACAAAACCAATATTCAGTCCCGCTGTGGCTGTAAAATTTCTCGACAGCGGCACATCTACACCCCCCGAAAGCAGGAAGCCAAAAGTACCGTCATCGCCGGTAGAAATTAGCACGCCAGCACCTGCATAAGGAGCAGCAGTAATCACAAAATCATCGCTGACTTCGACGGTCTCTTGAGATACAAAATCGTAGGTAACAGGAACTAGAAAAGCTAAGTTGTCACGGAACAAAACAGTCGGTCTCACCGAGAAATTGTTCGTCAAACCGATTTTGCTAATAATCGCAAATGAACCGTCGCCTAAAGCTGAATCTCCGCCAAAACCTAGATTGCCGCCAATGCCGATGTAGCTCGGACCAGAACGGGTAGCTCGGCCTGGTCGGATTTGAGTTCCTTGAGCTACTTTTTCAGTTGGTTCCGAGACAGTTGCCGGTTTTTCAGCAACTTTCGGTTGGTTTGTCAAAGCTGAGGCGGAAGTGCTGACAGGATTGCTCAACACTTCTTTTGCTGTTTGGACTTCTTTTTCTTCCTTCGTTGCTGTTACTTCCAGATTATTGCTCTCGGCAACAATTAAGGTAGGTCGATCGCTCTTTTTGGCATTCTCGACAGTTGACTCCACTTTGACGCTATTATCAGCAATTTTAGCGGTTTCTTCCGACTTTTGGGTCTCAGCAGCAATGGATGTATTTTGCGCTGTTTCTGTCTCAGCAATTTCAGATGTTGCTGCTTCCAATTTTTCGGGTGCAGCCAGAGATACTTGCAAGTTGGCTGCTGGTTCAGAGGCTGCTGGCTCTGCCACTTCTGTTAGTTCGCTCCAACTGATTGAATCAATTTTTTTATTACTAGCCGTTGTTTCTGCGTCGGGTTTAACTGCTGAAGTTGCCGTCGGCTCAGAAATTTGGTCAATATTTTGAGCTGCGATTGTTGCAGTTGTACCGATATCGGGCAAGTTGCCAGTTTCAGCTTTCGCTGACATGGTACTGCAACAAACAGCTAAAGCTGCAAGATTTATTAACGCGAAAGTAGACTTGGAAAATAGACTATTCATAGAAACTCCTCAATGAACCGTGTGTTAAAAGTGTAAGTGTTTGAGGGCGCTAGTCGAGAGCTTTGCTAAAAAAAGACACAAATATGAGTTGTGTTGTTCCTAGATTGGCACTCAACCGTTGAAGAGTCAACTCTCAAGCTGATTAGATTTAAGAACTGACGGCGGGTTTAGAGGCTAATTTTAATTTACAGATCGATCGGCAAAAAATCAATCCTAGGGATGATTTCATCCTTAATCCTGTTTAATTGAGGGGTCGATCGCGCGTTTGGCTTGCATTCTACACTACTGTACTTGGGGGCGCTGCACTCGCAGCCACGCCGGAAAAACCCGGTTTTTGAGGGCGCACCAGCTCGAAACCAAGAGACAACAAGCTTTCAAAACAGTTTTGGCAGCCCCGCCGTCCAAAGCAAGTGCAGTTAAAACAACGCGATCGGCTGCTGCACAGTCCATGACAATTAATGTAGAATAATACCACCGATCCGAGAAATATTTGTGGCTCGATCGTGTCAAAATTACTGAATATTATGAAAATTGTGTAAAATTTAGTGTTCTATTTGTAAAGTTTAGCCTTCGCTTTCGCTCAGGGTCTGACCATCTCACAACAGCACGCAACTAAACAAGTAAAAAATACAAATTATCTCATCACAACCTGACTTTATGAGCAAAGTTCTAGTTATATTAGGCGAATTGAGCGATCGCGACATCGATTGGATGCTCGCCAACGGCACCCGCACCCAAGTCCTCCCCGGCACAACCCTGATCACCGAAGGTAAGCCCTTAGACGCCCTGTACATAGTTTTGGAGGGAACTTTGAGCGTTGCTGTATCATCTTTGGGCGACAAAGAAATTGGAAAAATTATTTCCGGGGAAGTGCTGGGCGAAATGTCTTTTGTAGACGGGAGACTTCCTTCTGCTAGCGTCACGGCAATTGAAGAGTGCCTCATCCTATCAATTCCCCGGCGGCTGCTAACGGAAAAACTAGAGCAAGACGTGCTTTTTTCCCTGCGGTTTTATCGGGCGATTACCAAATTTCTGTCGTCGAGACTGCGGGGTACAGTCAAACGCTTCGGCGATGATAGTGATGGTTTAATATATCAAGATCCCCACGACGAGGACGCCATCCCGCAAAATGTCGAAAATCCAGATTTGGCGGCATCGAGATTTCAATGGCTGTTGGAGCGTTTGAAGAGGAGTTGAAGGAAGAAGGAAGTTCGGCAACGGATTCTGTAACGGATGTAACGGATGTAACGGATGTAACGGATTTCAGGAAGAGGGAAGAAGGAAGAAGGAAGAGGGAAGAAGAGAAAAGAACACCTCTTTTCAATTTCCTATTTCCTATTTCCTATTTCCTATTTCCAATTACAATTAGAAAACATATTTTTCAGCGACGCGCCAATAGCGAGAAAAACGCTTCAAATCAATGTAACCATCGTAGCGAACAAAGGCTTCCGGTGGCAAAACTTCTACTGGGTGCGATCGCTTAATTTCCCGGCAAATATCCTGAAACCGAGGACTGGGACTTTCGGTAGTTACCACTTGATTCGCGCCGGATTCGATCGCAAAAGCGATAACTTCTGCAGCCACATCGCCCCGCCGAATAACCCACATTCCGCAGATGTGGGTGGAATTTTTTTATCAGTTGTAAAAAGTGGGAACCCCAAAGTTTTTCCGTTGA
>NZ_JAUBRC010000056.1:0-39810 GCF_036701635.1 Microcoleus sp. N9_B4 | reverse complement strand
AACAACTAACAACTAACAACTAACAACTAACAACTAACAACTAACAACTAACAACTAACAACTAACAACTAACAACTGACAACTGACAACTGACTAATCATCAATTTGCCACCCATCTTTGGTATAGTCTTCATCCACAATCTTTTTCGGACGCATCACCAGAACAACTCGCCCCAAAATAGGAATATCCGGGGATTGTTCAAACCAGTACAATTCTAAATTGCCAGCGTTATCGGCTAGGAAATAACTGTCTGCATCCCACTGTCTTTGGGCTCGATCGGCAATAATCAAAACTTCTTCAACTTTGCCTTGCAGCGGTACCGGCAATTGATCGCTCATTTCCAAAACAGCCACCGGATCTTCAGCGTTCAAAATTACCTGCCATCCGGGAATTGCCACCCAAGCTCCGGCTCCAGAAAATTTTACCATTCGGAACGGCTCGATTTCCTCCGGCCAAGGCACTGCCAGCAAATCTGTCGTAGAAAGCGGCAATTTGCCCACAACCGGGACAACGCGCGGCAATTGTTCTTCGGTATCCAGCCGATAGACGGGCAAGCGGGGCGCTTCCTTTCTCGAAACTACGGTAAAATCAACGAGCAACTGCTCGATTTGCGCCCTAGCGGTTGGGCTGCTAGCTAATTTTAAACCGCGAGCAATTAAGCGCGATCGCTCTTGCAAATCGCTTTTCTGCCTCGCCAATTGCCAGCATTGGTAAGCCATAGCATCGCCGGGAGTGTCTGTGAACCCTTGGGGGAGACTCCCGAAGTGCGAAAACTCCTTGATCGCTTTAGCAACTTGGCGAGCATCGTCAACATCCAAATTGTGGGTTAGCATCAAAGCAGCCGCCCCGGCACGCTCTACTTGAGAGAGAATCCGAAACTCGTATAAGATATCACTACCTTTGCCCAAGAAGTGCGATCGAACTTCTTCTGAAGCTCCAGCATTTACCATGCTGGTGTAAACTTGGGCTGCGACGCTTACTTGATTTTGCTGAATTGGCTCAAAACCAGTTTCTTCAAAAATCCTTTGAGAGTTGTAGCCAGCTTTTAGCAGTGCTGTGCAGGCCTGTCCCCACTCTACCCAAGTGCCTTCTTTGCGGCGGAGCGATCGAATTAACTTTTCGGCATCCACAGCATTGGTGGAGGGTGCAGATGCAGGATGGGAGGAATCTTGCGGTGTATCAGTCATAATTGAATCAAAAACTAGCGCTAAGTTATGTGTGATTGGATACCGGCAAGGCTCGTGTCGCGGCAGAGCGATAGATTAATAGTAAGTGAGTTATGAGACTATTGTTACAGAATAGTTGCTCGCCTAAATTTACAAAGGGGAGTTTATCGTATTGTTATGGATAATGCCATTTCAGAGCTAGATCAAATTAAACGCCAGCTCATGACCCTACACAGACCGAAAAAGCCCAAAATGCTGGTAGTAGACGACGAACCAGACAATCTGGATTTACTCTACCGCACTTTCCGACGAGATTTTAACGTTCTCAAAGCTGAGAGCGGAATTCGCGCCTTGGAAGTCCTCGGCATCGAAGGCGAGGTCGCCGTGATCATTTCCGACCAGCGGATGCCCGAAATGAAGGGAACGGAGTTTTTGAGCAAAACCGTGCCGCAGTTTCCGAATACGGTCAGAATTATCTTGACTGGTTTTACGGACATTGAAGACTTGGTGGATGCGATTAACTCAGGACAGGTTTATAAGTATATCACCAAGCCTTGGGACCCGAACGAATTGAAAATGGTGGTGCAAAAGGCTGCCGAGACTTATGAAATTCTTAAGCAGCGGACTGAGGAATTGGATCGCGCCCAAACTCAAATACAACTGTTAGCAACAATCATGCAAACTGCTGTGGATTATCCGAGTTTGGAAGCAAGTTTAGATCCAATTGCTACTGCTGTAAGCGATAATTTTTTGGCTGACGCTTGCATTTTGCAACTGGTGGAAGGAAATGTTTTAATACCACTCCAAGGCAGTCACACCACTGGTTCAACTGTGGAAAATTGGCTGGCAGATGATCCTCTGGTTCGAGAAGCAATTACCTCTCAAACTATTCAGGGTGTTGTGAATATTGGGCTCGATACCAACCTAGCGAGTCTGCCGCACTATCAGAAATCCGGCATTCAAGCTCACCTGAGCATCCCGGTGATTCACAAAGGTCGATCGATCGCCCTGATTTCCATGCAGTGGAAGCAACCTTGTTCCTTGCGCCCCGACGAACTCACAACAGTTCACCTCGCCGCTCAAGAAGTTGCTTTGGTATTGACGAGTTTTCAGGGTCATTAGTCATCAGTCATGAGTCATCAGTCATTAGTCCTTAGTCATCAGTCATTAGTCCTTAGTCATCATTCGGCTCTGTGTCTGGAGTCTCAAATGATAGCAAACCAATGATTCTCGACAAAAGCTCATCGCTCGCTAACAAATAAAAAAGCATTAATGACTGGCGACAGCATGACATGAATGCACGGATTAATTATTTTTTCCTGCTGATAAATCACCAATGACCAATGATTAATGGCTAATGACTAATGACCAATGACTAATAACTAATAACTAATAACTAATAACAAATGACTAATAACCCCGAAGAAATTAAAACTATATTTAATCGAATTGCACCAGTTTACAACCAATTAAACGACTGGTTGAGCTTTGGGCAACACCGGATTTGGAAGCAAATGGCGGTGAAATGGAGCAGTGCGGGCCCCGGAAATACTTGTTTAGACTTGTGCTGCGGTAGCGGGGATCTAGCTTTGTTGCTAGCCAAACAAGCAGGGCCGACTGGTTGCGTATTTGGAGTAGATTTTTCCGCCGAACAATTGGCCGTGGCTGCCAAGCGCGATCGACCTTTTCTTACCCCTATAAGTCCCATTTCCTGGGTAGAAGCTGACGCCCTAGACTTGCCTTTTGCTGACAATTACTTCGACTGCGCCACAATGGGTTACGGCCTGCGTAACGTGACTGACATCCCCCGCAGTCTTCAGGAATTGCACCGCGTCCTCAAACCAGGTGCCAAAGCAGCTATTCTCGACCTCCACCGCCCCAGCAATTCCCTAATGCGGAGCTTTCAGCAGTTTTATCTAGACAGTCTCGTAGTGCCCATTGCTCAGCAATTTGGCATGACTCAAGAATATGCTTACATTAATCCTAGTTTAGAAAAATTCCCGATCGGCCAGCAGCAAGTCGCGATCGCCAACAAAGCCGGATTTGCCGCCGCCACCCACTACCCGATTGCTGGAGCTATGATGGGAGTATTGGTATTAGTCAGTTGACTGTTGTCAGTTGTCACTTGTCAGTTGTCAACAGTCAACAGTTAACAGTCAACAATCAACAATCAACAATTCCCAATTCCCAATTATTGATGAATCCCTCTGACATTTGGCTGTTGTTGGCCCCACCTGTAGTGGGAGGAATTATTGGCTATTTCACTAACGATATAGCAATCAAAATGTTGTTCCGCCCCTATCGAGCTATTTACATCAAAGGGCGGCAGTTGCCTTTCACCCCAGGCTTGATCCCCCGCAACCAAGAGCGCTTGGCAAAGCGAATTTCCGACACAATTATGGGTTCGCTGCTGACGCCGGAGGAACTGCAAAACTTGGCGCGCCGCCTCCTGCAAACTGAGCGGATGCAGTCGGTGATTCTCTGGCTGTTGCAGTTGGCGCTGGATCAGGTAAAAGCAGACGCAGAGCAAAAAACGGCTAAAATTCTCGCTAACATTTTGCGAGATTTGCTGGGGGAATCTGTGCCGCGAATTCTCAAAGTTTTGGCGCGCCGGGAAGATTTTTTAGAAGCTCAGCTTAATCAAATTTTTGATCAAGTTTTGCTGGAGATTCAGCTAACGGAAGCTCAGGCGGCTCAGCTTGCTGAGTGGTTGTTGCAGGTAGTAATACCCCCGGAAGTGCTGCGGCAGGCTTTAATTGACTTTTTGACCGATCGCAATATTTCGATCATCGATGAAGGGTTTCGAGAAAAAACCAGTGGCACTTATTGGGTAGTAGCCAATTTGTTTGGTTTGCGGAACACTTTAACTCGGCTGCGGACTTTTTGTCTGGATGACAGAGAGGCGACAAATCAGCGCTTAGCAGAGTTAACTATTTCTTTGGGAATTCGCGGGCGAATTCAGGAATGGCTGCAAAATTTGTCGATGCAAAATTTACCGGTTTCGACTGTGAGACAGTTGCGAAAAACTATGCGCGACAGCGTTCGCAGCTATGTTCAACAGCGCGGTACAGACGTACTTGAGGGGTTGAGCAAATCTATTGATTGGGAAAATATTTCGCGGTTGATTCTCAATCGCTTGCAAACTTCAGCGGTGATGAGCGCTTCCCTGGAAATTGTCAGCAAAGAACTGGCTTTGGTTTTAGAGCGTTATTTAGAGCGGGATTTAGAAAATATTGTAGCTCAGGCTATCCCGATTTTGAATATTGACCAGGTGATTGTCGATCGAGTAAAAGGTACTTCTCCTGAAGAGTTGGAGTTAGCGATTCAGGGAATTGTCAAAAGCGAGTTGCAGGGAATTGTAAATTTAGGAGGCATTTTGGGTGTTTTTATCGGCTGTTTGCAAACAGTTGTGCTTGTGCTTCAGCGGTGATTTATGGCGGCAGTTGTGACATATTTGTTGTAGCCTAATATTCACTCGACTTGCGCCCAAAGTACCAAAAACCTGGTTTTTCGACCGTATTAGCCGCCTCAGCCAGACCGTTTTTGGTAAAAACAGGCTTTTTGTGGCCAAATCCTAATTTACTTATTTTCTAAATCTATGCCAGCTCCAAATTCGGACGATCGCACAAACATCCCAAAAAATCCGCGCAACCTCAGCCGCCAACAATACGAGCGTTTAACCGCAGAAATGGCCACTCCCTACCGGCCTCTGCGACAGTTTGTCTATGTAGCTTGTGGCGCTTCGGGCTTTATCGGCGGCTTGGTTTTCCTCGCTAAAATTGCCTCGGGGCGGGAAATTGGTTCTGCTTTGCCTAATTTTGCCCTCCAAGTCGGAGTTGTGGCCCTGATGGTGTTCCTGTTTCGCTGGGAGCAGCGCGCCGAGGGCCGATCCCCGAAGTCGAAGTAACAAAAATTTACAAATCGAGACAAAAATCTATCTGAGGCAAGGAAAATTTATAAATATAAAGAAATTATTATGAAATCGTGGTTTTCCAGCGATCCCTGTAATTATAAGAATGTGGCTTCAATTGGGGTCAGCAAATTTAAAGGCCCTAATCATAAACCGCTTGTAATTCGTTCAATTGGGGTCAGCTTTCATAAAGACCCTAAATATATAAAATAAATTTCAGCCCAGCGCCAGCCTTCACTGATAGAAGAGCTGGCGTTCGGCATTTTGCTAGGATCGGGAGATTGGGAGATAGAATCAGTAGGCTGTGCACCGCGCACAGAGTCAAAAGCCCGTACTAGCGCCCTGAACCGAGTTTTTTGCCTAGCATCCGATATAGGTAATGCCAGTTCCCAAAAATCATGCAACTGTAGGCCCCTACTAGAAATCACGATGATTAGTCATTTGCAATTCTAAAATCTCAAATCTAAAATCTAAAATGGTATAACGGCTGGCGCGATCGAATAATGTGGCATTTCCCGAAGACCTTAGTCTGTGCAGTAACTAATGAGATGTGTCAAAGTCGAAGTAGAAAAAGATGTTGGGAGATTTTACTATGGGTCGATCATTTTTCAAAGGGCGGTGGACGTTATTTTTGGCAGCAGGCGCGGGAATTGTATTTTACAGCAATGCTGCGGCGGCTGCCGAAAAGGTAGTGCTCAAATACAGTGCGATCCGAATGACTTTACCCGTCAGCGAATTAGAAATTTTTGCAGAAACTGGGAAAATGTCGCCCGGGTTAGAAATGCTGCTGGGAAAAGCCAAAAAAGACCCGGAAGCGGTTCGCAACAGTCTGACGAGACCGGTAAAAGTCAGTCAAAGCTTTTTGGATCGGACGCTTAACAGCAAGGTTGGGGAAATAATTCTCGATGAAGTTGGTCAGGTAATTCGCACTCCTTCTGGGGATGCAAATCGAGAAGCTTTGAGATCTGCCTTGGTGCTGTCTGCAACTAATGATAACGAGATTACACTGCTGGAAGCGATGAAGAATTATCCTACTCCAGAAGTTTATGTTGAGGGCGATCGTTTAGTTGAAGCTTACGGTAAACTTGTAGCTTTGTCAGAACAATTGGGCGGCGTTTCAGAACGGCTGCAAGATATTTTGAACAAGATTCGTCTGCCTCGATTGTAGTGGATTTTGTCAAGGACGGTTGATTGCTTCGAGCGATCGCAGAATGTTGCTGAACCTGCATCAATTACAGGGGAGTTACATTTTTTTTGTGCAAAATTTGCCTAAATTTTACACGAGTTAAAACAAAATCTAACTCCACCCAAGCTCCAAACCTCACGGGAATCTGTCATTCCTAATTCTAAAATTAAAAATCACAAATTAGATAACTTCGCTGTCAAATCTTTCTCTGGATAGATGTTCGACATCTTACAAAAAGTTTATAGAGAAAAAATATTTTTTTAAAAAAGTATTTAAAGTAAAAAATGCGGGTAAGAGCTTGTGTATCACCCATAAACTGAAATACGATCTACTGGACATTGCAGATTATCTATCTTAAAATATATAAATTCTGTCAGGGTCAGGCGCTTGCGAAAAAACGGCTTGTCATTAGTAAGCTTGTTATACAAAAGATGCCATTACACAAGGTATTAGCAAAAAATCTGGGTAAAAAACGCTGATACTGCATTCATTAACACTTCCATTTGATCAAGTTTACTTACTGGGTAACACTAGCAACATGAACAACAATCCTATTCGTTCAAAAGACCGTTTCTTGGTTTTCGGTGCACCGGCGATCGAAGATGCTGAAATTCAAGAAGTGGTGGCAACCATGAAAACAGGTTGGTTGGGTACAGGCCCGAAAGTCATGAAATTTCAAGACGAATTCAATGCTTACAAGGGTTCCAAGTACGCGATAGCAGTCAATTCTTGTACGGCGGGACTGCACTTGAGCGTCCTCGCTGCTTGCTTGGAACCGGGGGATGAAGTCATTACTACTCCGATGACTTTTTGCGCTACAGTTAATGCCATCATCCATGCAGGGGCAACACCGGTATTGGCGGATGTAGATCCGGTGACAATGAATATTGACCCGGCTCAAGTAGAAGCTAAAATCACTTCAAAAACTAAAGCAATTTTGCCGGTTCACTTCGCGGGTCGTCCCTGCGATATGGATGCGCTTTGCGAGATTGCTAGCCGTCACAACTTGAAGTTAATTGAAGATTGTGCTCACGCGATCGAAACAGAGTACAAGGGGCGGAAATCAGGCACATTTGGCGACTTCGGATGCTTCAGCTTTTATGTTACCAAAAACATCACGACGGGCGAAGGAGGAATGATTCTGGTCGCCAGTCAAGAAGATACCGACAAGCTCAACATTTTAGCGCTGCACGGTATGAGCAAAGATGCTTGGAAGCGCTTCAGCGACTCGGGTTACAAGCACTACCAAGTGGTGGGAGTGGGTTTTAAATACAATATGATGGATCTGCAAGCTGCGATCGGCATTCATCAATTGAAACGAGTCACGCCTTATTGGCAGCGGCGGGAGCAGATTTGGCAGCGCTACAACGAAGCCTTTGCGGATTTGCCGATTACTTTGCCAGCCAACCCCGAACCGGATACAATTCACGCTTATCACCTGTACACCATTCTGGTAGATGAAGCCAAAACTGGAATCAGCCGCGACGAATTTCTCAACGCTATCAATGCTGAAAATATCGGTGTCGGCGTACATTATATGAGTATGCCGGAACATCCTATCTATCAAGAAATGTTTGGATGGCAGCCGGAAGACTATCCGAATGCTGGCTACATTGGGCGGCATACAGTTAGCTTGCCGATTTCGGCCAAATTAACCGATGCAGATGTGGAAGATGTAATTGCTGCTGTTAAAAAATGTTTGGCGATGGGCAAAGATCGGACTCGATTAAAGGTTACAGCAGGCAAAACCGCCTAGACTATTAGCCACAAAACAATGTGAAACCTCTCCGGGTAGTCAGCATCTACTCAAGGACTGCTCACATTCAGTACCCTAAAATTTTACACCCTCTCAACGTAGTGGGACTGGAGTTTTTGGTTGATACATCTCGACTTTTTTGGATCTCCCCCAAACTATGTTTGTATCTATTAAAAATTCTGAGAAATTAAATGTCTGGGGTGCCGAATGTGAGTCCAAATTCTGTGAACCTAGATTTTGTAAAGCGAGCATTTATTGAAATCACCGACTACCTATCCCAACAAAATGGCAGGGCGTGGGTTCCGCCAGCTAAAGTTTTTTAATCAGGAACAAACAAGCGATTGTTTAGCACATTTCAATTTGTCGATTTGCTAAGGAAAAGAATCAATAATGAATAAACAGATTGGCTACTTTATCCCTGAATTTCCCGGACAAACTCATACTTGGATATGGCGAGAATATCAAGCAATGCTCGATCTTGGTATGAAACCTCACATGATATCAACCCGCCGTCCGCCCACTAAAGTTGTACATACTTGGGCCGAGAAAGCGCAAAGTATGACTGATTATTTGATACCCTTTGAGACCAAAGATTTTGTGAAGGTTCCCATAGAACTCATCAAAGCTGGCCCGATTGCCTGGTGGCGCTGCCTCAGTGTAATTGCTAATACTAAAAATCTATCCTTTTCTCAAAGGCTTTACTATTTGGTATGGGTTGTTATGGGGGCTAAGCTAGCTTGGCTTGCCAGAACCCAGGGCTGGTCTCACGTCCACGTTCATTCCTGTAGCAATGCTGCTAATATAGCCCTATTTGCCTCCATACTTTCGGACATCACTTATAGTCTGGCTCTTCTCGGTCAGTTAGAAGATTTTGGGCCAAATCAAGAACAAAAATGGAAACATTCTGCTTTTGCTTCTGTAATGTCTAAACAACTCCTCAATTCTGTCAAAGATGAGCTGGCAGGCTTCTTGCCCAAGGATGTCAGGGTGTCACCAGTCGGTGTAAATCTAGATGAAGTTAAGCGTGAAACTCCCTATACTCCTTGGCAGGAAGGCAGTCAATGCCGAATTTACACTTGTGGCCGTCTGAATATAGCAAAAGGACAAAAGTACCTGATTGAGTCAATTAAGTTGCTTCGAGAACGAGGGTTTGATGTCCGCTTGCAGATTGCTGGGGAAGATGCAGAATCTGGTAATGGCTACCGTAAAGAACTCGAGAAATTCATTCAAGAGCAATCAATGTCTGATTATGTTGAGCTGCTTGGTTCTGTCTCAGAAGAACGAAATCGCCAAGGTTATCAAGAGGCTGATATTTTTGTTTTACCCAGCTTGAAAGAGGGAATTTCTGTAGCTGTTATGGAAGCAATGGCTATGGAAACTCCTGTAGTAGTGACGCAGGTGGGTGGAATGGCGGAATTGATAGATAACGGTGTTGACGGTATGCTAGTCCCGCCGGAAAATCCCGAAAAAATGGCAGAGGCCATAGCAAAATTGCTAAAGGACAAAGAATTAACATTGAGCATGATTCAGAAATCTCGACAGAAGATTGCTGCTAAATTCCACCATCGGCGTAGTGCTCAAATATTACTTGAATCCTTGGAGCAGCTCAGCTAATTTTTGGACGATTCAATCCGGTGATTTTTTAAGTTTTAAGTAGGTATCGATAACGTCCTAGCTCCTGAATAGAAGGAGCTAGGATATTTATGATTCATTCTAAAACGCCCTTTGTTCTGAGAAATCGTGAAATTAACGCCGTGTTTCAAGTTGGTTTTAAACATGGGGCGATGGAAAGGTACTATCGGTTACAGCATTTGGCTTGGCTGCTCTCAGTAAGCCAAAGTTTCTAAAGTTTCCCGCAGATAGGAACGAACCTGCTGATCGATGGTGGCATTTTGCTGCTGACGCTCAAAATTGAGTTCTAGCTGCCAGCGTTGAAATCCTGAACTTGCGCCGATCGCGGATTTGAGACTGCCCCAGATTTCAGAATCTTCGCACAGCTCGATCGGCTCTGCGGCTTGAGGTTCTTGTGCGATCGGTAAATAATTCGCCATATTGTTATACCTCTATTTTAATCCCCTGTAAGGATTGAAAGCTGACCTTGACACTCTCTATTATAGATTCTTCTCTCCAGATAGCCAACATAAAATATCCACAACCTGCGGTTAAAAATTAAATATTAAGACTATTAATAATCTCTATCCGAAGAGGGGCCTTACCTATTTTTTTAACAGCATACATCGGTACAAATTAAAGTAGCTTAAACTACAATTGTCCCCCTCTTAATTTTTTATTTCACTTTTTTTCGATCGACTGTTCGGGTAGAGATGTAACGCCGTTGGTGTCAGCAGGTTTTGGGTTGACAAGACTGCCGACTGACGAATTCCCTATGCCGGATGCTGGCCCAATGGACTCTGCAGGTGCAGCCACAGCGGCAGTTGTCTCGGCTGCCAAAGCCGGCAAAAGTCGATCGACTTGCCAGGGCGCGATCGTAAAATCCTGCCGAATTTTTTCTAAAACATGAGGCTTTGTCGCTGCAAATTCTGATTCCGGCGTCAGCAAAACCGCCATGACACTAGCAGACACCTGCAAAAACAAATTGCTAGCTAAAAAAGCAGCAACTGCCAACAACAATCCAGCCCACCGCCAGGAAGGAGGAAAGGGAGCCACCGAAGCCGCGAGGGGAGCCAATCGGTAGAGTTGCCACAAAATTACTGCCAGCAAAACAGCGACAAAAAGAGCGATTCCTTGATTTAACTTAGTTTTAAACCGAGTCAGAAGCCGGTGCTGCACAGAACTTAAATTCTGCGGTTTCACCGCCACAACTAAAATACTAAAAATGTAAAAAGGGCGGAACCACTGCATCCACAGCACAGGAACAATACCTGCTACAGCCACTAAAAATATTTCTAACCAGACAGGGAGCAGGGGAGAACCCACTGCGAGTCCCAGCAAGCACAGTCCCAGGAAAATCGGCAGTGTAGCCGCCCCAGAAAGGTGAATCCACAAAAAAGGATCTGACCAAAAAGAACGCACTTTAAATAATTATGAGTTATGAATTAGGAGTTTTGAATCTTGGATTTTGAGATTTTGGGATGCACTCTTGACTCTGAAATCCGATGCCAGGAGTAAATATTTAGCTATCAAACCGAGGACTTACAAGCAGAAATCTGGTTTATTTCGGTAATTCTTATTTGAGCGAGCGAATTTTAAATTTTAAGCAAGGGTAAAGACGATTAGGAAGTTCTTAATTCCTTCTTCCTTCTTCTTTCGGTCAACTGTCAACTGTCAACTGTCAACTGTCAACTGTCAGATGAGTTTGGGAGTATTGAGTGAAGAGAAGAGTGGCGAGCGATCGGCAATTTGGTTGCGATCGCTCAAAAATTCTCTTCCCACTCAACACTCACAACTCAAAACTATTGAGAGAGAGTCCGGCGTTTAGTAACCATCCGGTAGGCTTCAATAAGATCGCCATCCGCCCAGTCGCTAAACCCGCTCAAGGAAATGCCGCATTCAAAGCCAGCATTGACTTCCTTGGCATCTTCCTTCATCCGTTTTAGGGAGTCGAGGACACCTTCGTAAACGACATTGTTACCCCGGCGCACCCGCACCTTACAGTTACGGATGACTTTGCCAGAGAGTACCATACATCCAGCCACAGCCCCGCGACCGATCGCAAAGACAGCGCGCACTTCCACTTGACCCAAAGGTTCTTCCACCAATTCGGGTTCCAGCAGGCCTTCCATCGCCCCTTGAATGTCATCCAAGAGGTTGTAGATGATGCTGTATTCCCGCACGTCTACGCCCGCTTGGTCGGCCGCGAGGCGAGCGTCGGTGGCGAGAGTAGTATTGAACCCGATAATTACAGCATTACTGGCTGCTGCCAGGTCAATATCCGTTTCTGTAATTTCCCCAGGAGCAGATAGCAGCAGTCGGAGTTGAACTTCTTTTTGAGGAAGTTGAGTCAGAGCGCCGACAATTGCTTCGAGGGAGCCTTGGACATCTGCCTTCAAGATCAAGTTGAGTTCCTTGAGAACGCCTTCCTTAGCTTGTTGAGAGAAGCCGCTGAGGCTGATCCGGCCGCCTTGCAGCAGGCGTGAATCTCGTCGGGAGGTAGCTCTTCCAGAGGCGATCGCCGCAGCTTCTTTTTCATTTGCGAAGACATCAAACTCGTCTCCGGCGCGAGGAACTTCCCGCAGCCCTAGCACTTCCACCGCGAAGGATGGAGTTGCTTGCTCTACGCGATCGCCCCGGTCATCGATCATGGCGCGCACCTTGCCCAAAGCCGAGCCTGCGACCACAATATCGCCCACTCGCAGAGTGCCGTTCTGCACCAGCAGAGTTGCCACAGGCCCCCTTGCCTTGTCGAGGTGAGCTTCAATCACAGTACCCTTAGCCGGTCGGTGCGGGTTGGCGTTGAGGTCTTCCATTTCCGCCACTGTCAGAATCATTTCCAACAGAGTATCCAGGTTTTCGCCTCGAATCGCGCTAACTGGAACCATCGTGATATCGCCGCCCCAGTCATCTGCCACCAAGCCGTACTCAGTAAGCTCTTGCTTCACCCGTTCCGGCTGAGCACCCTCCTTGTCAACTTTATTGATAGCCACGACAATTGGCACTTTCGCCGCTTTCGCGTGGCTGATCGCTTCAATTGTCTGGGGTCGCACGCCGTCGTCCGCCGCCACCACCAAGATGGCGATGTCCGTAACCCGTGTTCCCCGAGCCCGCATCGCTGTAAAGGCTTCGTGACCGGGCGTATCCAAAAATACCACCTGCTGGCTCTTGCCTTCGTGTACCACATCCACGTGGTAAGCACCGATGTGCTGGGTAATGCCCCCAGCTTCTCCTTGAGCCACCTTGGTTTTGCGGATCGAGTCGAGCAAGGTAGTTTTACCGTGATCCACGTGTCCCATAATCGTTACGACTGGCGGACGGCGTTCGAGGTATTCCAAATCCGCTGCGTCCAGCATCTCGATCACTTTGATAGCTGGGGCTACTTTTTCTGGGGTTTCTACCTCTACGCCCATTTCTTCGGCTACCATTCTCACCGCTGAAATGTCCAAGGTTTCGGTAATGTTGACCGCAATACCTTTAGAGAACAGCCGCTTAATAATTTCGGTTTCGGGAACAGCCAGAGTAATTGCTAGTTCTTGAACGGTCATCGGCCTGCTCAGCAGCAGCTTTTCTGGACGTTCTACCTTAGCTTCGGCTGTTTTGCCCCGGTTGCCGCGTCCCCCACTAGAACCAGAAGAAGAACTTTTATCGTGAGAAGGGCCCGGTCTTTTATTTTTTCCACTGCTTCCGGGTGCGCCCGGAGTTGGTGTTGACTTGGGTGCTGCTTGTGACTTCGCTTTAGCTGGGCGGGCTAGGGACAGGCTGACCGTGACTGGTGCTGGCAGATCCAAGCCGTTTTCTAAGTCGTCGTCATCCTCATCTATTGGTTTGAGGCGAGAACGTTTTGCCTTAACAGCCTTGGCAGCTTTGGCAGCATCTGAGTTTTCGTCATCATCTTCTTCCCAAATGACCGATGTCTTTTTGGCAGGACGAGGGAGGGAGGGCCTTTCGAGGAGAGTAATCCCCAGCAACGGCGTATTATCTTCTTCATTGTCATCCGTGTCATCCCCTGCGGCTCCGGTGTCACCGCCCCGGCTACGCAGCCCGGTAGCTGACGTTGCGGGGGCAAGGCTCCGGCGCGGGCCACCGGGCTGGGGTCGATCGGCAAGTTGAGTTTTGACTGGGCCACCAGCGCCTTCCCGGCGCGGTCTTTGCGCGTCGCGAGATTCGGTACCTCCCGGTGCAGGTCTGCTGGGGCGGCTCGGTTTAGCCGGCGCTTCCAGAGTTTCTGACTGTCCTGATTGCTCTTGCTCGGTTTTTGCAAGTTTGAGTACCGGCTTGTTCCCCAGATTTTGTGGGGTACGGCTAGCCGACTCTGACGCCCCTCTGACTGGCGGCGACGTGAGTTTGGCCGACGGCGCAGGGGGGGCGATCGGCGGTTGCTGGGTGCGTTCTGGAGCCTTTTCCGACGGCGGTTGAGGTGCCACAGGTGCCTGAGCCTGGGCGGTGGTTTCCGGGGCGATCGCACCTACAGTTTCCGACACTATTTCTGACGGAGCCGCCGACACAGCGACATTTGGCTTCGACAGTACAGGTCGATTGATATTCGGTTTAGCTGGAGGCTGGAGTTGTTGAGCTGCAGGCGACTTGGGAGGAGTTGCCACGGTTGCCGTCGGCTGATTTTTGTTCTCCTCGTTGCCTGCAGGCTGGGAGTTTGCACCAGCCGGTCGTACTTTTGGACTGCGTATTTCTAAAATTTGCTGCTTTTTTTGTTGGTCGTTAGGGTGAGGGCCAGATTCTCTAGATGGCGCTGCTGCTCTTTCGGGTGGAGCTGGCTTGCCGGGGGAAGAGTGGCTACTGGCTACGTATTTTTCCGCCGTTTTGCGAATGCGCTCTGCTTCGGATTCTGTAATTGTGCTGCTGTGGCTCTTGACTGAAATATTGAGCCGCTCGCAAACTGCCAAGATGTCTTTATTATCCAAATTTAGTTCCCGTGATAATTCGTAAATTCTTACTTTGCCGTTGTTCATCCACTCTGCCCTCTTTTGTGCCAACCAGTTTTTACATTGTGATTTTTTGTGCTAATGACGACATCATTCGGTGTGATTGATTCAGTGTCAGGAATCGGGGTTTTGGTACTCGCTCAGCAATTTTATCTAAAAGATGCAACTCGCTGAAGTCTGCGGTTGAAGAATTCTCAAGTCTGTTTGGGAACTTGGAACTCCGAAGTCTGAGTTTTGGCAAAACCCACTCTCTCAAGCTTCAAAGTTTGCCTTTCCACCTTGAGGATACCTCTGCTAGTACCCTACCCTTATCTAATCTGACACAAATCTTTCCAGACTGGTGGGCAGATCGGATTGGGGTTTTATAGCTGGCGCTACCAGTAATTACTGGTAGGGCTGCCAAGAGGGTTTATACAGTCGATGCCGAACTATTGTCGGTTTTTCGTCCGGCTAGGCCCGAGTAAGATGTACAGTCAGATGTGGCTAAACGCTGCCAAAGTGTTTGGTAGAGTTCGTCAGACACAGGTGCTTTGAGCGATCGCCCAAGTCGATTTTTTTTCTGAGCTGCTTTGAGGCATTCTGCTTCCCGACAAAGGTAAGCAGAACGGCCTATGCCATGATCTAATTGTACCTGATGAGAAGGATAGAGCCTGACTACTCGCCAAAAAGCTTCCTTAGGAGCTATTTTTCGACAACTTGCACAGCACCGGTAGTTCGGTTTCATTTCTTGTGAGAGGGGGAGTAGGGGACAAGTCCTCCTTGTCTGGCGAAGATAGAACATCTTATGACAAGGACTCAGGAGTCAGAAGACAGAATTCAGAATTCAAAATACGCCATGCCCCAAGTCAGGGGTAAGGGTCACGGAAAGAATTTTTTCGGCTCCACGATTAAAATCGGGGGCTTTAAACCTCGATTCTCCATCCTGTCGCACAGAACCCATGCTGGATTCTGGCTCCTGAATTCTGAATTCTTCTTCGGTAAATGTCACAGTTTTTAGACTGCGGCTTCGGTTTCCTCCGTGGCGGCTGCCTCCTCTTGCTCAAATTCTGCGGTTTCCTCGTCGTCGTAGTCGCCTGCTTCGTCTGCGTCGTAGTCGCCTGCTAGTTCTTCGAGCCTGGTTGCTTCTGCTGCCAATTTGGTGTCTTCGGCGGCGCGATCGTACTTAGCAATATCTTTGATATCGATTTTCCAACCAGTTAGGCGGGCTGCGAGGCGGACATTCTGACCTTCTTTGCCAATGGCAAGACTCAGTTGGT
This sequence comes from Microcoleus sp. N9_B4, assembly GCF_036701635.1. Taxonomy (NCBI): domain Bacteria; kingdom Bacillati; phylum Cyanobacteriota; class Cyanophyceae; order Oscillatoriales; family Microcoleaceae; genus Microcoleus; species Microcoleus sp. N9_B4. The sequence continues at coordinate 23,981 of NZ_JAUBRC010000056.1, read as the reverse complement.
CTTCAGCGACCAAAATGTGAGCTCTCCTGCCTTCTGGAGCAACTAAACGCACTTCATCTACTCTAGCGGGACTCAGAGCGTTAGCAATATAAGTTGCGGGGTCTGGAGACCAGCGGATCACGTCGATTTTTTCGCCGCGCAATTCGTTTACTACTACCTGAATCCGCGATCCCCGCGCTCCGATGCAGGCTCCTACAGGGTCTACGTCGCGATCGAGAGTATCAACTGCTATTTTAGTCCGGGGGCCGACGTGCCGGGATGGCGGATTTGCCTCCCTGGCTACGGCGACAATTCTCACCACACCGTCTTCTATTTCTGGTACTTCGTTAGCAAACAGGTAAACCACCAAACCTGCGTCCGCTCTAGAAACAAGTAACTGCGGCCCTCTAGTAGAGCCTTCGCCTACTTTTTTGAGATAAACCTTGAATGTAGCGTTAGCCCGATAATTGTCGTTGGGCAACTGTTCGCGCTTAGGGAGTTCGGCATCTACTTCTGGCTGACCGAAGCTGCTGGTAACTGCTAAAATTACCGACTGCCTCTCAAACCTGAGAACTCTTGCTTGAAGAACTGTTTCTTCTAAATCTTTAAACTCTTCTTGAATCATTTTGCGCTGTTGGTCGCGCAGTTTTTGAGCGAGAACTTGTTTGGTTTGGATCGCGGCCATGCGACCAAATTCTTTTTGATTTGGTGTTACGTCTACGAGCACGATGCTCCCCGGCTGAGCTTCCGTGGCTACTTCTTGCACTTCGGAAAGTGAGATTTCGTGATCGGGATTGATGACTTCTTCGACAATAGTTTTGTTGGCTAAAACGCGGAAACCTTCTTGTTCTGCGTCGAGTTCTACATCAAAGTTGTCGAAGTATTCTTCGCTGAAGTGATCGAGTTTTTGGGTGCGGCGGTAGCGTTCGTATCCTTTGAGCAGGGCTTCTCGCAAGGCTGCTTGGACGGCGTGTTTGGGCAAATTGCGTTCTTTGCTAATACCTTCGACCATTTCTTTGAGTCCGGGCAGGGGAACCATTGACATATAAAACTCTCCTTTTTTGCTGTGGTAATAAGTAACTGGTAATCGGTAATTGGTACTGGGAAATTTTCAAGCAGAAGTAATGACATAGGAGTGATGAGTTACTGAATAGGATTAGGGGAAATCGGTGCTGTAACAATTTATTTGTTGTCCCTATTCAACCCGCTGCTACAGATATGATTGTTAAAAATTAACTCGCAGCCAAGCGTTTTCAGCTTGCTGCGAGGCAATCTCAAAACTCAAAACTCAAAACTCAAAACTCAAAATTTCCCTTTACATCTCCTTTCCTTCGTCTAGTTCAACTTTGACAATCTGAGGGCGGGGAATTTTAACCTGTCGCCCTTTTTGATTGAGATAAACCGCTGTTTCATCCCGGCCCAGGAGTAGTCCTTTCCACTCTTTGATTCGCGAGTCGGGTTCGGTGGTTTTGGCTGTCACGGGGAAACCTTTAAAGGTAATAAATTCTCGATCGCTGCTGAGTAATCGGGATATTCCGGGACTGGAAATCTCTAGCACGTAGGCATCGGGTATGATGTCGGCTGCCTCTAACTCAGCATCGAGGGCTGTGCTCATGCGCTCGCAGTCGGCTAAACCAGTGTCTTGTTGGAGGTTGCGGATGTCTACCCGCAAGACGGGAGGATTTTGGTTGGTGTGAAACACTGCTCCCACTACTTCCAATCCCAGTGTTTCCGCAACGGGGGTAGCTAAGTCAATGATTTGTGGGATTAGGGGATGAGTCATATCGAATACTTAAGTTAAAACTCCTAAACTCGGACACGGGCAAGGAAAAATTTGGTGTTGAGATTGCTTGGTTTTGAGGTGGTTTGATTAGGTGGCTGCGACTTTCGTCTTCAACTTTGGGACTTACCCAACATCCCAGCAGGGATCTCAAGCGGGGGGATTACCCCTACTAAATCAGTCCTCAACTTGCAAGTCAGACGCCCTGAGCTCTTTTCCTGCGACTAATGCAACAAAAAAAGTGGGCTTGACCCACTCCTAGGTAAAACAATTTCTTCCAAGAAGTTTGAGGACTTCTTTCGATCGAAGGGAGGCCTCAGTTCTCAGTTTAGCTCGATCGCCCGCCCGGTGACAAACTGATCGCCATCGGCGGACTGTCCGAGGGCAGAAGGGGATAGCTGACAGGGGGAATCAGGACGACTTCATCACCGTTTTGGAGTGGGGTGGGGCGAGGGCAAATTCCTGGTTGATAGCTGGCAAAAGTATAGTCATTTATAGACATGGGAGGCGTTAAGCCCCTCCCCTTTCACTTTTACTTGGAGCGGATTGACCCGCCTCGGCCCAAGTACGCAGCTCCCTATCCCATTGCTAAACGCATTTGGGATTGCTTTTCTGAGAATGTTATACGCTGCGTTCACGTCAGAATTAATTAACTGACCAGTCGATGTTTTGTACAAACCTCGCTTGATCCGTTTACCAGTGAACACAGGCTCTTTTTCTGTTTTTCCATAAACAGGAATTGGGTCTAAACCTAAAAAACTAGAGCGGGATGTGTAGGATTATTCCTGCACAATTACTGTGATTCCCACCAACCGAGATTTGTATTCTAACATCTCAATTAATCGAGAGTGAGGAATACTGACAAAATTTTGGTTTGTTTGTTTACCTAGATTGATATCGGTTTTCCACTGTGCATTTTTGCCGATTACCAGCGTTCCAATTTGGTTCACTACCAAATGGTCAACAATCACACGACTAGCATGATGCAAGTAATTATCAACTTTCTGATTACGACAGCGAGTTAATCGCTGAATTCTGGGTGAGGTTTGACGATTCCCTTTTAACTGGGATTGTAATCGGGATTTGCGTTTGTTATAGAACTGGTTAATCGATTTTAATGGTCGCCCGTTAATCAACAAAGGGATAAATCCCGGCTGATTTGAAGTTAACGCCACTAAATTATCTAGTCCTAAATCAATACTAGCTACAGAGTTGGCATTACTGATGGTGGACTCCGCTTCACTTCGACTTCGCTCAGTACAAGCATCATAAATCACCTCAATTACATATGAATCACATTTCGGAACCATTCTAACTTGACAAATCTGGTTGGGATTGAGTTGGGTTTTAATTGAAAGCTCAGTGCCGGAAAGTTTGATAATTCCTTTCTTTAACTGTTTGCTACTAATTGCTTGAATCGTGTAAACGAGAAGGTTTCGCCCTTTAGTCTTATCTTTGTACTTTGGCAATTTTGGGCGACCCGTGAATCTTGAAGAGTCAGATTTGTAAGCTTTAACGGCTTCAAAAAACGATTTCCAATTCTTGTCTAGCACCATTAAGATTTGCTGACTTACTTTAGCAGGCAAAGCCTTATATGCTTCGTGAGACTTCATCAATCGGTTCATTTCGTTGTAATTGACATAGCCCCACCCATAAATAAAACTCTGACGAATGACGTAATTGGTGGCATTGTAGAGGTTTTTGGACTTGAAAGCTAATTCGTCAATCTGGACGAAACGATGTTCCGTTGATTTAATGATGTGCCTCTCTGTTAGCTGCATTTGAGACTTCCGTTCTTTGGGCTGTGCGTATTTCTTGTTCAACACTCATAGCGATATGATACCATTATTGTTTATAATTGCTTATAAACTCAAGGAAGTTTTACAATACCGAAGCAGGTGCGATCGCCCCTAGAACAGGGGTGAAGTGGCACTCAGGCGTTCTAGGACTTGCGATACAAGAGTTTCTTAGGGAAATTCTAATTTCAGTTCGGACAAGCCCTATGCTTCTTGATAGGCGGCCAAGAGTTTGACAGTGATGGTGATTAGTAGATTAGACATGGGCGATCGGCAAATTAACGGTATACTGACAAAACAGCCCAACAAACATTCACCAGAAAGAATTCTGATTACTAATGCTGAATAGGAATCTCAATTACAAACTCTACCCCCCATTCGGGCGAGGCAATGCAACTCAGCTTACCACCATGTTTTCGTTCTACGATCTCACGGCTAATAGACAAACCTAAACCCGTCCCTTTACCTACTGATTTAGTAGTAAACATCGGCGTGAATAAATGTTGCATTACTTCCTGAGTTATACCAATCCCATTATCAGCAATCCGAATCACCACTGTGTCATCCTGAAGCATTTCAGTGCAGATCCGAATCTGTGGAGTATCATTGCTCTGTTTCTTTTCCCCGCACAGCGGACAACTAATCGTAGACTCTTCTAAAGCATCAATTGCATTCGCTAATACATTCATAAACACCTGATTGATTTGCCCAGGATAGCACTCTACCAGCGGTAATTCGCCGTACTCTTTAATAACCTTAATAGCTGGGCGAGTGCCTTTACCTTTCAATCGATGACCTAAAATCAACAGGGTACTATCTAGCCCATCGTGAATATTCACTGGCGTTAGTGCCGAGGTATCCAACCGAGAAAAATTACGCAGTGACATAGAAAGATTGTAAAGTCGCTCTGTTCCTAGCGCCATTGAATCAATAATTTTTGGCAAATCTTCAACAATAAAATCTAACTCAATCTCCTGGGACTTATCCTCAAATTCTGATGTCGAAGTAACGTTGTGCTGGCAAAGCCGAGTCATCCCGATCAAATCGGCAATATATTCCTTGGCAATAGGGATATTATTGGAGATAAAACTAACTGGATTGTTAATTTCGTGAGCCACCCCAGCTACAAGTTGACCCAGGCAAGCCATCTTTTCACTTTGAACTATTTGCACTTGAGCTTTTTTAAGATTATCCAAAGCTTGAGAAAGTTCAGCCGTTCGTTCTTCCACCCGTTTTTCTAACTCCTGCGCGAGCTGATGTAACGCTGCTTCTGCTGCGAGCCTGTCTTCTATTTCCCGTTTGAGAAGCAGATTTTGATCTGCGAGAGTTTTAGTCAAAGAACGCAGTTTTAAATGGAGGTTGACGCGAGCTAAGACCTCCTTTTGTTCAAAGGGCTTAGTAATGTAATCCACAGCCCCTAGATTAAAGCCCTTGACCTTATCTCCTATGTCCGAAAGAGCCGTCATAAAAATTACCGAAATTTCGTTCGTCAACGGACTTGCCTTCAGCCGATGGCAGGTTTCAAACCCGTCAATTCCTGGCATCATCACATCTAAAAGAATCAAATCAGGCTGACTATATTCAGCCTGTTCGATGGCAGTTTCTCCATCAGTTGCTACCAATATCTCCCATCCCGAACCCGCTAAAGCTTCAGAAAGTACGTCCAGATTGCTAGGATTATCATCGACGATTAAGATGCTACTTGTTTCCATATTTGTTGCCTTCATTCTTTTTCTATTCTGTGGGATGTAATAAACTCTTTGATTTTTTTGACTTGATAGCCTTGGGCTAACTGGCGCAGCTCAACAGCAAAGGACACAAATTTCTGATCCAACTTCTCTAGGTGCTCACTGCGCTTCACAATTCCTTTTACGTTGCCTCTCATCGCCAGTTCAAATAAAAGTTCTATTTCTCCTGGCGGGGGAGCCACTACAGATTTCGATGCAGAAAGTGATTGAGGATCAGAGGAAAAGGGAATAGTGCTGATTTTTTCATTTTTTTGTTCGTCATATATCCATTCAAGTTTTAAATACTTTTGCAACATCTCAAATAGCTCTTCTGCCTGAACTGGCTTACCGAGAAAATCGTTGGCTCCCCCCTCCAAACTTTTATGTTGATCGGTAGCAAATACACTGGCAGATGAAGCAATGATTGCCACGTCTTTATAGTGTGACAAAATTCGGATACGGCGCATCATCTCAAAGCCATCTAACACTGGCATCACTAAGTCAGTGATAATCAAATCAAACTTAAACTCTTCTACTTTTTCTAAACCTTCTTGACCGTTTTTAGCTTCGGTTACTTCAAAGCCGAGGGGTTCCAGGAGATTGACAATCACCGAGAGGTTTTCCCATTTGTCATCCACAACCAAAACTTTCTGCTTTCTACCTTGGTAGCCAACCAGCTTTCTTTGTTTGGCAATCGTGGCTGTATTTGCCCAGTCTGCCGCTTCCGGTAAATCCAAATCTACCCAAAAAACACTGCCGACTCCTGACTGACTTTTTACTTGGATTGTACTACCCATCATTTCGACAATTTTCTGGCTAATTGTTAAACCGAGTCCGGTTCCTTCTGCCTGACGCTTGCTGTCTCCTACCTGTTCAAAAGGCAAAAATATTTTTTTTAATTGTTCTGGTGTCATACCAACGCCACTATCTTCTATTTGAAACCGAATTTGGTGAAGTGGTGAGGCTGGCTTTTGGTCATTGCTTTGTACCTTTTCACTTGTCCCCTTTTCCAGATGTTCTATCTTAAAAGTCACTCGTCCCGAGTCTGTAAACTTAATTGCATTGCTCAGTAAGTTAATTAGTACCTGTCGCAACCGTTTTTCGTCAGCGTGGATGCCAGGAGGCAGCTCAGAACTGGGTTGATAAACAAAAGCAATTCCTTTTTGTTCGGCTCGGATGCGGCAGATTTCTGCGACTCCCTGCAAAAAGGAAGGAAAATGGAAATCTTTCGCGTACAGTTCCAATTTCTGGGCTTCAATTTTAGCGAGGTCTAAGATGTCATTGATCAGGGTTAACAGGTGGGAGCCACATTGGTGAATAATATTGATGCCTTGAAGTTCCTTCGGAGCCATCGTTTTTGAGCGTTCTAGGATTTGAGCGTATCCTAAAATGCCATTGAGTGGTGTTCTCAATTCGTGACTCATATTCGCTAAAAATTCACTTTTAGCTTGGTTGGCAGTATCAGCGATTTGTTTGGCTTCCGTGAGTTCGGCGGTGCGTTCTTCTACTCGGATTTCTAGCTCGGAATTGGTCTTGGCTAGCGCCTCAAAGGATTCGCGCAACTGTTGTGCCATAAGGTTGAAAGACTGACCCAGAACTTCTAGTTCTTCTACGCCTTTTACCTGCACATTTTTCTCTAAGTCGCCACTCGCGATCGCTCTAGAAGCTGCGCTCAAACGGAGAATCGGGCTGGTAATCCAGCGTGCGGTTAAGATTCCCAAAACGGTAGCTAGCGCCAAGGCTCCGAAACACAACAAAATGGTAGTCTGGGTATTGGCGTTAATTTGATCCATGAAATCGCTTTCAGGAACTACGACGACGATCAGCCAGTCCAATCCTCGGCTATCCTGAAAGGGCATAACTTGGAGGAATTGCCGCTGGCCGGCGATCGTAAAATCCAATTGCTGAGAGCTATTAATTTTAGTGAGGTCGCCAAAGCGTTCTTTTAAATGTGCTGTTGTCAGCCGAATTAAATCATCTGTGCTATCTAAAGCATTCAGGCGATCGAGCTGGTCATTATTGGTGATAAATGCTTCTTTGAGAGTTGAACTCGCTACTAGGAGTCCAGAACGTTCCATAATGAATGTCTGTCCCGAACGACCGATGTTTAAGCTGTGCAGGAAGTCACTGAGGAAAGAGATCAGAAAATTAGCAACGAATACCCCGCGCAGTTCGCCACTTTCGTCATAAACTGGATGTCCGGCAGGAAGCGAGAGCGTTTTCTGACCTATAAGTGAAAAAATTTCGCTCCATGTGGGCTTGCCTAAGCGTACACTGTCTTTATACCATGAACGGCTGAGTATATTGTAGTTGCGGGAGACTGTTAAGAGCTTCGTTTGATTGCCTTTGCTATCAGATTCATAAATATGAAGTTCATTCCGATGCTCTTTGTCTGCTATTTTAAAAACTACTTTGCCATTCTTTTGGCGTTCTATGGCAATGAATTCTCCAGTTTTACTAGCAAAACCCATATTGGGCAGAGAAGGAAAGGCTTGAATTTGCTCCCACAAATAGCGCTCCGTACTCTCCAATTCGTCGGGATTTAAGTATCCTAGTCGAAGGGCATTGGCATTCAGTTGATTGACGCGAGGGGCTGTATCTAGGTATGTGTTGAGCTGCTGCTGGATGCGGGCCGTAATTTCACTCCGCAACTGGCTGGCCACTTCGTTGACTGCTTTTTGCCCGTTGCGTAGGGATAGCCAGCCTGTCAGCCCGACGGCGGCAAATATTTGCAGAACGAATGGGAATACTAAAATTAGGCGCAGGGACACCTTTTTTTTATAACGGTTTGACAGGAAAGTGGTTGCAGAGGTCTGTGACATTGATTGGTGTTACTCCTGGGGTAACGAGTTGGCTGAAAAATCTCAGGGGATTTAGTGAAATGAGGCTGAGGAAATATATATTGAAAAGCAATCTATAATAGTTTGTGAAAAGTTTGAGATAGTAACTTGCTTAAACAAGAATGGCTACTTACGTATTTTTTGTGGTATGGGTATAATAAGATATGACTAAAGATACTTATGCGCCTTATTTTTTTCTAGGTTTGGTAAATTATTTTAGCCTTTAGGAAACCAGTTAGCAATCATATCTAATAGATTACTTGGTTTAGAGCTATGTGTAGTAGTTTTTAACTTTACTTTACAGAAGACATATAAAAAGTAGAATCTAATCAAACTTACATATATATTGATATAATATACGTCTAAAAAAATTGAGCTTTCTCGCTAAAAACATGACACTCCAGGCCGGTGAGAACCCTAACGGCGGTCTCACTCACTACAGCCCTGAAGATGTGATGCACAACCCTGCAGATGACTCTCGTAGAGAATGCCGATCGCAAATGAAACTTTACAATTCCAGCAAGTTTCATTTGCAGGAGTTACAGCAGGGTAATTGCTAATTGCTAATTCGGGAAGAAAAAAATAAGTAAAGCGGTGGAGACTTGCCCTAACGCGGGGCTATCCGTTGCAGTTCTTTGGCTTGTTCTAAAATTTTCTCGAAGTCTTCTTCGCTCAACCGCTGAATGTAGTTGATTTTGAACTCTTCTAGGAAGTCGCACAGCAGCAGTTGTATTTCTTGCCAGGTTTGCTGCTGTTGCAGTTCGGTTCCTAAAGCTTGCCCGAAATGTTGGACTAGCTGGCTGGAGAGTTTCATCCCTATGGGGTCTTCGGTGGCGATTTTGAAGGCTTCGTAGGCATCTTGGGGGCCGAGGGTGGCTAATTTTGAGAGTTCTGCAACTAATTGCTCTGCTAGCTGTCCGGGCAGGTTTCCCAGGCCGGGTACTTGCTTCCATCCTTCATACAGGGGGGATTGTTTGAGGAAGGTTTCAATATTGTACCGGAGAAGGGCTTCTAGGTCTGGCTGGAGTTGGGGGAGGACTTTGTAGACGGTTATTTGCACGAGATGGGTGGCGATCGCTTCTATTTCATTGATATTGTTGATGTCTAGATAGCGCTGTTTTTTAGATTGAAATAGTTGACGAGCGAGTTCGCCTGTGGTAATTGATTGTTGCATCTGGTTGATGAGTTGAATTACTACAACTTCGGTCAATTCTTGGGCAAAGTTGGCGACGAAACCTCGGCTGATTTGGGTGCGTATGGGTTGGAGATCCGGCATTTTGGCTTGGTGGATGCGAATTGTGACGGGTAATATTCGCAACAGACGCCAGAATGGGAGCAGCATGAAGATGTCGTACCATCGCCAGAGCATGGCCGATCGCCAAGTGACGCTGCGGTGGCGGCGGCTGATGGAGTAGGTACGGGCTAGAAATTCGATCGCAAATATGGCAATGAATGGCAGGTCGATTAGCCAGAAGTTATCGGTGAATTCGCCGTTGTCTCCGATCGCGCGGTAATAGTTGGTGGCGATTAATGGCTTGATTTTGGAGTCAAACCACTGGATTTCTTTTTGCCAGTCTTGTTTGTTTAAATAGTCTTGGCTCCAAAATCTTTGGAATGATTGTTTAGCGGAGTCTTCTGGATTCGGGACGCGATCGCGCATCCGGTCTTTGATTTTTTCTAGGGTGCCACTTTTTGATGCTACTCGAAAGGGATCTTCGTCGATCATTTTCGCGCTCAGATTGTTTATTTCCTGCAATTTGGCTGCTACTTGGGGAGAGGGCAACCCTGTTTGCACTACTTGAATTTTTAATTCTTCTAAGGTTTCCAGATATTGCTGGGTGTCTCGGTGGGGTTTAATTCCTTTAAATGGGTCGTATACTTGAGTGAGAACTGGCAGTTGCCGGAGGTAGAAATCTCGCCCGGGGACGTAAGATATGTCAAATAATACTAGGCTTAAATTTCCTAGGGCGACCAGTGCCATGAACCGCTCGAACCAAGGTACTTTTGGTGATTTTATGCGGGAGTTTGGAGTTTGAGAGGGCTGTAGTTTTGGTGTCACGGGCGATTCCTAATTAAGTAGACCGATCAAAATAGATGTAAGTGGTAATAGCTGAAAAAAGGAAACAGGGAAACTGGCTAATTGTCTGGTCGCGCTCGGATTGCGATCGCGGAAGCTAGTCTTTATTTTAACGTGCGTTTGTTGGGGATTTTTGGACTGTTGATTAGGCTTGGTTCGATAAAAAATTATACTTGTACAATATGAATGTCGATCGACTTGACGGAAGCTGTGGCTCCCGTTAGTGTGCTTCTCTCTGGCAATAAAATTATATCTCAGGCGGAATCCTCAGTTTTTTTGGCGTTGCAGAGCTCACGGGGCTGGTAATAAATTACTATTTCTGTTTGATCTGGTGGCTCTTTGACCGCTAAATCAAATGTATTGCAAGGATGGGAGTCTAAGGTTAGATATGGACTTCGAGTTTGAGGTCAAACCCTCAAGAGAGTTATACTTGCTCAGGGGCAGTCTGGTGAGAGCGCCCCCTCTGATGGCGAGGGTGGCTGCCGCCTCCGTAAGGTTCGAGGTCTCGCCTCTACAAAAACCAGCTCGCGATCGGACTCTTGAATAATATGAAATCCTGAGTAGAATTTTGTTCGCATTTTTTTAATATATGACATACTGCCTTAATCTCGATTGCCCAAGAGACAAGCGTCAGAACCCACCAGGCACAAAGTATTGTCTTAATTGTGGTTCAAAGCTGCTGCTAAAAGACCTTTATGCAGCAACTGAACCGCTGCGCGATGGGGGATTTGGCAGGACTTTCCGAGCTGTTAATCATGGAAAATTTGAGGAATTGTGCGTAATTAAACAGTTGTCACCTCCTCAAGAGTTTCAGCGGAAGCCCGGTCATTTTAAAAAATATGTTCGACTGTTTGAACAAGAGGCAAGGCGGTTATACGAACTTAAGCATCCGCAAATTCCTCAGTTAATTTCTTATTTTGAGGAAGATGGGCGCCTGTATTTAGTGCAAGAGTTTATTGATGGCAATAATTTAAAGGATGAGTTAGATAAGTACGGTGCTTATAGCGAAATTAAAACTTGCGAACTGCTGTTAGATTTGTTGCCTTTATTGAAGTTTGTTCACGACCGCAATGTAATTCACCGCGATATTAAGCCTGAGAATGTGATCCGCCGATCGCGCGATCGTAAGTTAGTGCTGATAGATTTTGGGGTTTCTAAACAGGTAGTAGCTGCTGCTCCGACCAAAACAGGAACTAAGTTGGGAACTCCCGGCTACGCGGCTCTAGAACAGCGTCACGGTAGGGCTGTTCCTGCTAGCGACCTTTACAGTTTGGGGGTGACTTGCATTCGCTTGCTGACATCTGTTATGCCTTATCTGGATATCTACGGGGACATTCACGATGACCTTTACGATCCGCTTGAAGGCCGGTGGCTTTGGAGGGAGGCTTTGCCAAAAGGAACACAAATTAGCGAGGATTTAGGTCAGATTTTAGATAAGTTGATTCAGGAATATGTTAAAGATCGCTACAAATCGGCTGTGGAAGTTTTGGATGCTTTAAAACCTCCTGTTGTGGTTGTCCCCGTGCTGGAAAAGTCGCAGCAGACAACGGTTATTAGTCCTTCGGTTCCGACTCAACCTGTAACTGATACTCCGCTAGTTTCTGTGAATTTAGAGTCCGAAAAAGGGATTGATTATTCTCACTTGGCAAGGCTGCTGGCTGCTAAAAATTGGCGTGGTGCTGATGAGGAAACTTCTCTGAAAATGCTGGAGGTGATGCAGCAAAATTCACGGGGTTATTTGAGTGAGGAAGATATTAGGAAGTTTCCAGCTAAGGATTTGCAGACTATCGATCAACTTTGGGTGCGGCACAGTCACCGCAGATTCGGTTTTTCTGTGCAAAAGGGTTTGTGGCTCAGGTTGGGGGGAAAGCCTGGTGTTTATGATGCTACAGTTTGGGAGAAGTTTGGCGATCGAGTGGGCTGGCGGGTTAACAGCCAGTGGGTATACTATTCGGAGCTGAATTTTACTTCTAAAGCAAAGCCTGGACATTTGCCGGGGGGGACTGTTTTTGGGTGGGAAGGCGGGGTTTTGTGCGGTGTTTTGGGTTTGGGTGGGATCTGGTTTCTGCTGTCGCGGCGGGATTTGTAAAACTCACATCTTGCACTATTCTCAAGAACAGGCAAGATGCCTGTTCCACAAGAAAATTCACTCTTTGTGGAACAGGCATCTTGCCTGTTCATAAAAAACTTATTGAGAATGGTGCAAGATATCAGTAAAAGGAAGGTAGAAGGTAGAAGGCAGAATTTATTAGTTAGGCTGCACTCCAAGCGAAGTCGCAGTGTTAGTCATGAAATAGTTTTGAGTGGGGAATTAAAGAGTTAACAAGTTTTGAGTTTAATCATTTGTTATGTAGAAATTAGCTCTAAAAAAAGCGAAAAATAAGATATAATCACAAACCATTTTTTTTGTGCTATGTTCTTAGAGAAGGGCAAGTTTGCAAAGTCAAAAGCCAGTCCTCGGCGGTGGCCAACCATGGGGACTGGTTTTGGCTCCAATTTACCAAGGAGATTTATTTAGTATGTTGCAAGAAAAACGTCTCAAGCCGTGGACTATAGTTCGCTCGCTTCCAAATGTGGAAAAGGTGGTTGTGGGTGAGTTTCGCAGTTGGTCGGATGCAGACGGTCACTTGAAAATTCTCAAGCGGATGGTGCCGGCGGATCGATTGAGTGTTGTGTTCGATCCGGTAGTTCAATCGTAACGTCGCTGGTAAATTGATCGGCGTGCGATCGCTCTTTGAGCTAAGCGATCGCCTCTTTTTTTAGATACTGTTTTTTTACATAAAAAATGCGATCGCCAAACGGGCGATCGCAACTTGAATCATTGTCCTTAACTGCGGCGAATTTCAGTAATTTGGTCGGCAACATCCAAAATTCTTTGCGGCATGGATGGCCCGGTAAAAATCATATCCAAATGATGTGGCTTGTTGTCAATCAATGCCACCACTTCGGCTTCGGGAATCAAGCCCAAATTAACCGCTAAACTCAATTCATCGAGAATAACTAAGGAATAACGACCTTCGCGCACCGCCTTTTGAACATACTCCCACAATTGTTCGATCGATCGCGTCTCCAGCTCATCTAAATCGGCATTCTCAATGCAGCGTGACAAATCGCAGCGCACCCAATCTAAATTTTGCCCCAACCGCACCGGATGCTGATGCCCTTGATTAATTCCCCCTTTGAGGAACTGCACCGCTAGCACGGGAGCTCCCTGTCCTGCAATTCTGAGGGCCTGAGCCATGACACTGGTAAAAAAGCAGCGGTGCGGGCCTGTAAAGACTTGCACCAGCCCTTGAACTGTGTAGGGCAAGCTGTGGGTTAAATTGAGTTTAGGGGTTTGTAACTGAGCAACCATAGGGCAATATTTAATCAGCAACTAAGTCTTGAGTGCAGCTCCGACCTTGGCGTGGCTGAAGCCTGCTTGACAATATATAGTGTACTGGGCCGAGTGCACATCGGATCGAACACTATATATACAAGTTGTCAAAAGCTCGCGGCAGTGGCATTCGCAGTCGTTTGTGAGATTTTTGAACTCAATTAGCACTTAGGCAGAAACGGGATTTTTTACCAAAAGACGGCGGGGATCGCCCCAGTTAGATAGTTATAGGGTGAAAAACCAAGGTGATGAGAGTCTTGCTGCGTCCAGGGCTTTAAGAAAAGGTACACACATCGCGTAAAATTTGAATGTCGCGGCACTAGGAGCAGGGACTGTGAGAGTGGTGATTCTGGGAGGGCCAGGAGCAGGAAAGGGAACTCAGGCTGAACTACTGTGCAGCAATTTGAGCCTTCCTTTGCTGGCTGTGGGGGACATTCTACGGGAGGCGATCGCAGAAGATACAGATTTAGGCAAGCTGGCGGTGTCTTATGTCGATAGAGGGGAATTAGTTCCCGACGCAACTATGATTGAATTCTTTCGCTGCCGACTGCTGCTGTGGGATGTCTTTAATGGCTGGGTGTTGGAGGGCTATCCGCGAACGGCTTTTCAAGCTGAGGAATTGGATTTTTTATTAGAGGATTTGGCGCAGGAGCTAGATTGGGCAGTTTGGCTGAAAGTGCCGATCGAGGTTTTGCTCAGCAGGTCGATCGAGCGCGATCGATCGGATGATCATCCTGAAATTTTGCAGCGCCGGCTCGATTTATACCACGAGCAAACTATCCCGATTTTAGATTATTACGAGCATCGCAACAAGCTGTTAACTGTCGATGGCGACCAATCCCCAGAACAAGTCCAGCAGGATATTCTAAAAATTGTCAGTAGTCAGTAGTCAGTAGTCAGTAGTCAGTAGTCAGTAGTCAGTAGTCAGTAGTCAGTAGTCAGTAGTCAGTAGTCAGTAGGAAGAATTACGAATCCCCGATACTTCGGCTACGCGAGCGTACAACTGTCCCAATGCCCAATGCCCAATGCCCCATGCCCAATTACTAATTAGCTTATGTCTTTCCAACGTCCAGATGGCAGACAACCAAATCAAATTCGTCCGATTAGTTTCGATCGCGAATTTACCAAATTTGCTAGCGGTTCCGTGCTCGCAAAAAGTGGCGATACTCAGGTACTTTGCAGCGTTACAATCAAGCCGGGAGTGCCTAGATTTCTGGAGAATACCGGACAAGGTTGGCTAACAGCGGAATACCGAATGTTGCCTGGTTCTACGCCGCAGCGACAAGAGCGGGAATTTATGAAATTATCGGGACGGACTCAAGAGATTCAGCGGTTGATTGGGCGCAGTTTGCGATCGTGCTTGGATATGCAACTATTGGGAGAACGCACAATACTTGTGGATGCGGATGTTTTGCAAGCGGACGCGGGGACTCGCACGACTTCAATTACTGGCGGGTTTGTGGCTGTGGCTGACGCTTTGAACAAGTTGGTACAAAAAGGTGATTTAGTGCGATCGCCGATTATTCGTCAAGTGGCGGCCGTGTCTGTGGGACTGTTGGAAGGCGAGCCATTTTTAGATTTGAATTATCTTGAAGATGTGGCGGCGGAAATTGATTGTAATGTGGTGATGAATGGAGATTTGAACATCATCGAAATTCAGGGAACTGCGGAAGATGGAAGTTTCAGTCGGAGTCAGTTAAATCAAATTTTGGATTTGGCAGAAACTGGGATTCAGGAATTGTTGGAGGCTCAGCGACAGGCTTTGGTTGAGTAGGTAAATCTAATTGCTGATATCATGTTCGGTAGCATAACCATAATTAAGCTGCAACTTGGGCCCACCAATGGAAATTTGTCAAACCTCGAACTAAGTCTTGCTGTTGGAGTAATTGTTGGCAGGGATTAAATAAAATTTCCTCTAATTCATCAAAATTTTTAAATGTTCGGTTAACAATAGGCTCATTTGTGAGTGGCCATAGTTTTTCGGCAGGTTGAAATTCTGGAGAGTGAGATGGCTTTTCTATAATATGAATGCCCTGCGGTACATCAAGTTTTTTAGCGGTATGCCATCCACCTTGATCCTTACGTCAATACGACTTGTTTATTTTCCCCGACTTCAAAATCTTGGGCTCCATCGGCTAAAACTTGATTAAAAATTTCGGTATTGACAAAAGGTAGAATCCACGCCTTAGTTTCTCCCCATTGTCGGTGAACTTTCGCCATACAACCAGAACCATTTAAATCGCCAATTTACCGATGCTACGGGTACTGTCCATTCATCTACACAAATACGTCTCATTATTGGTTTAAGCCCAACTCTATGTTCATCGATTGTCCAAACTTTCTACATCGGCGTCGGGGTACTTCTCTTGAACTTGAGTCACCGTTTTTGCTAGTTTTTTTTTCATTTTTCCTGTTCCCTAAAGTCGGCTTCCTGATGAGAGGGTCGAGGTACTCTCAAACGTAGTCTCATTGCCTTCAAATACTCCCAACCTCGTTGTCTACTAACTGAATGTCCTAATAATTCACTCATCCAATTTGCAACGAACTGTCCGTTCCAAAGCCCACCAACCGTTTGAGGTGATTGTAGCGCTTGCCATAGTTGTGCTTGTTGTACATCATTCAAAAGTGTATCGGCACCTTGATGTTCATGCCTTTTATCTCCAAGTGATTTTGAACCAATGCGGTTATACCCCCAGACTCGTTAATAAATCCAACTGAGACTGTAACCAGTTATTTGTGAAACCTCTCGGCTACTTCTGCCAGATGCTAATAACCAGATAATTTGGTAATGACTTCTTTCTAAAGGGTCTTTTGCTTGACGCTAACGCTGTTCTACTTCTGGTAACGAGAGATGTGGCTCAATGCTAATACGTTTTGGCATTGCTCAGATAGATAGGTTTTACAACGGATATACTTAGCTATTTTACTATGGTTGTACTACCGGACATGATATAATTTGTCAACGCAAAATCTACTTTGTTACGGAGTTCGATCGCCCTTATGCACTTACGCACTCCAAGCAAAGAAACCGGGTTTTTGACCGAAGCTGCGGGATACAACGAAGTATTATCCTAAAAAACCCGGTTTCTCGGCCCCTATACGATCGCCCCTTACGACAAAACACTCGCCCTATTCCTGACTCAATATGTCTAAAAACTCTTGGACAACGCGATCGGGTTCTTCTGTGCATCTGTTAGCGTCGCAATAGTGGATGATGCTGATACCGTGAGATGCAAACAGGCGATCGCGCGTTTCATCTTTTTGTGTATCGGGATGCGATATTTCCAGAATACCCCATTTGCCTTGGTGGAATATGAGGAAATCTGGTTCTTGGTTTTGTCTACCTGCAGGTGTTGTGAGGCGGGCTTTGGAGTTGGGGAAGAATAGGGTGTTTGTGCGATCGAGGGCTTCGGCAATTTTTACTTGTTCTTGGCTGTGAAAGCGCAAATCATTCCAGTGATAAATGCGTTCTCTTATGCTCGACAAAATTCCCTGGTTATGTGCGTCTTCAGCCTTGATAATTTCATCTGATACTGTATGATAATCAGATAGAATTGCACCGTGTAAATCTGCTGACGAATCTGATTCACTTAAGTTTGCGAATGATAGTCTTGCTCCGCTTAAGTTAGCACCGCTGAGATTAACTCCAATTACTTGAGTTCGATGTAATGTCACTTGATGTCGCCGCAAGTATCGTTTTATAACTGCTTTAATATTGTTTTTTTTTTCTTTTTCGTCAAAAGCGTCTGAGAGTAACTTCCAGAGTTTATAGCCAGCGGCTTTAATATATTCATCGTCATATTTAGAAAATTTAGCAATTTCCTCATAAGACTGTCTGCCTTCCCAGCACTGTTTGAATATTAGCTCTTGCACGTCGTTTAACTGTTCGTCATCATCTAGGACTGTTTCGACAATGGCGAGAGCTTCATCGACTGTCATGGGTTAAATCCTGTTAAAGGTAGTGTCGGAGTGGAGGTTGTGCTGGCATGGTTTATGATACTTTGCCCATGTACACACATTGCTGTGGATAGATTTTAGCACAGTAGAGGAGATGTTACTACTTTTTATCACTTTTTATCACTTTTTGTCGCTGCAAAGCTCATCCAGAGTTGGTAAGCTGATTTGAATAAAGAGCACTCAACAAAAAGAATATAAGGAGAACCATCGTGGAACAGTGGATTAACTTCGAGCAATCTTTAAATCAGCGATCAAATAGCCAAGATTTAGACGAACAACAGAATAAAGCCAAAAATTTCTCGCTTAAAGGTCATGCTTTAGTTCGAGGCGTTGCAGGTTCTGGTAAGTCATTAGTATTGCTAAATCGTCTTGAAAAACTAATTGATGAGGGTTATAAGGATATTTTGGTATTGTGTTACAATCGCTTTATGAATCAATGGATTGATTCAATAATCAAACAAAAAGGCTGGAGTTCAAACGTAGAGTGTCGAACTTTTCATAGTTGGGCTTATCGCAGAGGGTACACTTATGAGTGGGATGAAAACCCTGAGATGCGAGGGGAAATTATTGATTTAGTTAAAAATAACGCCAAAGAGCGCTATCAAGCCATTTTAATTGATGAAGCTCAAGATTTTTATGATGAATGGTTTAAGGCCATGTTATATGCCGTAAATCCCGATACAAACTCTATCTTTTTTGTCTATGACAACACTCAGTCAGTGTACGAAGGTCAGCAACATCGAAGAAAGCAAGATTGGAGCTGGCTTAAGCTTGGATTTAATATTCCTGGAGGCAGTGCCCAAATATTTGATATAAACTATAGAAACGCACCAGAAATTATAGAATTAGCTTGGCAGTTTATAGGTCCTTATTTAGCTAGTGCTAAGATGAAGACAAGTAAACGTTTAGGTTCTAAAATCGGTCATATTGTCGAACCACTCAAAAAGTCTTCTCGCAGTTCATCTATTAAGCCAATGCTTGTAAAAAGCGATATGTCTCCAGACAATATAGCTAAACAGGTTAAACTGGCATTGAACAGTCATCCAGTTTCTTCAATCGGAGTTTTATTGCATCCACAAGAGCCAAGATCCTTTAAATCAGAAATTAGTGAATGCCTGCGGAAATTGGATGTTCCCCATCGCGCTCCCATACGTCCTCAAGAGCGAACTTATAACGTTGTAAACCGACCTTTCGTAATAGTCGATTCTTGGAACGCGCTGAAAGGAGTTGAGTTTGATGCCGTTATTATTGCTGGCGTTGACCGAGTGGAAGACTTGCCAGATCCTGATAAAGATTTTCAAGAAAAAGCAGGACTTTATACAGCAATAACAAGAGCAAAAGATCACCTAGTTATGTTATACCAAGATGAAACTCAAGTTGTGCAGCAACTTCAAAATATTTTGACAGCACCGGATGTTTTGGAGAGTGACTCAATGGTGAGTGCTCAGGTTGCTTAGTGTGCAACATTAAGTCCTAGGATAGTAGGACATTTCTTAACTTCATCTGATAACTTTTAAGTCCGCGATCGCTTCATTAACTGTACCTCGAAAGACCTTTCCCGATTGATAGTCTTGTTTTCTTGTGCAATGTTAGCAGCAATTTCGGTGCGGCGGCGATCGCTAAGTCTCCGGTGCATGATGACCAGTAAAGCAGCTTGTTCGTCTATAGACAAGGTTTCGATCTCGTCTAAAATACTATCAAATGTTGAGGTTTGCATGGTGAGTTAGGTTTTGTGGCGATGATGGCTGTCTTATTTTACTCAAGTTTAAGGGAATTTGCTGAAGGCGATCGCACCTCCCATCGCCTGCTTTAAAAGTGTTTGAAGTCCGTGAGATGATAATAAATGTCTCTTGCTGGCACAATCGCTCTCTTTTGCGATCGAGGTTGACACTGACTATTATTTATAATGTGCAGAAGTCTCAACCATTATTCGAGAAATTCAATCTGAAACAACACGATCGCCCGTTAGCGAAGCCCTCGAAGAGGATCGCCCCACCCAAATAGTCCTGCACCCACGTCCAGGCCAGAAACCGGGTTGCTTCGTAGATTTTTAGCTGAGAATCGGGGATTTTTCAGAGAAACCCGGTTTCTTCGCGTAACTCCCACCAAATCAAAATATTCCCAGTGTCTAAATATAATTAAAATTTGTTAAGATTAACTCGACCTCAGCGCCGGCATCCCATCCGCCGCTAAACCTGCCCTTCCCCAGTCCCCACAACAATGCTGCGACTCGAACACATCAGTAAAATTTACCCCACAGGCGTCGTACTCAAAGATGTCACCTGGGAAGTCAAACCGGGCGATCGCATCGGCTTAGTCGGCGTTAACGGTGCCGGTAAATCCACCCAACTCAAAATCATCGCCGGCGAAATCGAACCCACCGCAGGCGAAGTCATTCGCCCCGCCAGCTTACACATCGCCTACCTCTCCCAAGAATTTGAAGTAGATCCGACTCGCACCGTCAAAGAAGAATTTTGGCGTGCCTTCAGCGAAGCCAACGAAGTCCATGAATCCCTAATGCAAGTCCATCGAGACTTGGAAAACTCCTCCCCAGAAAATCTCGACGAACTGATCCACAAAATGGATCGGCTGCAACGGCAATTTGAAGGCTTAAACGGCTACGGTTTAGAAGCCCAAATTGAGAAAATTCTGCCCGAAATCGGATTTGAACCCGAAGATGGCGATCGATTAGTCAGCGCCTTCAGCGGCGGCTGGCAAATGCGGATGAGTTTGGGCAAAATTCTCCTCCAAAAACCCGACATCCTGCTACTCGACGAACCTACCAACCACCTCGACTTAGAAACGATCGAATGGCTGGAAGTATACCTCAAAGGGCTGACAACCCCGATGGTAATCGTATCCCATGACCGAGAATTTCTCGATCGGCTCTGCACCCAAATCGTCGAAACCGAACGTGGCGTTTCCAGCACCTACCTCGGCAACTACTCCTCCTACCTGCTGCAAAAAGCAGAAGCCAGAGAAGCCCAACTCAGCGCCTACGAAAGCCAGCAAAAAGAACTCGAAAAACAGCAAGCATTCGTAGAAAAATTCCGCGCCAGCGCCACTCGCAGCACCCAAGCCAAAAGCCGCGAGAAACAGTTAGACAAAATCGAACGCATCGAAGCGCCCACCGGCGGATTAAAAACTTTGCATTTCCGCTTTCCCCCCGCACCCCGCAGCGGCCGCGAAGTAGCAATAATTGAAGATTTGGTACACACCTACGGCGAAAAAATCCTATTCTTGGGAGCCGACTTATTAATTGAAAGGGGCGATCGTATTGCCTTTCTCGGCCCCAACGGCGCGGGCAAATCAACCCTGCTGCGGATGATTATGGGTTTGGAAAAGCCGACTGAAGGTACTGTCAAATTGGGAGGTCACAACGTCATCCCCGGTTACTTTGAACAGAATCAGGCTGAAGCCTTAGATTTGAATAAAAGCGTGATGCAAACGATTCACGACGAAGTTCCAGACTGGAAAAATGAAGAAGTTCGGACTTTATTGGGCCGTTTCTTATTTACTGGCAAAACAGTATTCAAACAGGTTGGCGCTTTAAGCGGCGGCGAAAAAGCCCGCCTAGCTTTGGCAAAAATGCTGTTGACTCCCGTGAATTTGCTGATTTTGGACGAACCGACAAATCACCTCGACATTCCGGCGAAAGAGATGATGGAAGAAGCGATTCAGAATTATGACGGTACGGTAATTATCGTTTCGCACGATCGCTATTTCATCTCCCAAGTCGCTAACAAAATAGTCGAGATTCGGGACGGAGAGTTTCGCCCTTATTTGGGAGATTACCACTACTATCTCGATAAAATAGCTGAAGAAAAAGAGCTAGCCAAGTTAGCCAAACTTGAAGCAGAAAAAGCAGCTAAAAAAGCAGAAAAAGAAGCTAAGAAAAAAGCTGCTGCCAAGCAAAAATAAAGTCTCAAAAACTAAGCAGAAATCAGGACACGGCATTGCCGTATTGCCGTGTCCCCTACAATATTAACGAGTACCTCTACTACGCGACTTCTGCCTAAAAAATGGCTTCTGGTAACTCAGACACTCCTCCAAATCATCACCTAAATCTCTAGCAAATCCATAATCTGCCGTATACTTACTTAATTGATTGCTTGGACCAAACAAGAGAGTTTCTTGGTCTTGCTGAAATAGGAACGTACCGTCAAATCCGTTGATTTTGTATAATTCCTGGCGGTTAGTATCTACCGCAACGGAAGCGACAGTAACTCCGTTAGCAGAAAAGCCTTTGAAGCAAATTCTATTTTGTTTCTCAGCAATCTGAATGTATCGAGAACCACCACCGTGATAGACACCCACTTGCAATGGTAAAGCTGCTAAAGATTTCCCAGGCGTAAGGCCTGTCAAAAACAAAATGATAAACCCTAACTTGATGCCACTGCACAGGTACTTCATTTGTAAATAGAATCCAGATACTACTTAAATTTTAACCTAAAATTCTATTAATCATTTGATTCGCCTGGGACGCATAACTCCCCCCAAACAAATTAAAATGATTCAAAATGTGATATAAATTGTAAATAGTTTTGCGTTTTTCATACCCTAAACTCAACGGCCAAACCTGATTATATCCTCGATAAAACTCCGCTGGAAACCCACCAAATAACTCCGTCATCGCAATATCAACTTCTCGATCGCCAAAATATGCCGCCGGGTCAAAAATCACCGGTTCCCCTGCAGATGTCACCCCCGCATTCCCCCCCCACAAATCCCCGTGAACTAGCGAGGGTTGAGGTTCATAACCAGCCAACAATTCAGGAATCATCTCTAATAAACGTTCCCCTTGCGGAAAATGACCGCCCCGACGCCTAGCCAATTTTAACTGATAACCAATCCGATGCTCGGCCCAAAATTCTGCCCAATTTGCCGTCCAATTATTAATTTGTATAGTTGAGCCGATCGTATTATTAATATCCCACCCAAAAACTGCCCTCAATAAGCCCGAATTAGGCTCTTCTCCCCCCCTTAGCAAGGGGGGAGTGGGGGGGGTGTATTTGTGCATTTCAGCGAGTTTTCGCCCCATTTCTTCCCAAGTTCGATCGCCCCCGCGACTTCCCAAATCTAGCCATTCCAGCACAATATAAGCTGAATTCCCCTCAGTTCCCCAGCAAATCGGCTCAGGTACTCGAATCGTTTGGGTTTCCCCCATTTGCTGCAAACCCAGCGCTTCAGCTTCAAACATCGCGACTTGGGAAGCTTGATTGATTTTCGCGAAGTAAGTGCGGGAACTGCTGCTGATAGAATAGCCTTGATTGATACAGCCACCGCTGACGGAACGGCGATTGTCGATCACAAATTTGTCTCCAGTTACTTCCGCAATGCGTGCGGCAATTTTATCCCACATTGAATCCACTCGTGTTGAGGGCGATCGGAATCAGTTTAACAGGTATAGCAACTTAATCAGAAATCAAACCTACGTGAAGTCGAGCTTATTATACCGAATCGGCTTTGATTACCCCTAGTAAGTAGTCAAACAAAATTAATTACACAAATAACCAATATGATATAATAAAAAATATCAAGTTGTGTTCAAAGAGGTTTTATATGTTTTTACTTCGAGATATTAATCCACTTTCCTTGAAATTGCTAAACCGAATTTATCGCGAAAGCAGACATCATCAAGTGCGCCAAAGAGCACATTTTTTAATTTTGGCTTCACAAAATCTCACAAATAAAAATTTAATGAAAATCTTTAAAGTTAGTTATAAGACCATGTATAACTGGTTGAATCGATGGGAATATGAGGGAATGCTCGGATTATATAATAAACCAGGTAGAGGCAGAAAAGAAACATTTAATTCCGCACAATCAGATCAAATTAAGGACTGGGTAAAATCACAACCCAAACAATTAAAGCAAGTAGTACAAAAAATTAAAGAAGAATGGTGTATTAATACAAGTACGGAAACAATTAAGAGAATAATTAAAAAAAAATATGAGTTGGCATAGGATGCGTCGAGGTGTTGGCGGCAAGCCAGACCCCATAGAATACAAGGGAAAAAAAGAAAAATTGTCAGAATTAAAACAACTAGAAGATGAGGGAAAAATTGATTTATACTATTTGGATGAATCCGGATTTTGTGGCATCCCTTGTGTCCCTTATGGATGGCAAGAGATTGGTGAATATTTGTCAATTGATAGTCGTAGAACTAAGCGTTTAAATGTCTTGGGAATTATGAATCGGCAAAACACTCTTCATGCTTATGTTTCAGAGCAGACTATTAATTCTGATGTAATCATAGCCTGCATAGATACTTTCTTTGCTGTGGTGGAGCGGCCAACAGTTATTGTAGTAGATCAAGCTTCTATTCATACGCTTCAATGCCATTTTCGAGAAAATTGAAGAATGGAAAGAACCAGGGTAAGCTCATCTAATTTGGTATAAATTGTACTTGACAAAAAGGGCAAGATATAAAAGAGCCTCCTGTCAA